>JANNSB010000644.1:0-3603 GCA_031402175.1 Planctomycetaceae bacterium
AAAAGAACATCCAGCTAGTAGGCTAGGCGAAGCATAGTGAAAATCATTCACTCTCGATTTTTGATTGAGCCTGTTTTGGCTTATTTCCAGTGCGTTTTGCCTAACGACGACTCACGGGTAGCGAACATCCTTCGCCTACCCCATCCCTTTGGCCTTCAGAAGATCAGGATCCTGATCTGCTCAGGAGGTGGATCAGGTGAACAAGGCTCTTCTATACTCTGTCTTAGCCGCTCACATAAGCCAAGGACGACGTAGGTAGAAACGCCAAGGCTGCAGACTCCCATTTTCTTGGCGACATATTCAAGCCAATGTCACCGACTCCGTCTGGTAAAGCGCGGTTCTCACCGAGTCGCTACGTGATGCCCACACGACACACTCACCGCAAGAACCGAAGCGACACAGGATGGCGCAATGACATCAACTATCAATGTGCTTCCAAAACTCGAAATCCCCCACTGCTAGTTGCAGATCCCAAGTGGACATTCCTGTGGGACGAGCCAATGATCTACTTCGCCGAAGACCACTGCCGAAACTACTTCAAATGGTCTTCGTTGCAAGAATTAGTCGCGCAGTTAGGACCGCTCGAATGACAAAAGCGGTCTTGCTTCGTGTTGGGATCGACTCAGGCAGCGGCGGCATTCAAGGACCGTTGTTCAAGGACGGCACGTATGAGTTCATCTGCATCCCCGACAACAAGGGCGTCAGCGTCCACAAATACGGCACCTGCCTCAGTCGAAACGGGATTCCGCTATCAGGTTTTTTCCCGGTGACACAGCGGGAAAAGATGGCACAGAAGCACATCCACCTCGACCCGGAGTTCGACACCTTCACCTACGGCGACCCAACGCCCCCAAAACGGTCGTTGCGAAAGCTGACGGCTGGAGACCTTCTGATTTTTTATTGCGGCTTGGAGAAGTGGGACGCGGAGGCGGGCTGGATGCACGAACAATGTCCCGGCTTGTACATCGTCGGATACTTCGTGGTCGAGATGGCGGGGATGGCGACCGACTTCACCAAACAGACATTGCAGTCGGAGTTCGGTCAAAACTTCCATGTCAGATACCCGTCCGTCTTCAAGATTCAACGGGAGCAATTGGTTCTGGTCAAAGGTGGGCAGGGAAGCCGTTTACTCAAGAAAGCATACCGGATCAGTTCCGAAGGCACCGATCGTTCTGGAAAGCCACTAAAAGTCCTATCGCCTGAGATGCGGAAGGTATTTGGGAACTTCGACGGAAAGGTGTCAATTCAGAGGAGTCCTCCCAGGTGGGTCGATTCCGCCTTTGTATCCAAGGCCATCAGCTTTGTGAAAGATCTCGATTAGTTCGAGAGCGACGGTGCGGAATTGCTTACATCGCGAAGCAGGCGTGGTGCCAGTCGCTGTAGTCGCATGCTCATCTCCGTCGCCGAATCTGATCGGTTGCATCAATCCGCGTCCGGTACGATGATGAGTTTTTCGCCGAGTTTCACGACACTCCGCAGGAACCACCCATGCACATTTCACTCCGCTCAATTTCCCTCGTTACTTTGACCCTATTTGCCATCGCACCATCGTCGCTCCGTGCCGACGATCCTCCGAAGGCCGACAAACCCGATAGCAGGATGTTGTTCGTCACGCAGAGCATGGGGTACGAGCACGGTTCGGTGCATCGCACGGATGGGCAGCTCGCGCCGGCCGAGGTGGCTTTGACGCAGCTTGGTCAGCAGACCGGACTCTTCACGGTCGACTGCACGCAGGACTGCGAAAGCGATTTCACGAAAGAGAACCTGGAGAATTACGACCTCGTCGCCTTCTACACGACGCTCGATCTGCCGATCGCCGAGGAAGATCGAGAATACTTTTTCAACGAGTGGGCCAGGCAGGAAGGTCACGGCGTGCTCGGGTTCCATTCGGCGGGCGATACGCTTCACGAATACGAGCCGTACTGGGACATGATGGGTGCCACCTTCATCGGGCATCCGTGGAATGCCGGCGATACTGTGACGATGACAGTCCACGAACCCGACAACGTGCTGATGCAGCCGTTCGGTTCGGAGTTCGTTATTCAGGACGAAATCTACATGTACCGCCACTGGCAGCCGGAAAAAGTGCGGGTGCTGATGAGCCTGAACTACGCCGGCAGCCCGACGGGAAGCGCGATCCCGACCGAGCACGGCTATCACGTTCCGGTCTGCTGGATCAAGGATTACGGCGACGGCCACGTCTACTACAACAACCTCGGCCACAACGAGACTTCGTGGACGAACGAGGCGTATCTCGATTCGATCGAGACGGCCGTCCGCTGGATTCGCGGCGAGATCGAGATCGATGCCACGCCGAACCCCGAAGTGTCTGCCGAGCAGGAAGAGAAGGCGCAGGCCGACTTCGCGGCGGGCGGGTTCACGCGGCAATAAGTCGATTATAGTCCCGAAAGAAAGGCTGTCGCATGTGGTTCCTTTGGCTGCTGCTCGATGCGACGGTATTGGGCGTGATCATCGCGGCCATGGAGGAAGGTGACTTTCCCGACTGGTGGCGGGTGATCGTCTGCGCGTTTGGGACAGCATTCGCGACAATCGGCATCGCAATGGCGCTCGCTCCGATAGCCGGCACGCTGGGAGCATGGGTATCGTTGTTCTTCGGGGCCTTAGTGGGCGGATTGCTCATCTCGGCCCTGTGCAGCATGTCGGTGAAGCGCGCTTCCATCGCAGCCGGCATTTTCCTGGCATACAAGGTGGTTTTCAGCCTCGTTGTCATTTTCATGTTTTCGAATTGAGCACCACGCAGTATTGCCGCGAGTGACGATTCTGCCGAATATCTGAGAGGACTCGCCTTCCCATCCCAAATGACCAATGACAAGTGACAAATGACAATCGTCATTGTCTCGCGTCATCCGATCGGAGAAATGGTCACTTGCTCATGCGCCCATGGTCCGTACTCGGCTCAATCTCTGGAACTCGCTGCTGGGCTGGTCTTCGATCCTGCTGGCCGGCACGGTCTATGCCGTTCTGACTCTCGCTCCCCGCATCGTCGTCTGGGAAGAGCATTCGCGTCAGCAGGCCGCCAGCCGGGCGCAACTCGAACAGTTGCACGCGCAGACACGGCAGATGGAAGAGATGGTCGCGACCATCGAACGGGAGCCGAGGATCCTGGAGGAGCTGGCGCGAGCGGAATGGCGAGTCGAGTCGGACAGTGAGGAGACAATCGTCGTCGATACATCACTGCGGACGAACTTTGCCGATGTCTCGCAGCGTCCCCGCGTTCAGGTCGCGAAACCCGCAGCCTACATCGACTGGCTGAGGGAGATCAGCGTCGATGAGTCGCTGCGCGGCAAACTGATGCTGGCGGCTGTCGCGCTGTGTCTGATTCCGATCTTGAGTGCGCCTCGCGACCGCAGGCCGGCGGTGGAGCAGCACTCGATTTGATGCAGCGTGCCAACAAGTGACGGAATGGACCGCCGATGATGCGGATTTGGCGGATTCCCGCGGATCAGAGAAACTTGGATTCGTTGCAGATCCGCGAAGACCCGCGTCATCCGGCAAATCCGCGATCTATCTTCTGAACTGAGGCCGGATCGGCGGGAGCATCACCCTCCCGGACGGCGACACTAAGGGGTGACTCCCCACGAC
>JANNSB010000645.1:0-4953 GCA_031402175.1 Planctomycetaceae bacterium
CAGGACGCAAGTCCTGGGTTCGCGAACACACAACCAGCGCAAGCCCCGAAAGGGGCGACAGAGTCTCCGACATCGAGGCCCATCCCCGCGCCCGGCATGCCTGCCCTGCTTCGCGATCTCCGCGATGCAGGCATGGCACCCAAGACATGCCACTCCACCGTCCAATGTTACATTCTGGAAGCGTAAACGGGCCGCGACAAAGGTTCGCGATCGACGCACGATAGCGGCACTTCGTCGAGCCGGTTGGCGAGTGATAGTGGTGTGGGAATGTGACCTTCGCAAACCCGAGCGACTCACGCGCCGACTCGCCCGCTTCATTGCGATCCAGGCGGCGAGGTAGCGGCGGTGCCACTGGTGAATCCGTCTGAATTGCGTGGCACTGGACGGCTTGGCCGCCGGTGCGATTGCGGAGTGAGCGCTGCGTTGTGTCGTCAGGGTGGCGTGTTTTGGGTGCCATGTCTGCATCGCGAAGCAGGGCAGACATGCCGAGCGCGGGGATGAGCCTTGATGTGGGAGACTGCACTGCTCGCCCCCTCTCCCCCGCAGTCGGCTCTGTTTTGTCGCGAAGGGTGATCGCGGGGGAGAGGGAGCATCCATCATCGGCTATTAGCCAGCTCGCGAACCCAGGACTTGCGTCCTGGGCTATTCTCGATCGCCGCTGACGGGGCTGGTCCGAGGGGAGAGGCGTTACGCTGGACTCTGGGCTATTGGCTTTAGAATGGCTTGCGCCCGCCGCTGGCCATCAGCCAATAGCCAACGTCGCTCACGATTGATCGCCTCCACCAGCGATCAGCCGGCACCTCTGCGGCCGGGCGTTCAACAAGGCGTCTCTGGCCATCAGCAATCTGCGATCAGCGAATGGCCATCAGCCAGCGTCCGACGACTACTGGTCCTTCTATCAAAGAATGTCCGGTAGGATTGAGGCTTGTGATGCGATTCGACCAGACAGGAATGTCTGGGCCACCTGACATTGAACGATAGACAGACCACTACTTGAAATGCACCGCCAGCCAGATCGTGGGTTGGTCGGGCGTGGTCCATTCGACGCGGTGCTTCGTGTGAGCCGGTATGTAGTGTGAGTCACCCGGCTGCAGTTCGATCAATTCGTCGGCCACGCGCAGTCGCGCCGCTCCCTGCAGCACGACGACCCATTCATGCTCGTCCTGGTCATACCAGAAGTCCGCGGGGGAAGCGTGTCCCTGCGAGATGATGCGTTCGATGCGCACCTCGTCGGCATCGAGCAGGGTTTCGCAGACCTCGTCCGGAAGCGAATCGGGGATGTTGTGGAACAGATTGAACATGCCGTGTTGCGCGGGTGTCCGGGGAGAGAGACTTCAGGCCTCAGGCTTCGGGCTTCAGGAAGGCTTGAGGCCTGCCGCAGATTTGAATGTCTACCTACAATGGATCGCACACACCACCGATCAGCCGGCGCCTGCGGCTGGGCGTTAAACGAAGTGCCTCTGGCTATCGGCCATAAGCTATCGGCCATCCGCCTGCTAATGAAAGACACACAGGACGGCCCATGAACGACGCATCCCCCAGCCGGCAGCTCGACCGCATGATCAGCGGATACTGGATCTCACAGGCGATTTACGCGGCCGCGAAGTTTGGTATCGCCGATCATCTCGTCGCCGGCCCGCGCGACATTCAGGATTTGGCAGCCGAGACGTCAACCCATCCCGAGTCTCTCTATCGACTGCTGCGTGCTCTCGCCAGTGTGGGCGTTTTTGTCGAAGTCGAACCGAGGCGGTTCGCGCTCACGCCTCTCGCCGAACCGTTGCGCAGTGACGTCCCCGGCTCAAAACGAGCACTCTCGCTGATGATGGGAGCCGAGCAGTTTCACTCCTGGAGCGAGATCGAGTACAGCATTCGCACCGGCCAGAAGGCGTTCGACAAGGTGTACGGCGAGCCGATCTTCGACTACCTGGGGAAGCACCCCGAGCAGGCGGCCATCTTCGATGCGGCGATGGTCGGCATTCATGGTCGCGAAACCGATGATGTGCTTGACGCCTACGACTTCTCCAGCATCAAGGTGCTGGCCGACATCGGCGGCGGCAACGGGTCGCAACTCATCCGCATGCTCGCTCGGCACACGCAGATGCAGGGGCTGTTGTTCGATCTGCCGCACGTCGTCGCGCGGGCTGCTCAACTCGTCGAGGCCGCGGGACTCGCAGTTCGTTGCCGACTTGAAGCGGGCGACTTCTTCGCAGCCGTGCCGGCGGGGGCGGATGCCTATCTGATGCGGCACATCATTCATGATTGGAATGATGAGCAGTGCCGGACGATCCTCCGCAACATTCACGCGGTGCTGCCGGAGCGCGGCAGGCTGCTGGTGATCGAAAGCGTGATCCCCCCGGGCAACGACCCGTTCGGCGGCAAGCTGCTCGACCTGGTGATGCTGCTGATCCCCGGCGGCAAGGAGCGGACGGCCGACGAGTACGCCGACCTATTCGCCTCCGCCGGCTTCGCCCTTTCGCGGATCGTCGCGACGGCGGGGGAGATCAGCGTGATCGAGGGGTTGAAGCGGTGACGGGCCACGGCCGTGTCGGCCGTGTGATTGCCACCGTGCGCACCCGCCACCCATCGCTAAATTGCGGTCGCTTACTCCACGTCCCCCGGGCGGTATTGCATCAGCGACTCGGTCTGCCGGTCGTACCAGACCACGCCGTCATTGCCGGCCCAGAGAGTTCGCGTGTCGCAATTGGTGATATGGGTCCATTGGTCGGGCACGTTCGCGTACTGATAGATGCTGCGTCCATCGGGAGTGCCGTAAACGTGTCCCTGGTCATCGATGGCGAAGCTTTGGCCAGGGCCGCCGATGCGGGTCCATTGCATGGGCGTGCCGTCGTATTGCCAGATGTCGCCGGTGCCGGGTGCGATGCTGCAGAGCCGCCCGCCACCGGCGATCAGGTCGTCCGATGCTCCGCCGATCAATTCCCAGCCTTGGTTGTCACCTTTGTAGAGCTCAACTCCCTTATCCAAGTTCTGAGCATACAAACGCCCCTCGCTATCGACGACGAGTTCGAGCGCCCTGACGCCGATCTGCGTCCAGTCGAAGGCGGTTCCGCTGTATGCAACGATCCTCTCCAACTCGGCGGCATAGAGCCGATCCCCACCGGCCATGATGTCGCGAACCGGATTCCCGACCTGATTCCATTCGTTCGGCCGACCAGTGTACTCGAACTCGCCGGCTTCGTTGGTGCCGAACAGCCGTCCGCGATCGTCAACGGCGAACGCATTGCCGGGCTCGCCGATCTTGGCCCAGCCCTGGTCCTGACTGTTCCATTCGTAGATGTCGCCGCCGTACCGCTGTTCGGCAAACATGCGTCCGCCCCCGCAGTAGACGGGCCCGCGAATCGCACCTCCGACGGCGAGCGTGGCGAGTTCCCCGGCACTGGCGCGAGACGCCTCGAATACGACGCACGCCAACGCCAGCAGTGCCGACCATACGGCGAAACGATCAACGCGAAAAAACAGACAAGTCATAATGAAGGTGTCTCCAGAGTGATGGATGATTCGACTCGCCAAAGAGGAGCATCTTCAATACTGTCTTCCAGGACCAATGGCAAGATTGCGTCAGACTCCCAACTCCCCTCAATGAGCCATTCACATGATACGACGGTGGGGGCGCACCGTGAAACGAAAGCTCCCGAAACGCATGCTACGGGTGCTTCTGCTGCGCAGTGCGCACCCGCCACTCGTCGGACGAATGGCAAGATTGTGCAGCAGCGCCTCACTCCCCCTCCGCCGCTATCTCCAGATACCTCGCCACCGCCCGCTGATACGCCTCTTCCGCAGCGGGTCGTTCCGCTTCGCTGATGAACTGGTTGCGGTTCGTCCAGCAGAGTTCGACGCACGCCGCGCACCACAGGGCGCTCGCTTGTGAGGCGCGGATCGGCTCGCCGGCCAGGATCACGTTCACGGGGTTCGTGTGCAGTTGCGGGAACTGACGCAGCGCCACCCAACTGCTCTTGTCGATCGGCACGTCCCACGTCAGTGCATGTTCTTCGCCGTCGGCGGGGACCACTTGCGAGGCGGCGACTTCGCCGTTGACGATCAGTTCGATGAGCCGATCGCCGCCGACCACGGTGCCGTCCTGCCGTGGGGCATGCAGCACGCGAGTGTCGCCGACTTCCCGCCGGCCTTCGTCGGTGCTCAAGGTGCCGTGCGAGACGGCGATGGGGACTTCTTCGGCGAATGAGACTGTTGCGTTCACCGTCACCGAGCCGGGTGATTCGAGTGTCACGTCTCCATCGCCGGGACGAACATCATTCACCGCGAACTCCAGCGCGTGGGCGAAGCCGTCGGAGACATAACTGCGGCCGGCGGCCACTCCGTCACACCACTCGCCGAAATCGACGCGATCGACGGGGCCATCAGCCAGTCGCACGTAAACTCTGCCCTGGCCGACGCGAGTGCTCGACATGCAGGGGAAGTCGGTCTCTCCCGAAATCTTGAGCGGGTAGCCGCAGTTCATGATGTGATACCATGTGTTCCATTCGCCGATGCGGCCGGTATCCATCGCGCTGTTGAAGTCGCAGACTCCTTCATTCACGGCCACGAAGATCTCCATCGCGCCAGCTCCGTTCATCGCGGGCAACACGAGATTGGGCAGCTCGTTCCCCGCGCGATCGCAGGCCATGATGAGTTCGGCTTCTGTGAGGACGCCGTCTTCATCCACTTCGATTTCATCAAACGTCATCGGCAGCAGCGGATAGTCGGCCTCGCCACGATCGATGCCGTTGCTCAGGTTGAGATCGAGCCGCTTAAGCAGTTCCGCCGCCGCGCCTGCGGGATCAACCCGCATGTCGGAATGTGGATAGCCGGTGACGCCCCCCTGTTCCTTGGCCCAGCGCAGCACGGGGACGGTCCAAGTCGGCCAGCCGATGTCACTGCGTCCTTCGGAACCGGGATAGGTCTGATCGGCCAGATCCAGCAGACACACATGACCCA
>JANNSB010000646.1:0-27607 GCA_031402175.1 Planctomycetaceae bacterium
GCCCAGCAGGCGGTCACAGTCGATCCGGTCCCCATCGGAAAACTCCGACAACCACAACATCCGGGGGGCGGTTGAGTCAAGTGCATACCTCTAATAGCGAATGGCTGATGGCCAGAAGGTGAAGCGAAACGACCGCTGGAATCGGTGTTCTGGGAAGAGAGAAATGGGGGGCGAGAAGTCACATTCTCGTCTCTCATTTCTCGACTCTCAGCGCTTGGAGCGCAACCGTAACGAGGCCGCCGCTTCGTATCCGGTCGAGTGGATATGAATCCGTGTTCCCCTCTCCTCCTCCTCGTTCTTCTTCTTCTTCACAGCAGCCGTCGGAACTCCAACTTGCGTCCTTCATGCCGTGAATTCCCTCAACTTTTCTCGACCCGCTACTTAAAACATCTGCCAAGTTTGATATGGTGATGTCACCCCGCCGACATCGGCTTGATGTCTCACGCACCCGCCATGCACCCGCTCGACCTCCTCACCCGCCGTCGGCTCCTGCAGTTCAGTGCGGGGTCGGCCGGGTTGTCGCTGGGGGGATTGTGGCAGGCCAGTGCGATCGCCGCGCCAACGGAATCGCGGGTGCAGGCCTGCATCCTCGTCTTTTACTACGGGGGGCCGAGCCAGCTTGAGACCTACGACATGAAGCCGAACGCACCCGACACGGTGCGCGGAGAGTTTCAGCCGATCGCCACGTCGGCTCCCGGCGTGTTCATCAGCGAGCATCTGCCCGAGATGTCGCGGGTGATGCACAAGGTCGCCCTCATTCGCAGCGTCACGCATCAGGCCCGCTTGCACGACTCGGCTTCGATTCACGCCCTCACAGGCCGGCCGCTGGCCGGGCCCGATCGCGAACTGTTTGCGCCGCAGCCTCAGGAGTATCCCAGCTTCGGCGGGGCTCTGGCGTACCTCAATCAGCACCACGGGGCCGATGTGCCGTTCGCGGCGTTGCCGTTCACGTTTCGGAATGTGCATCCGGTGCCGTGCCAGGGGGGCGGCTTTCTCGGCAACTCGTATGAACCCATCAAGATCGAGGTTGACGCCCAGGCGCGACTCTACAACTCAAGTGCGCTCACACGGGCCGACGGACTCAACCGCGACCGCACTACACAACGCGCTCAATTGCTGCAGACGCTCGATCCGATACAGACCGAGCCAACCGCGCTGCGCAGGTATTATGACACCGCCTATCGCCTGCTCGATTCCGACGCGCTGCACCGCGCGATCGATCTGTCGTCCGAACCCGCAGCACTTCGCGAGCGTTATGGTTTCGGCAACGAAGCAGTCTCCGTTGGCGAGGGTGGCGGCGGAGGCAATGGCAGCGAAATGGGCTACGCCCGGCACATGCGGGGACAGAACCTGTTGCTCGCGCGGCGGCTCGTTGAAGCCGGTGTGCCGTTCGTTAATGTCTACGACTTCCAGCAGCAGGGACAGAATTGGGACGCGCACTTCAAGTGCGCCAACCAGCACAAGAATCATCTGCTGCCACAGGCCGACCGGGGACTGGCAACGCTCATCACCGATCTCGATGAACGCGGCCTCCTCGATACGACGCTCGTTGTCGCGATGGGGGAGTTCGGACGCACTCCGACGATCAACGGCGACGCGGGCCGCGACCATTGGCCCGACTGCTACACGGTGCTGATGGCCGGCGGCGGCATTCAGGGAGGGGCGGTGTACGGAGCGAGCGACCGCATTGCCGCGTATCCCGCCGTCGACCCCGTCACCCCGGGAGACATCGCCGCCACGATCTATCATCGCTTCGGCTTCGAGGCGGCCCACGAGATCCATGACACCCTGGGTCGCCCGCATCGACTAGCTGCCGGTGAGCCGATCACGAGTCTATTCACGGGATGAGGCAAGCGAGTAATCCCATTGATCGCGGATGCGGCGCGAGTCAACTCCTAAAGCCTATCGCCTGGAGCCTCTCTTCACCCACCTGACATCACGGTCGAGCGTGACTTGGGTTCGCCTTGACCGGCGAGGCCGGCAAACTGAGTCCGCTGAATTTCCTCGAATCGAGCGCGATAGCGCCAGCGTTCCCAGAGGTTGGCTTTGCGCAGTCGCAGGTCGTTGGTGGCGACGACATGTTCCTTGCCGCGACGCGTTCTGAGTGACAACTGTCCGTCGGTCGTAAAGCCGACCACGATCCAGAACTTGTCCACGGTATACCGGTACGAGTCGCCATGCCGAGCGGGGATGACGTTCTCGGCCCGCGGACCCGGATGATCGCCGAACTTGGTGATACGAAAGACCACCCAGTCGCCGGGCTGATACTGTCGTCGGGACATGCTCGACCTTCCTTGGATTCGGTGAACAGGGTTGAGGATGCGATCCATCTCCAATTCGCAGGGAGAATCACGCTCGAAGTGTAACAATTCTCTCGAAGATTGCGAGATCAGGTTTTCACAAAGCGGCATCGAAGGGAGCGGCCGGTCACTTCGCCTTCTTCTGACTCGGACCTTGCCAGTCCAGGAATAGGACTTCCCCAGAGTCGAGCCCGATGACGGCCCATTCTCCGAGGGGATCGCAGACCAGTCCCGATACGACCGCGGGCGTCACGGTCGCCCAGAGAAGTTGCCCGTCGGCGTCGATCCAGTAGAGATGCTGCTCCACGGTGGAAGCGATCAACCGCTGGGGATCGAAACTGACGGCCAACCGGTGGATGGTGCCATCGAGCATGTACGAGCCGACGTTGCGTCCGTCCCCATCGAAGGTCTGAATTCCCTGGTTGAAACCGATCAGATACAGCAGTTCGCCGTCTCCGGTGATGTTCAGGCCGCCGCAAGCAGACCAGGTGCGTTGCTGCCAGACCTCGGTGCCCTGCAGGGAGTGGCAGCAAACCAGCCCATGCTCGGCCGCCGCGAACAGGAGCGGCTCGGCAGCACAAAAGCAGAGATAGGAAAGCGGCCTGAGCGTCTCGAACTCGGCGGTCTTGCGCTTGGCTTCGTTGTAGATGCGCGTGGTTCCGTCGGCGAGAGCGACGGCCAGCGATTGGCCGAAAGGGGAAATCGCCAGCGCAGTGACCGGCTCGTCAAAAACGAGGCTCCACACGAACTGCAGGTTGCGGTCGAAGCGATGGACCGTCGTTTCCGACTCGAGAACTGCTCCCCAATGGCCGGTGTCGGCGATCGCCAGCAGCGTGGCTGGTTCCGACAAGCGCGAGAGCCCCTCGATTTGACCCCGACGGTTGAGCCTGGTCAACGTGCAGGAAGCATCCGCGACCCAGAACTCGCATGCTTCGCGAGCCAGCGCCAAGCCAGTGATGCCTCCTTCACTGTGGAACGACCAACCCAATGTCGGCCCCAACCCACGCCCCTCGGTAATCCATAGCGGCGTGCGAGGGGACGAGTCGCTCATCTCTGAGTGAATTGCGGAGTGCTGCCAATGACTTCCAATGCGGCCTGAATGTCGCGGTCGCCGGCCACATCGACTTCGCCCATCGGGCGGAACGCGGCGGCTTCTTCCTCAGTCAACTCGACGACGACTTCGGGCTCGATGCCGACACCAGTATAAGTGTGGCCTGCGGGAGAATAGAAACGTGCGGTCGTCAGCCGAATGCCCGTGTCGTCGGCCGTGTCGTAAATCGTCTGTACCGACCATTTCCCGTAGGAGTGACGCCCCACGATTGTCCCGCGATGGTGGTCCCGGACCGCTCCGGCCACGATCTCGCTGGCGCTGGCGCTGTTCTCGTCGATGAGCAGTACCAGCGGGACATCGAGCGTACCCAGCCGATGGGCGGAATACGTCAGGTTCTGATCCCACAACCGGCCCTTGGTCGATACGAGCACACCTTCATCGACGAACAGGTCGAGTGTCTCGACGGCAGCCGACAGGAGGCCGCCGGGATTGCCCCGCAAATCCCAGATCAGGGAACGCATCCCCTGCTGCTGGAGTTGCTGGAGGGCTTCCTGCATTTCGCGAGTCGTGGACTGCGAGAAGCCGGTCATCTGGATGTAACCGATACCGCGTTCTGAATCGATGATTTCAGCCACGGAGACGCTCTTCACTTCCACGCGACGGCGGTTGCATACGACGCGGCGAACACGGCTGTCGGCGGGCGACATGACCCCCAGCACGACCATGCTTCCATCGGGACCGGTCAACAGGCCCGCGCCTTCGTCGGTGCTCATCTCCGAGCAGTCGACGCCGTCGATGGTTTGAATCCACTCGCCGGGCCGCAGACCCTGTTCCCCCGCCGGACTCTCAGGGAGAATATTGACAAGCAACATGCCATGACCGGGGTCGGCTTCCATCACGATGCCGATGCCGACAAACTCGCCGGCGATGTTGTTATAGAGGTCTTCCCGCTTACCGGGCGTGAGGACCGCGCTGTAGTCATCGAGGCAGTTGCAGGCTCCAAAGACGAATTCCATGACGACCGCGGTGTCCTGCAGGCCCAGTTGCGACTGTGCCGAGGCACACAGTTCCTCGACGAGCCGGCGTGCTCCCGCTCGAGATGCGACTTCATTGTTCCAGTAGTTCTCACGCAAATTCTGGCGATAGGCCGCAATGCGATCGGCGGGAACTCCGGCTAGATGTGTTTCAATGAAAGTGGGATTATCGAGAGCCAACCACAGGCTTTCGGTGCCATGCGCGACGACCGACGTGGTGGTGATGTCTTCGACGTAGTAACTGCGGATGTTTTCGAGAACTTGTTCGAAGAGGCTGAAAGCTTCCGCACGCGGGAGCGTCAGCAGATCCTCGTGAAACGTGCGGTCTTCATAACGGCGCTGAATCGTGAACTGGAACTGAGCGCGGCGCAGCCCGTAAGTGAGGTGCTCGTTCTCCGGCCATTGCTCCAGGGCCTGTTCGTAGAGTTCGATGGCGTCGCGCCATTCGAGGTCGTGCTCGAGCCGTTGACCTTGCACGACGGCAGTCCGCTCGTCGGCCACCCAGGCGGGGTCGACGGCGGCATGAGCGGCCAGCGAGGTCCAGACGAGGCCGACAGCCGCGATGATCCCGATACAGAATGTGTGAAACCCCTGCATGCCATCCCCTCTGCGAAACGTCAGTCGCGATACGGGTGCGATCGTCGCGTGTGATTCGATCCGTCCCATGACTCGTGACTCAATCCCGGGCATCGTTCCCCAGCATCAGGGGCGGTACGAATTCGACGGGATCAGGTGACGCCTGCCCAACCTCGGACCCACTGCATCACCATAGGCCACAATGCGCAGTCCCGCAAAGAACCGCAACACCCTCTCTGCAGACTTTCCGGGGTTTGGGAGCCGAAACGCCCTGCTGCGGTACGATCGCAGCGTTAGCGGGCACTTCCCCAGTCGTGACGTGGGTGAGAATTGATCCGAGATTGACGCCTGCTCGCCCGGCAAAGTTTTCCGCATCAGCAGGATTATGCGCCGACGAATTCGACGAAGCAGGCCGCAACGGTTCTGCCTGACGGGACTGCAAGGCTATGATCCACCCGCCCAGTGTGCGTGTTTTCCGCCTCCCAATGACTGACCACCGCGAATCTCGTTCGGAATCCGCCGACGCAACGCGGCAAAGAGCACGCGCTCTGCATGCCGCGTCGATGTCCGTCTCACTCGCTGTGGTGCTGTTTACGACAATCGTCGTCGCGAGAGCAGTGGGAGGCCATCTGGATCGGGGGCTTCGCGCACTGCCGGTCGTCGGCGTCTATCTGGCGTTGACGCTGATTGCCGGCGGCGCTGCCTGGTATCGCTGCCGCATTGTCGCACGAGATTCGAGCGATGCTTTCAATCCTTGGCCGATGGGGGCGACAGCCGTCGCGATCGTGTGCCCACTGCTGACCGCCATGGTGCTGGGACGTAATCTCACTGCGGGGATGCTGGCTCTGCTATGGTCACTGACGGGCTTGTTCACGGGCCTGTCGCTGTGGCTGTTGTATCGTCGAGGCGAGGCCAGGGCCTACTTGTCGCGTGATGTCGCCTCGCCACCGGACCGACACACCGTCGATCCGACTCCCCCAAAGCCTGTGACAGCGGAGACTCGCCTCCCTGCCGCACAGCCGACGGCTGCTGCTCAGAACAATGAGCCTCCGGTCGTTCCCGAAGAGGAAACATTCTCTCAGCGCTGGATCCGCAGGGAAGGCGAATTGGGAGATGAACTCGAAGGCACTCTAAAGATCTACTTTGCAACCGGTCAGCGCACCGCGACGGCCGACATTCCGATCGTCCCCGCCATGGCGAGCGTCCCCGACGTGGACTGCGAACCGCTGCAGCCCGGTGATTCCGACGTGCAGGTGATCGTTCGCGGGGTGCACACCTACGGCGTCCGCCTCGAACTCCAACGCCCTGCCGAGCGCACGGCAGCCGAGGAGATCGAAGTGGCGGTGTTGATACACGCGGAGCGAGCGAACGAGAACTAACTGAGAAGTTGAGGACGAAGAAGATGAGGCTGCGGAATGCCCCTCTCCTCACGCCGGTTGCGTAATCCTCAGCCCCTCACCGCAGTATTTGCAGGCAACGCGCTCGCCAACGTATTTCTCTGCCGCGCGCAGTTCCTTATGGCATTTGGGGCAGGCGAGGTAGACGGCATCGCAGAGAATGCCCGTGTGCTCACCGGGATGGCAGTGGAAGTCGGCCGAGCAATGTTTGCATTGCACATGCTTCCCGACGAACTGGCTGGCGACCCTCAGCACCTGCCGGCACTTGGGACAGTTGATGAAGTAGCCCTTCACCGTCACATCGATCGCAGCCCGCAGTTCGGGCAGGGGGGCGAAGTCGGGCGCATAGATCATGCGGGGGTTGAGATCCGAGTTCAGCAGCGCTCGACAGACGGCGCACCGCACGAGGTTGGCGGGCATCACGTCTCCGCATTCGGGACAAGGTCCACCGGGCCAGGCTGGCATGCATCGTTCCTGTCGTGATACGAACACACGATCCTCTGATGCCTGGATTCGCAGGCCGAAAGGGTTCGTGGATTCCTGGATGAGTTTGGTATTGAGGATGCGGCCCTTATGGCGATGCACGCCACTGTTCTAAACTGCGAACCGACATCCGACAAGTACATCGTCTGGAAATTCACGGGGATTGCCTTGTGAGAGCCTTCGTCGACCGCAGGGGAGCTTGCTGACTTTGGATCGCGACACCGAGAACGAAAACCCTTCGGCACACCGATCGCGGTGGCCCGCGATTCTGTCCGGAGCGATCGGCGCGGTCATGCTGCTGGGCCTGCTGCTCCCCTACACGGTCGTTCGCTCCTGGCTCGATGCCTCGGCATTCGACGGGTCGGCGGACCCGTACACGCCGCCCTTGCACACGCGCCTGCAAACCGCGAGTGCCATGCTCGGGACACTGCTTGTCGGCAGCGCGTTGCTCTGGTTGACGGCGCCGAATGCGTGGTTGCAGTCTCCCGGATGTTGGATGCATCGCTTCCGGAAGGATGCCCTGACCGCTTGGAAAGGAAGCACAGAGGCATGGAGTAGGGAATGGATGTGGCTGCTGATCATCGCCGTGGCCGCGCTGTCCATCAGGCTCCCCTGGATCGAGCAGCCGATTCGCTTCGACGAGGCCATTAGCTGGCTCGACTACGCCTCGCAGCCCCTGGTCGTGACTGTCTCGAAGTACGATCAGCCGAACAACCATGTGTTTCACAATCTGTGCATGGCCGTGGCCATTCGCTGTTTCGGTTCATCACTCTGGGCGATTCGGCTGACCGCACTCGCGGCAGGTGTGATGACGTGCGTGCTGACGGGGTGGCTGACGTATTCACTCGCCCGGCCGACTTGTGCTGACCTGCGAATACTTCGCTTCTCGGGAATGCTGTCCGGCCTGTGTGTGGCGGTGTCGTCGCCGTCGATCGAGTACTCGACGCTGGGGCGCGGCTACACGCTGATGACGTGCCTGACTCTGGTCTGCTGGATCGCTGCTCGGGAAGCAGTGTTGTCGCGAAATCTGTGTTTCGCGGGTATCAGCGTCGTCGCGGGCGCCTTGGGGTTCTGGACGGTTCCCGTGATGCTCTATCCGCTGCTGATGGTGACATTTCTCATCCTCTGGGATCCGGAGATTCGCGGACTGAGGCGCGAAGCGGCGTCACGCGATTCGGCTGCCATCAACGAGCCAATTCCGCCAATGATTCGCCGCGAACTCCGGCTTTGGCTGTTCGGAGGCTGGGTGTCGACCATCGTCATCGCGGGGTTGCTGTATCTTCCCGCGCTGCTGGTCGGCGGAGTGTCGGCGCTCGCGGGCAATGGGTATGTCACGCCGATGTCGATTGGAGAGTGGTTCGGCATGTGGGTCGAAGTCGCTCTGCGCGGACAGGCCCTCGTCTGGCGGGATGTTCCCATTCCGGTTCGCTGCTTGTGGATTTTCGGCATCGTAGGAGTCGCAACTCGTCCCGACCGTTGGTCCCCACGACTTTTGCTATTACTTGCACTGGTCTTCCCCGTGTTCGGCGTACCGATGTTGCAGCGAGTTCATCCACCTTCGCGAGTCTGGCTGTATCTCATTCCCGCATTGGCGGTGTTCACTGCCTGGGGTTGGTGCGGGAAGCTGCAAGCACCACGCGCGCAAAAATGGGCCGGCATCCTGATGGCTGCGCTCATCGGTGCCATGGTGGTCTGGCCGGCCGCGACGATCATTGTCAAGGATCCGATCGCACACTCCACGGAATCGGGCCCGGCTGCCGCAGCCAGCGAGGCAGCCGCTTTTCTCAAGGCGGAACTGGCGCCCGCGGAGCCGATCATCACGGTCTGCCCGGCCTCCGCACCGCTCAAGTACTATGCCGATCGCCTAGGGATCGATTGGAAACACTTCGATCTGCCAATGAATGAGAACACACGCGACGACATGGCCATTATCGTGGTGTCGCGCGAAGGAGAATTCGATCAAACCGTCGAGAGCGTGCTGTCCGAGCTGCATCTGGAGGACGAGTTTCGGGATTGGCCGGGAAGGGAAATCTGGTCGCGACCGGGCTTGACGCTCTATCGGCTGACTCGTCCCTGATCGAGCCGATTGCTACGTTAGCCGCGATTCGTGGAACGAAAGCAGCGTAGCGGCGGCTGTCCCCAGCCGCCGAGACCGAAGGAGACGACCCGCCCCCTGTTGTGACTCGACGACCGGATAACGTCCACGCAAGTTGCCCCGTGTCTGGGGACAGACACGGCTACAAAAAATGCCAACCACTCCGCGAAAGGCGACTTTATGCAACCGTTACGTGTCGGCATCATTGGAGCGGGCGGCATCGCGGCCAAGCTGCATCTCCCCGAACTCGTCGGCACACCCGGCGTCGAGGTCGCGGTGCTCGCCGGACGCAGGCAGAGCCGGCTCGAGACGTTATGCCGCAAGTTCAATGTCCCGCGTTGGAGCAATACTTATGACGAAGTGATCGCCGACCCGAACATCGACGCAGTGGTCGTGGCGTTGCCGCATCCGCTGCATGTGAAGTACGGCCTCGCGGCTCTGGCGGCCGGCAAGCATGTGCACATGCAAAAGCCATTGAGCACGTCACTCAAGGAAGCCCGCGACTTCGTGACCGCAGCCGAGTCGACGGATCGCACGGTGCTCGCCTTGCCGCACGTCGCGCGTCCGCCGGTGCTCGCGGCTCGCAAACTGATTGCCGACGGCGCGCTGGGAACGATCTCATCGGCCACATCACGATTCAGTCACGGCGGCCCCGAAGTCTATTACGCCACGATCCAGGCCATTCTCGAAGAAGAGGACGAGGAAGAACTCTGGTTCTTCGACGCGAAGCGTGCCGACGTCGGGGCGCTCTTCGACATGGGAGTCTACGCGATCGCCCACCTCGTGGCCCTCTTGGGGTCGGTGACGAGCGTCATGTGCCGTTGTCGCACGGTCGCGAAACCGACTACCCTTGAGGACACGGCGGCCGCCATCCTCGAGTTCGAGTCGGGCGCGATCGGCATGGCCGAGACCGGTTGGTGTGATGGCGCGCGCACCTATGGGTTCTCGGTGCATGGTACGCAGGGCAAGGTGGTGAATCCGCCGCTGACGGGCGATCTCGTCTGGTACAAGCCGACATCGATCGTCGATGAAGATGCTCCCTTGTCGAACACGAAGGTGGACACGTCAGAGTTCCCGGCGGAGAATTCACATCAGTTGTGGGCGCGGTGCATTCGCCAGCGTTCTCAGCCGCCGCTCACCGATGCCCGCACGGCCTGGCACGTCACCGAAATCATGCTCAAGGCTCTCGATTCCGCCCGCTCGGGCAAACTCGAAGCCGTGGAATCCCGATTGAAGTGAAATCGATCACCATCGCCCTCAGCGCGAGCGGCGGGATAATTGCAAGCCGTTGTCATGCCCAATGAGAAACGCCAGACGCGCACCCACCTGATGCAGCTCTTCGAGGATCTGGGGCTGCATCCCCGGCATGAACTCGGTCAGAACTTTCTGATCGACATCAACCTCATCGAGTTCGCTGTCGCGCAGGCGGAACTCACTATTGATGACATCGTGCTCGAAGTCGGGGCCGGGACCGGCGGGTTGACGACTTACCTGTCCCATGAGGCGGGTCACGTCGTCTCGGTGGAGTACGACGCCAACATGCATCAGCTTGCGTCCGCGGCCGTCGCCGGCAAGGTCAACGTCACGCTGCTGCATTGCGACGCCCTCAAGAACAAGAACCACATCAACGACGTGGTGCTCGCCGAAGTCGAGAAACGCTTGCATGAAGCGCCCGAGCGAGAGCTCAAGCTCGTCGCGAATCTCCCTTACAGCATCGCGACTCCGCTTGTGTCGAATCTTGTGGCGACCGATCTGCCGTGGACAATGATGGTCATCACCATTCAGCTCGAACTTGCCCAGCGGATGAAGGCCGGCCCGGACAGCGATCACTACGGCGCGATGTCGGTCTGGCTGCAGGCGCAATGCCGGGTCGAGATCCTGAAGAAGCTCACACCGCAGGTCTTCTGGCCGCGTCCCAAGGTCGACTCGGCCATCGTGCGGATCACGCCCAACGTCGAGAAACGCCAACGGATTCGTGATCGAGGTTTCTTCCTGGACTACGTCCGCAGTGCGTTCGGTCAGCGCCGCAAGCTGCTGGGCGGCGTGCTGGCCAGTCACTATCGCGACCGGCTCGATCGAGCCACGATCGACGCCGTCCTCGCCGAACTGTCGCTACCGGAGAAAACGCGGGCGGAAGAACTCACTCCGGCCCAGCACGTCGAACTGGCGAACAGGCTGCTTGTCGTGATGCCGCTTGACAACAACGAGAGCTGATAGAGTGAGTGCCAAAGTCGCCTTTCGCTCCGCGAAAGCAGCGCAGGTGGCAGAATTGGACACTCCTCTCGATCGACTCGCGAAACAGGGACCGATCTCTCTTCCGGCGATTCTTTCGCGGAGAACCTGTCAATTCTTTGTAGCCGCGTCTGTCCCCAGACGCGGGGCAACGCAGATGGACGTCATCGGGGCGCGGGCCGAAACAGGGAGCGCGTCGTTCTCTTTGGTCTCGGCGGCTGGGGACAGCCGCCGCTACGCTTCTTTCGCGGAGCGAAAGGCGACATACCTGCGGTCAACTGCCGTTGTCACGTTTGCACGATCGCGATACGTTGTCGCGATGCTTCAATTCTCTCATCGCAGCGTCACCCTGCTTGCCGTCGCTTCCTTCTGTATTGCTGCGATCGCGCGCGCCGACGAAGCGTACTGGCCGCAGTTTCGCGGCCCCGCGGGACAGGGACATGCTGACGCCACCGCATTGCCGACACAATGGGACGCCGAAGAGAACGTCGTCTGGCGAACGCCGCTCGAAGGCCGCGGACACTCCTCCCCCGTCGTGATGAACGGCCAGGTCTGGGTGACGACATCCGCCCCTGACGGCACCGCCCTCGGAGCCATCGGCCTCGATTACGAGACCGGAGAAATCCTGCACCGCGTGATCATTTTCAATCACGATCCCGCCGAGATCGAAGAGATTCACCAGGACAACACTTACGCTTCTCCCACGCCCTGCATCGACGAGGGCCGTCTCTTTTGCCACTTCGGCACGTATGGCACCGCGTGTCTCGACACGACGACCGGTGATGTCTTGTGGCGAAACGAGAACCTCAAGATCGAACATCAGGGTGGCCCCGGCAGTTCACCCGTGCTGTACGAAGACCTGCTGATCATCCCTTGTGATGGGGCCGATCACATGTATGTCGTCGCCCTCGACACGGCCACGGGTCAGCCCCGCTGGCACAGAGAACGCAGCGCCCCCTTCCGTGACGATCCGATCAATCACCGCGCCTTCTCGACGCCGTTGCTCATTGAACATGACGGCCAGCCGATGGTGATCTCGATCGGGGCCGACCAGGCGCACGCCTACGATCCGCGCACCGGCGATGAGCTCTGGCATGTGCGCTACGTCGGCTTCTCGAATGTACCCGCGCCCGTCTATGGCGACGGCTTTACGTATCTATGCACGGGCTTCTACGACACCGAACTCTGGGCGGTCGATGTTTCCGGCCAGGGAGATGTCACGGAATCACATGTCGCCTGGAAGTTCGGCGGACCGGTCTCACAAACGCCTTCGCCCCTTCTGGTCGACGGCAGGATCTATCTGCTGTCGGATACTGGCGTCCTCACCTGTATCGATGCGGTATCTGGCGAGAGACTCTGGGTCAATCGCTTCGGCGGCAACTTCGCTGCCTCGCCGCTGTACGCCGATGGGCGGATCTATCTCTGCAGCGAAGAAGGCAACACGCACATTTTTCCGCCGGGCGACAAGCCGGAAGAGATCGTCACCAACTCGCTGCCGGGGGGCATCATGGCTTCGCCGATCGCGGTGGAGCATTCACTGCTGATCCGCACCGACGAAGCCCTCTACCGTATCGCTACTCCTGAAAGCAGTACAACGCCTCCGACGAGCGAATGAGCAGCTTGCCGCTTGCCATCGACGGCGTCGACATGTAGATCGGCTCGTTGTCGAGTTCGTTGGTGCCGACCAGTTCGAACTCCCTGCCGGCTTTCATCACGAACGTCACGCCGAACTCGTTGAGGAAGAAGACGTGCCCATCGTACGCCCAGGGCGAGGCCGTGAACGCCTGACCTGCCGGCAACCGCTGTCGGTCATAGATCATTTCCCCGGTCGCGGCGTCGTAGCTCGCCACGAACCCCCGGTCGAGCAGCACGTACAGTTGATCGCCATACACGAGCGTCGTGGGGTTGTACGGGGCGGCATCCTTCACGCACCAGGCGATCGAATCGTTCGAGTTCTCGAACAGACCGAGCGAGATGTCGCCGCTCGCGCCGGGACGAATCGCCCAGATCGGCTTGCGCGGGTCCATCACATAGCCCGAACTTACGTAGAGCAACCCGTTGTGAGCATACGGCGTGGCGATCGTGATGGCTGATGCTCCGCCAAATTCGTAGAGCACGTTGCCATCGAGATCGTATGAGCGCGTTATGCCCGATCCGGGTGCGATGATCTCTGTTCGGAGTTCGTTTTCCCAAATGAACGGCGTCGACCAGTTGCTGCTTTCGTCGCGGTCGACCTGCCAGATTTCATCACCGGTGGCGGCATCGAGAGCCAGCAGGTACGAGGCATCTTCGTTGTCGTTGACGATATATAGCCGACCCTCATGCAGTGCGGGCGACGCGGCTGGCCCCCACTCGAATCGCGTCGCATGTGGTTCGAGCGGATGCTCCCATACGAGTTCGCCGTCGAGCGTCAGGCAGAAGACGCCGACGTTGCCGAAGTAGGCGTAGACCCGCTCGCCGTCGGTGACAGGTGTTTCCGACGCGTAGCTGTTCTTGATGTGCATCGACCGCGGAGGAACTCCCTCGTGCACGGTCTTCTCCCACACCGGTTCGCCGGTCGCTAGATCCAGGCAGAGCACTTGCCAGATGTGTGGCGTATCGGGCTGTTCGAATCGCTCGCCCCCGAAGTACAGACCGCGGGTCGCCGCTTCGACCTCGCCGGTGCTGACGACGTTCGTCAGATAGATGCGCCCATCCACGATGATCGGCGATGACCAGCCACGACCGGGGATCTCCTTCTTCCAGGCGAGATGCTCGGTCTCCGACCAGCGGACGGGCAGGTTCTGTCCATCCGCCACCCCGAGCGCGCCCGGCCCCCGAAACTGCATCCAGCGGTCATTGGCATCGGCGGATGACGTGAGTGGGAGCAGGCATAACAGCGACAGCGACCATGAGCGAGCAGACATGTTTTCCCTTAGAAGGAGCCACGACTCAGATTGAGAAATGATGACAGCGTTGGGCGGCGTGTCCAGTGTGATCCAGTCGCGATTACAGAGACGGCAGGGTTGCTTCTGTAGGGAATGCCCTCAGTGGCATTCCGGGAGCGGGATGTCGTGTGCATCGCCTGGACCGCATTCTCGTGAACAACGACCTCGCATGATTGCAGTCGAAACGTCACGAGAACAATTGACTCTCAGCAACCCGCAGTCCCGCAAGGCGGAACGCCACGGAGGGCGTTCCCTATAGAGTAGCTGGACTGCATTCATAGTCCATCAATCGGATACATCGGCCGCCGTCGGCGATTGTATTTCAGCTTCGTAAAGTCGTGCGTGTGCACGGCCTGCGTGTCGACGTTGAAGATGCTGCCCGCCATCGGCTCGAAGCTCGCGCGAAAGTGCACAGCCGACTTGACCGCGATCACCCGCATCGACCGGCAGTCGATCCCCAGCGTCTTCCCAAACGCCGGGCCGAGGGGTTGTTCGGCGGCTGTCACGATTACGACATGCACGCCGTCCTGCTCCAGCCACGCCGAGCAACCCATATTGCCGGTCAGTCCCGCGAACATCGGTCCATCATACGTGAATGCGCCATTCGAGATGCCTCGCACCTTCGCATGCATCTTCACTGGCAGCCCCTGTCCCGGGTCCGACTTGCCGCCGATGTCGATATCGAGCGCACCGCCAACGCCGACGACATGCGCCTGCCGTGCCACTTGAGAATCGACGATATAGAGCAGGAGCGAGTCCTTCATCCGCCGTTCGAGGAACGTCCGTAGGATTTCGGTCGAGTCGCCTCCCGCGCCGCCGCCGGTGTTGTCGGCCTGATCGGCCAGGATGATTGGGTACTTGCCGATCGCCTCCCCTTGAGCCAGTGCGTCGCTGACCGAAACTGGCAAGCGGTGCCAGCGTTCGCGCCGCTGCCAGACCCAGTCGACGAGTTCGTTTGCGGTCTGCTCAGCCAGCGTCATGTCGCGATCGGCGACGACGATTACGCTCGCCCCCATGTTCTCGATGTCGGCCCAGGGGAAGCCGGTGGAAATCGTCACCGACAGAATGCCCGGTCGCTGCTCCAGCGCATGCACCTGCCGGAGCACTTCGTCCATCGGCGGATGAGCCGTAATCTGGCACGCCGCGCTCCAGAAGAGGGGGATCGGTTTGAACGACACCACCGGCCGAATCTGCCCGCTTAGCGTGGCGACCATCATGTTCGCCGCCTCCAACCCGCGCTCGGCCATGTCGATGTGCGGATAGGTGTCGAACCCGATGACGGCGGTCGCCGCCTGACAACGCTGCAGGGTGTGATTCCCGTGCAGGTCGAACGTCACGATAACGGGACACTTCGGTCCCACTGCTTCGCGCACGGCTGCTATGAAATCACCGTCGGCGTCCTCGATCCCCTCAACGACCATCGCCCCGTGCTGATCGAGCAACACGCCGTCAATGGGTCCGGCATGTTGGAGCCGATCGAGAAACTCCTGCTTCAGTGCGGCGTATTCGTCCGCGAGGATCAGTCCGCTGGGATAGGCGAACCCCCAGACAAGCGGCACCAGTTCGAACCCAAGCCGCTCGGCCCCATCAATGAAGCCGCCGGTGCAGGTATTGGCCCCGCGAAAGCGTTCGATAATATCACCGCCACGAAACAGCCCGAACCCGGACGCGAAACTCTCGACCGTAGTGCGGGTGTTGGCGAAGGTGCTCGTCTCGTGACAGATGCCGCCAGTCGCAATGCGCATGGTTTACCTCCGCCGCGTATGTTAGCGTGACTTGAGTCGTTGGTCTTGGACATCGGTGGGCATAGTTGGCTCCTACTCCCTACTGCCAACTCCTTACTCTCTCCCTTCTCCGACAAATCGCTTGACTCCCCCGAACCTTGCGGAGTAGAGTTTGTCCAGCACCTGGTTCAACGACCAGAATTCAAGAGTAGAATCGAAAATGGCTCACAATCTGCTTCTCGGCCTGCTGCTTAGCCTGCCTCCTCAAGGGAGGTCTTAGGTCCGGGAACAGTTTGCCGCCGCATACACACCGACCCTGAGGCTTCTCCAAAAGAATCCTCGGGGTTTTTTCGTAGACAATAGACCATTCGCCATAAGCCATCAGCCGTCACACTAAGCCAATGCCCACCGACACCAACTCAGTCGTCACAATCTTCGACACCACGCTCCGCGATGGCGAGCAGTCGCCGGGGTGCAGTATGGATACAGCAGCCAAGCTCGAAGTCGCCAAGGCTCTTGTCGAGTTGGGGATCGACGTCATCGAGGCGGGATTCCCGATCGCCTCGCCCGGCGACTTCGAGGCCGTGCAGCGGGTGGCCCGCGAGTTCGGGTCGCGCACGACGATCGCCGGCCTCGCCCGCTGCCGCACCGAGGACATCGACCGGGCTTGGGACGCCCTCATCGATGCCGAGAAGGTACGGGTGCATGTCTTTCTCGCCACGTCGGCCATTCACCGCGAGTTTAAGCTCAAGATGGCCAAAGAGGAGATCGTCCGCCGTGCGGTCGAAATGGTGAAGTACACCTGCGACAAGATGGCCGCCCGCGCCGACATCACAACGCCCAACGTCGAGTTCTCACCCGAGGACGCCGCCCGCACCGAACTCGATTTTCTCTGTGAAGTCGTCGAGAAGACGATCGCGGCCGGAGCCACGACCGTCAACATCCCCGACACCGTTGGTTACGCGACGCCGAACCATTATTTCAAGGTCATCAAATACTTGAAGGACAACGTCACCAACATCGATCAGGCGGTGATCAGCACGCACTGTCACAACGATCTCGGCTTGGCGGTCGCGAACAGCCTGGCGGCCGTCGAAGCGGGCGCGAGGCAGATCGAATGCACCATCAACGGCCTCGGCGAGCGCGCGGGCAACGCGGCTCTCGAAGAAGTGGTGATGGCCCTCAAGACCCGGCAGGACTATTACGGCGTCACGACCAATATCATCACGCAGAAGCTCTGCCCCACGAGCCGGCTCGTGTCGAATATCACCGGCATGCGAGTGCAGCGAAACAAGGCCATCGTCGGTCAAAATGCGTTCGCGCACGAGGCGGGCATTCATCAGCACGGCGTCCTGCAGAATCGCGACACGTATGAAATCATGCATGCCGAGGATGTCGGCTTCGTCGGTGCGAACCTCGTGCTGGGCAAACACAGCGGCCGG
The DNA here is from genome assembly GCA_031402175.1 of Planctomycetaceae bacterium. Lineage (GTDB taxonomy): Bacteria > Planctomycetota > Planctomycetia > Planctomycetales > Planctomycetaceae > JANNSB01. The sequence continues at coordinate 17,262 of JANNSB010000646.1, forward strand.
CACGCGTTTCGCGATCGCGTCAAGTCGCTGGGCTTCGAGGTCGATGAGGAGACCTTCCAAAAGGTATTCGACGATTTCATTCGGCTGGCCGACAAGAAGAAAGAGGTCTACGACTCCGACATCGTGGCGCTCATCAACCAGCGAATCGTGCAGGTGCCCGATGACTGGAAGCTCATCAGTTTTCACGTTTTCGGCGGCACGGGGACGATCCCGACCGCGACGGTCGAGATGCAGCATCACGATGAACCTGTCCAGCGGGACGCAGCCACCGGCGACGGGCCGATCGACGCGGTCTTCAAGGCGCTGGAGCGGATCACCGGCATCACCGCCCGTCTCGACGGATATGATGTGCACAGCATCTCGAGTGGCAAGGATGCACAGGGTGAAGTCACGCTCGAAATCGACGTGGCTGGCAAACGCTGCCACGGCAAGGGTGTGAGTACCGACATCATCGAAGCTAGCGCGCTGGCGTATTTGCAGGCGCTGAACAAAGCGAACGGGTGAAGCCCGCAACATCGCCACGCTTCTGCGGCCACGTTGCGGCCAAGTGACGGCTCGCAGATAATCTTCAGGCTATGGAAGATCCCAGGTACCAACCCGGTCCACCGGCATCGCCGCAGCAGCAGACGCCGGGCATCATCATCAGTCCCGACACGCATCGCGCGCAGCGGGTGCCGCCGGGGCAGGTGCGGACACGTAAATGGCCGGTGCTGCATTACGGCAGCGTGCCGCATGTGCCGCTCGATCGCTGGGAGTTCAAGATCTTCGGACTGGTCGAGCGTCCGCTCAAGTTCAACTGGGAAGAGTTTAGCGCGCTGCCGCGGGTAAAAGTGTTCGCCGACTTTCACTGTGTCACGCGCTGGAGCCGATTGGGCAATCTCTGGGAAGGGGTAAGCGTCCGCGAACTACTGTCACGCGCCGGAGTAAAGCCCGAGGCCAGGTACGTGTCCCCGATGGGATACGATCAGGGCTGGACGACGAACCTGCCGCTGGCCGACTTCGACGTCGAAGATGCCCTCGTGGCCGACCTGCATGATGGCCAGCCTCTTGATGCCGACCACGGCGGCCCGGTAAGGCTGATCGTACCGCGGCTCTATGCCTGGAAGAGCGCGAAGTGGCTCCGCAGCATCGAGCTATTGGCCGAAGACCGCCCCGGCTACTGGGAACAGCTCGGCTACCACAACCACGGCGACCCCTGGGTGCAGAATGATGACTGCCCGGACGGGGAGAGGTTCAACTGAGAGACGGAACAGGCCGAGAGTGTTTTCACGCCCGTGTCGCGATGGACTCGGAAAACGAACCCACTCAATACGGCTCCTCGATCTTCCCCTCGAGCAGGCGGGGAATGTTGTCGAACTTGATGTTCTCGGAGATGAACGTAACTCGGCCGGAGCGTTGGCCGATGTGGACGCCGCCCTCATGCACGCTGCCCATGCCGTTGGCACCGGGGCAGTTGATGCCCATGCAGGCGTCGGCAAAAGAGAGTTCGCTCGTCGGATCCATCCAGTTGACGGCGTCAGTCCGTTCGACAATGAGAACCAGATGAGCGCTGCGGGGGCCGAACGTGTCGAGCCGCTTCCCTTCGCCGCCCTGGAACGCGCAGGTCGGCCCTTCGACGACCGAGTAGCTTGTCATTCCCGCGCCGTGCGCGGGTGATGGGCATTGAAAGATTGATACATCGGCCCTGTGAAACTGCCTGTTGTGCGCGCTGTCCCACGGCTCATCGAGGCGGATGTTCGCAGAGAGTTCGTCGTACCCCAGATAGGGCAACAGCAGCACTCGCCAACTGTGCAGCGGGCGGCCTTGTTCATCCACGGAAAACGCCGGAGGCAACGTGCCGTGCTGCGTCTCGTAGAGGAGCATGGCGAGGACGATCCGCAGGATGTTCTCCTTGCAGACGTTGCGATTGCGGACTTCCCGGTATTGTTCGATCGATGGCACAAACGAGGGCGCAAGGAACTCGCCGATCAGGTATGAGCGCCTTGGCCGAGACATGAATCCGTCTAGCGTTGCCGGATCAAGGCGTGTGATCGTGGCGCCAGCCACCGCTTCATCGTACCTCTCGTTCACTCGCTCGATCACAATGTTCCAATCAATGCCGTAGTTGCGTTCCTGGAGCAGATTCCATTGTTCTTCATGCAGCAAGTGCTCGCTGTCCGGATCATTTCGTGCAAGGCATTGAATGGCGCTGAGCACCATCCATCGCTCGACCTCATGACAAATCAGATCTGTCTCTCGTTCCGGCAGGTTGTTCAGCTCATCGATCAAACGCTGCCATTGTTCTTCGGTAGGCTGATGTTCCAACGAGCTGCCCGCACCGATTGCAAAAGCAACCGCTTCATTTGCGATGCCGACGAGTTTCTTCGTCATGAACTCGCCATTTTGAAGATGCCGCCCCATTCTCGCGCAAGAGACGATGTCGTCGATGGCGCCGTCGACGTCGCCGGTTGCCATGCGATAACGAGCGCGACACCGGAATCCCCTGGCAAACGACCGCATCCGCTGTATCTCCTCCCCTGGTGTTGAGAAGAACAGACTCGCTTCGTCGAACTGCGCCCAAGGGATCACAAACACCGGCTTGCGGACGGCCTCTGCCACCAGATCGAGCGCCGGCCCGTTCTGAGTCAACCAGTCCGCCATCATCGGGAACTCGTCGAGCGTCCAGGGATCATCCAGTTTGGCATCGAGCTGACCGAGGAACTGATTGGCGTTCATATTCGCTGGCAAGTTGCCGGCAGTTTCTTCCGCTTGGGCATATCGTTCCAAGACACGATAGGGTTGCTCGTATGCCAGCGTCGGTGGAGCATTGGAATCGAGTCCCAGCTTCTCGTAGATCTGCTGGCGAGTTTCTGGCGTGTGTTGCAAACTCGGGCCCAGCCCTTGGATGATCAGTCGAAATCCATTCTCATCCGTTTCCATCTCCGGCGGATACCGCCCGGACTCAGCGGCGGCCACATAGTCGACCCTTCCATCCGCAGTGAGCGGTTCGGTGAGGATCGTCGTCTCGCGGGACACTCGCAGCGGCACGTCGTCGAGGTACATCACTTTCAAGACCACCGCAAACACCACTGCCACGAGGCCCAGGCCGACAAGCAGCGACATCCAGAACCGCCTTCTGGAGAGCCAGGGCTTCGGCGTGTTTGGTTGAGTACTGGCAGACATCATTGTCAGGCGTAACTTCTACGCAATTGCGTAACTTGACGCGAAAATGACGGCGTACCGCCGGCGCGTCGAACTCTTCAGATCAGAGTACGCCAATCGCAGCCGTAGCGTTGGGTCAAGGTCGTAGGAAACTGCGAAACTCAGCGTTTCATGCCATTCACCAACTCATACAACAACCCCAAGCTTTCCTCAGCTTCCTCCAGCGTCATCGTCAACGGCGGGCTAATGCGAATCACTTTCCCCGCCAACGCGCCGAGCAGATGAATACCGACGCCGTCCTTGCCGACGTAACAGGTTTTCACAACTTCGTTGGCAACTTGTTCCGGTGTGAGTGAACCCAGCGGCGCGCATTCGATGCCAAAGACCATCCCTTCGCCGCGGACTTTCGCGATGACGCCGGTCTCCTTCAGTCGCTGCAAGCCGCGCACGAAGACTTGCGATAGTTCGCGCGCATGGTTGAGCACGTTCGTGTTTTCGAACTCATCGAGCGTGGCCAGCACGGCTGCGCAGGCGAGCGGATTCGCGCTCCAGGTGTCGGATCCTTCGCCATACTTGAGCGTGGTCAGCACATCCCGTCGCCCGACGGCACAGCTCACCGGCACGCCGTTGCCGAGGCCCTTGCCGAGACACACGATGTCGGGTTCGACGCCGTAGGTCTCGAAGGCGTACATGCAGCCGGTGCGGCCGAAGTTCGATTGAATCTCATCGAGGATGAACACCACATCGTGTTTGCGGCACCACGCCTGGAGCATCTGATGATACTCCTGCGGCGGATGATAGCTTCCACCGCCCCCGAGATAGGGTTCGGTAATCAGGCAGCAGACCTGTGACGCGATCGTGTCCGAGAGTTGATCGAGTTCTTGCTGATACTTCGACAAATCGATCGGCGAAGTGAATTTGCTCAGGTCATCAATCTCTTCACGCGGGAACCCAATGAACCGCACGCGCGGATCGCGGTCGTGATCGGTTTCACTCCCCGTCACCGCGTCGGCCAATCCCTTCTTGCCGTGAAAGCCGTACCGCGTCGCGACGATGAGTTGACGTTTTGGGTCTCGATGCAGGCATGCCCACAGCGCCTTCTGAATCGCTTCGGAACCAGAGGCCGCCCAGAGGACCGACTCCATTCTCCCGCCGCCCGGCCATCGATTCAGGTTTCGCAACAACCGCTCGACGGCATTCCGCTCGGTGTCGGTCATCGCGTTGTACGCCGTGAGCGTCAATCCCTCGAAGTAGTCTCCCTTGCCTTCACCAGTGATCTGCTCGGGAGCCCAGCCCATGTAGCCGGCGAAGCGATGCATCCAGCGCCGGGGATTGTGACCCAGGTTCGCGACGAGCACTCCGGATGAATAGTCGAACAGCTTGCGGCCTTCGGGCGTCCAATGGAAACACCCGGCCGACTTCGCTAGCACGGCCTGCGACGGAGTGAACGTCCGCAGTGCGGCCGGCTCATGCTCCGTCAGCGAGCGGCGTGTCGCGTTCGAGCGTTCTTCGCCCGGAAATGTGATGGATGTCGGCATCTCTCTTGTTTCAAACTGATTCATCAACATATCCTGATGAAATGATTCTTCCGCAACATCCTACCGCAATCACGCGTCGCGGGTCACTCCAGGCCGGCGCGATCGGACTGCTGGGATTGGGGATGAGTCACCTGTCGGCCCTGCGATCGTTGGCTGTCGATGGAACCACGCCGCGAGCCAAGTCGTGCATCTATATCTTTCTTTCCGGCGGACTGGCTCAGCAGGACAGTTTCGACCTCAAGCCGAACGCGCCCGACACGGTTCGCGGCGAGTTCAATCCCATCGCGACGGCAACGCCGGGAATCGACATCTGCGAGCACTTGCCGAGGTTAGCCGCGTGCAGTTCGCTGTGGTCGATCTGCCGATCGCTGACGCATCCCTCCAACGACCACTCGGCCGGCCACCACATCATGCTGACGGGGCGCTGCGACATCCCCGTCGGCTTCAATGCGAACAGCCCCACTCCCAACGATCATCCTTCGATCGCCGCGATCGCAGGTGATGCGACCCTTCCCCGAAACAATCTGCCGCCGGCCGTCGTGCTACCCGAGCGACTGGTGCATTACTCAGGTCGCGTCATCCCCGGCCAGTTCGCGGGAGTGATGGGACCGATGCGCGATCCCTGGTTCGTCGAAGCGTCGCCTTTTCACAATCTTTCGTATGGCGCGTTTCCTGAGTTCGATTTCGATCACCAGCGGCGGGGGACTGCCGACGAACGCATTTTTCAGGCCCCCAGCCTGTCGCTGCCGCAAGGTCTGACGCACGGCGGTCTCTCACGGCGGAACGACTTGCTGGCAAGTATCGAGTCGCAGGTTCGCGAACTCGATCGGCATGCCGAGATCGAAGGCTTCGACCGTTCGCGAGAAGCGGCGATATCGTTGTTGACCGATCCAGCCATCCGCAGAGCGTTCGATGTGACGCAGGCCGAGGACGAAGTACAGGACCGGTACGGACGAAACTCGTTCGGCTGGTCGCTGCTGATGGCCCGCCGACTGATCGATGCCGGCGTCAACCTCGTGCAAGTGAACCTCGGCAACAACGAGTCGTGGGATACGCACGGCAACGCGTTTCCGCATCTCAAGGACAAACTCTTCCCGCCGACCGATCGCGCCCTGTCTGCCCTGCTGACTGACCTGCATGAATCGGGCCAGCTCGAAGACACATTGATCGTGATGGCCGGGGAGTTCGGTCGCACACCAAAGATCTCACTGCTTCCACAGCACTATGAATTCCCCGGGCGCGATCACTGGGGTGCCGTGCAGTCGATCTTTCTGGCCGGCGGCGGCATCGCTGGCGGGCGCGTCATCGGCTCGTCGGATGCTGACGGGGGTTACCCGAAGGACGACCCACAGCGACCCGAAAACATGGCTGCGACGATCTACCAGTCGCTGGGCATCCCCGACACTGCCGCCTGGATCGATGGCACCGACCGACCGCACCATATCTACGGTGGTGACCCGATCCCGGGTCTGGCGTAGAATGCATTGGCGGCTCGGCGGGGTTAAACCCCGCCGCTCACAAAAGTTGACTACGTTCATGACAACAAAAGCTGTTCTTGCCGGTGGATGTTTCTGGGGTTTCGAAGAACTCTTTCGCCAACTGCCCGGCGTCAGCGACACCGAGGCCGGTTATTGTGGCGGACAGAATGATCATCCGACGTACGAGAATCATCCCGGCCATGCCGAGGCGCTGGAGATCGAGTACGACCCGGCCGTGATCAGCTATCGCGAACTGCTCGACTTCTTCTTTCGGGTGCATAACCCATCAACGCTCAACCGCCAGGGGAACGATCGCGGCACCTCATACCGCTCGGCCATCCTCTATGCCAACGAAGATGAACTGCGGCAGGCGAAAGAGTTCATCGAAATCGTGAACCAGTCGGCCCGCTGGCCCGGCCCCGTGGTGACGACCCTCGAACCGCTCACGACATTCTGGCCCGCTGAGGAGCACCATCAGGACTACCTGCAAAAACATCCCAGCGGCTACACCTGCCACGCGGTGCGGTTTGAGAGTTATCTGACGGAAAGCGCGAAGCCATAGTCGCCGTTCGCTCCGCGAAAGAAGCGATGGAAGCTGCCATGGGCATCGACATTCTCGACCTCACCTTTCGTCTCGAACGCGAGTTCAGCGTGAAACTCGATCGAGCTCCACTGATGAATCATTTCTACCAAGACGACGGCAGGTGGGACATTCAAGTGCGTGACTTTATCGGCTGGGTTCGATGGAACATCGAGAATCAGACCCCTGGATTCGACGATGACGATGCCGAAGTCTATCAGAGGGTCCAACAGCAGATCATTGAATGCCTGGTCCTTGATGAAGCGGAGGTGACTCCGGACGCTTGGCTCGTCCGCGACCTGGGGTTGGAGTAGTGTCGACGGTCGCGTGGAGATGGCGCAGCTTCATTGCAGCACGACCTCCAGCGCCGCGCGCATCCTGCTCTCGCACCCTTCGCTCACCCAGCGCCAGCCTTCCTCGAAGCCTTCTTCGAACGCCACGTCGGTCGGCACGTAGCCGGGCCAGCATTCGCCGTAGCCGATGGAGACGATCATCGCTTCCTTTTCCATCACGTTTGCAATGTGCTGATAGGCGACAAATGACTCGCCTGGAAACAGCACAATCTTCGCCGGACCCAGGTCCACGCAGACGAAGTCGATCGCCCGCCCTTCGTCGACGCGAAGTCTGCTCGCCAGGCCCATCGCCGCCAGAATGCGGTCCCGCACATCGCGCGAACTGTCCTGAATCACCGCGTTCAGAGATTCGGCTGTGAACTCTTCGCCCGAATTGAACGGCAATTCCAGCGGAACGGTTCGCAGTTCAACTTCACTTACCGCGACCGGTGCTGCAGCAGCAAACGCGCGCCGCATCCCGTCACACAACCGCTCGGCTAGTATGGGCCGCATCTCGGGGGAGCCGTCGTTGTACTTGCCGGCCGTCACGTCGCCGCTGCAGCCGGAAACATAGATGTGATGGCATGTCGGCTCCAGTTCCTGCATCTGCCGGCGGGCCATCCCCACAAAGTCGGCACTCACGCCGCCGCGACCGTAGTAGCTCATCGGATGAACGGCATACGCATGCAGCGCGACGACCGATTCGTCGCCATCATAGAACACGACAGTTCGCACAAACGGATCGATCGCCCCCTCGTCGGCAGCCGCGAAATCGGCGTTCCCCCCCGACCCGCTGCCGCGGCCGAACGTGATGCTGCCGTCCGCGAGCTCAACCCGGCGGGTCGAGGCCACTTCCTCGACTTGCGCCTCGCCGGCCCCGATGTGAGTGACCGGCCGTGCATTCGCCAAGCTCTCGGCAAGTGCGGTCGCGACACGGGCAATGCAGTCGTCGTGAAACTTGCGGTCGAACAATTCATCCTGCAGGCCGACCTGATCGAGCAGATCCTGCGCACCGCTGTCGATGACGGGCGCATCATGTTGATGCAGACTCGACACCAGCACGCGTTCGCGAGTCGTCCCCGCGGCGGCGGCGAGTGCGTCCCGCCATTGGTCGTAGGCATCGTTGCGAATCTCGCACCAGTCGAAGGCCGCCAGCACAATCGGCTCCCCGGCCCCCAGCAGTACGAAGCCGTGGCACTCGAGTGGATCGACGATCTCGCTCGACTTCGTGGGCAGGATTCCCATGCAACGATGGCCGAGGGGAATGGTGACATCGACGGAGAAGGACGAAATCGTCACCTGCGGACTATCGTCAGCTTTCGCGATCCGAGATGAAATCAGCAGACATAGAATGCTCAAGCAGAATCGATTGCTCATGGGTCGACGGTTCCTTTAGTTGCTCTCTTCTCTGCGAACTCCGCGCCTCTGCGTGAGCCTTACGAATCCACGGAGTTAGTTTCACGCGGAGGCGCAGAGATCGCAGAGGAACGAGGTTCACTCTTCCACATCTCAAAGCCAAACTTCTTAAGCCTCGCCCCATTGAAACTCATTGATGCGAGGTTTACCATCGTGGCTGATCTTTACGCCATCGATCCTTCACGTTCCGCTGCTTTCGCGGACATCTCACTCAGGAGCCTCGCATGTCGCTCACACGTCGCTATTTCATGCAGTTGTCGGCAGCGGTCTCGTCGGGAGCGCTGGCGGCGCGATCGACCTTCCTGAAGGCCGACGATCAGGCCACATCCAGCAGCCCCAACGAGAAGCTCGGCTTCGCCATGATCGGCGTGCGCGGCCAGGGGAACGGGCACATTCAGACGCTCAAGGGCCGCGACGACATCGAGATTCTCTATATCTGCGATGTCGATGAAGAAATTGGCCGCCGCCGGGCCGATGAAGTTGGTGAATGGCAGGAGCGCAAGCCCGAGTATGTGCAGGATTTTCGCCGGGCTCTCGAAGACGACTCGGTTGATTGCATCTCCACCGCGACGCCGAACCATTGGCACGCCCTGGTTTCGATCTGGTCGATGCAGGCCGGCAAGGATATCTATGTCGAGAAGCCGGCCAGTCACAACGTCTGGGAAGGCCGACAGATGGTGAACTGGGCGCGGCAGCTCGAGCGCATCTGTCAGGTCGGGACGCAGTGCCGTTCCAGCAGCAGTCTGCGTGCCGCCGTGGAATTCTTGCGCGGCGGTGAACTCGGTGCCATCCACTACGCCATCGGCACTTGCTACAAGCCCCGCAAGAGCATCGGCCGGCTAGATGCGCCGCTGCAGGTGGCCGACACGATCGACTACGACATGTGGTGCGGGCCGGCAGCGAAGGTCGATCTCTATCGGCCGCAACTCCATTACGACTGGCACTGGGACTTCAACACCGGCAACGGCGACATGGGAAACCAGGGCATCCATCAGATGGATATCGCCCGCTGGTTCCTCGGCGTCGATCAGCTCTCGCCACGAGTGCTCAGCATCGGCGGCCGCTTGGGATACGAAGATGCGGGCAACACGCCCAACACGCAAGTCGTGTATCACGACTATGCCGATGCACCGCTGATCTTCGAGACTCGTGGATTGCCCAAGGATCGTGCCAGCCAGCAAGGTGACCTGTGGGCTGGCAACATGGATAACTATCGCGGCTCACAGATCGGCGTCGTCGTGCAGTGCGAGAAGGGTTTCGTCGTGATCCCGAGTTACACGAACGCCACGGCATTCACGAATGACGGCGATGTGATCCAGAACTGGGAGGGTGGAGGAAACCATCACGACAACTTCATCACCGCAGTTCGCTCGCGAAACCATGCCGACCTGAATGCCGACATCCTGGATGGCCACTTGTCGAGCGGCTTGTGTCACACGGGAGCCATCTCTCACATCCTGGGGCAACGCGCCTCGGGGACCGAGATCGCCACTCAGGTGGCGGACAATCCACTGCTGAAGGATTCCTACGACCGCATGGCCGACCATCTGCGCCGTAATGAAGTCGAGATCGATGGGGCAGCCGTCACGCTCGGCACATGGCTGGAAATGGATCCGGCGACGGAGAGGTTCATCGAGAATGACGCCGCGAACGCCCTTGTGACGCGGGAGTATCGCGAAGGGTTCGTGGTGCCGCAGTGTCCGGCGTGACGCACGATCTTCGGATGTCCCACTTAGCCCCCCGTCACTGACGGGGGGAGCGGTACATCGAGTCGTCGTGAATGCCATTGAATGGAATCAGCATGACCATTTCCAGTTATCATTGACGCATGATTTTCCCCCGGTCATTGACCGGGGGCTAA
>JANNSB010000647.1:0-3857 GCA_031402175.1 Planctomycetaceae bacterium
CGGCGTCACGAAACACAAGGCGGCCACGATCGCCGAAGCCGAGATGCTGGCCGCCGCCGGCGCGAGTGATGTGCTGCTCGCGTACAACCTGGTCGGACCCAACATCGGCCGCTTCGTTCAACTCGTTCAGAAGTACCCGCAGGTACGCTTCGCGGCTACGGTCGATCATCCTGCTCCGCTGCGTGAGTTCGATGAAGCTCTCACTCGTGCCGGCGTCACTGCCGAGGCCGTCATTGATATCGACCCCGGACGAAACCGCACCGGCGTTCCGTTGGGTGAGCCTGCGGCCGATCTCTGTCTGCAGATCATGAAGTGTCGTTCGCTGCAACTGGGCGGCTTTCACCTCTACGACGGCCATCGGCACGAATCCGACTTCAGCGATCGTCACCGGCTGGTGCGCGACTTCTGGGAACAGACCCGCAGCTCGATCGATGTCCTCGCGCGCCAGGGAATCTGTGTTCCCAAAGTGATCTGCGGCGGCACGCCGACGTTTTCAATCTACGCCGAGATCGACGACCCTTTGATCGAACTCTCCCCCGGCACCTGCACCTTCCACGACGCCGGCTACGGTGAAAAGTTTCCCGATCTCGATAGGTTTCGACCCGCAGCGCTGGTGTTAACCCGCGTCGTCAGCCGGCCGACGGCCAATCGCGTGACGCTCGACATGGGAACGAAAGCCGTGGCGTCCGATCCCCCAATGGGTCAGCGAGTCGTCTTCCCCCGCCTCCCAAAAGCCGTCCAGGTACTGCACAACGAAGAGCATCTCGTGCTGGAAACCGAGCAGGCCGGCGAGTTCGCCCCCGGCGACTGGCTGCTCGGAATCCCCCGGCACGTGTGCCCGACATCAGCTCTTTATTCGAGCGCGTTCGTCATTCAAAACGGTCGCCTGATTGATGAATGGGAAGTGACGGCAAGGAATCGCAAGCTGCAAATCTGAGCCGGCTGCGTCAGCAACGGCGACACGAGTGACCGCCATCATTGACCGAACCGCTTGCCTCGTGGAGATTGATGTTCGTCGAACTCGATCCGGTTCGTCATCGCCGCCCTCAGCTCAGCGAGCGTCATGATGCGTATTCTCGCCTGTTGCATATTTCTTTCGCTTACTTTGTGCGCGGCTCATGCCGACGATACCTTCACCCCCGGTGTCTGGAACCCGCGAGCCGACGCCGACCGCGTCTGGCTGGAGCATGCCAACCATCCGGAGCGCCCGGCCCTCTACGGCTGGAACCACCACTCTCCGCGACTGACGACGCCGCAATGGGTCGGCGACGACGAAACCGAGGCCGTCATCATCCTGGCGATCGATGACATGCGCGATACCGCCCGGTACGAGGGATTCATTCGCCCGATCCTGCAACGGCTCAAGCAGATTGACGGCCGCGCGCCGGTCAGCATCATGACGTGCAACATCCGGCCCGAAGACCCGCAACTGCAGGCCTGGCTCGATGAGGGACTGAGCCTCGAATGCCACACGATCGACCACCCTTGCCCGCTCCTTGGAGGCAACGACTTTCCCAAGGCCGCCGCGACCTACTGGGACTGCATCGACCTGATGGCCCAGGTGCCGGGCAGCCATCCGGTCGCGTTTCGCATGCCCTGCTGCGACTCGCTCAACACCATGAGTCCGCGGGCCGTGTCCGCGATCATCGACCAGCCTTCCCCCGGCGGCTATCGGCTGCAGATCGACTCCTCAGTCTTCAATGTCTTCAACGACAACGACCCTTCGCTGCCGACGGAACTGCTCTTCGACTCTCAGGGCCAGCCGCGCTTCGAGAAGTACCTGCCGCAAGACCGCACGTTCGTCAACACAATCGAGAACTACCCGTACCCCTATCTCGTCGGCGAGGCGTGCTGGGAGTTCCCGTGTCTGACCCCGAGCGACTGGTCGGCCCAGCACTTTCACGGCAACGCCAACCCCGACACGCTCGCCGACTGGCAGGCGGCCGTCGATCTCACAGTCATCAAACAAGGCGTGATGTGCGTCGTTTTTCACCCCTACGAGTGGAGCACGCCGCAGATGCATGTCGACCTCATCGATTACGTCGAGGAGCATCACGCCGGCAAGGTGAAGTTCCTCACGTTCCGCGAAGCGCTGTTTGCATTGCAGGAAAATGTGCTGGGCGTCGAACCGTCGGCGGAGCAGGTGCAGGCTGATGTGCGGTTGGTCGATGCGAATCGTGACCAGTTCTTCGATGTAATCGTGACCAAAGCGAATGAACCTCCATCAAGCCGAATCTGGTTGCCTGACGATGCCAACTGGGTTGTCGAGCAGTTACCGAAGGTCATCCCAAGTGAAGCGGACCGCAGTGATCTGTTTTTCGGGTACGTGCGTTCGGATAGACCAACGGTTGGGACGACTTCGTTTGCGATCGGTTCATCGTTCAGTGGCGAAATGTGCAAATTTCAGGACGGATGGCAAGCTTTGCCATCGCCCCTTGCAGCTTTCCCCGGGACAGTTATTGAGTTCGTGGATCTGGACGGCGACGGGCTGTCGGAATGGATTCAACAGATTGCGACAACCGATACCGCCACAACATTTTGGAACGTGTACTACTTTGATCAAGCGGCCGAAGAGTGGGGGTCAAAGAGTGTTCAACTGCATGGCCGTGTCACCACCCAGAACCTCGTCGACATCGACGAAGACGGCTGCCTCGACCTCATCATCCCCGGCGAAGACTCGGCTGTAGTTCGGCTGTTTCAAGACTTCGACACGCTGTGGCCCACCGACGACGCCAAGACCGTCATCCCGCCCATCGTCAACGCCGACGGCACGAACTCCGGTTTCTTCGTTCACTCTCGCCACCTCATCTGGCAGAACGAGAACACAGCCGACCTGCCGGATCTGATTGACCGGCGATCGTTCGACGAGATTCTCACCGGCGTGCAGCCGGGGCCGATGGACCCGGCGCGGTCGCTGAGTTTGATCGATGTCCGACCCGGCCTCGTCGTCGAACTCGTCGCGTGCGAGCCGCTCGTGATGGATCCGGTCGCCTTCGACTGGGGCGCTGATGGCAAGCTGTGGGTCGTCGAGATGGCCGACTATCCTCGCGGTATCGATGACGAAGGCGCGCCCGGCGGGCGTGTTCGCTATCTCACCGATGCCGATGGCGATGGCGAGTACGACACTTCGACGCTCTTCCTGGAAGGACTGCCGATCCCCACCGGCGTGATGGCCTGGCGGAACGGCGTACTCATCACCGCCGCGCCGAATATCCTTTATGCCGAAGACACCACCGGCGACGGAACTGCCGACATCGTTGTGCCGCTCTATTCGGGCTTCGGCGAAGGGAACCCGCAGCATCGCGTCGGCGGACTCGTGTGGGGCATCGACAACTGGATTTACTGCGCCAACGGCGACAGCGATGGCGAGATCACGTCGCTGGCAGGCCGGGAGCAAGTCGACATTCAGGGGCGCGACTTCCGCATCAGGCCGGGGACCGGGGCCATCGAAACGCAAACGGGACGCACGCAGTTCGGCCGCGCCACCAGCGATTTCGGCGACTGGTTCGGCTGCAACAACGCCAACCCGTGTTTTCACTTCGTGCTCGATGAGCATTATCTGCGCCGCAACCCCGCGCTCGCGCCGCCGACTCCGCAGTTGCAGGTGCCCGAAATCCCCGGGGCCGCGCCGTGCTATCCGATCAGCCGGTTGCTGGAGCGGTTCAACGATTATCACATGGAGAACCTGTTCACCTCGGCCTGCGGCATTCACTTCTATCGCGACACGCATCTGGGAGCCGAGTTTGAGGGGAACCTCTTCGTGTGCGAGCCGGTGCACAATCTCGTGAGCCGGCAGATCGTGTCGGCTGACGGAGTGAGTTTTCACAGCGTGCGTGCGGCCGATGAGCGGGATCGTG
>JANNSB010000648.1:0-10224 GCA_031402175.1 Planctomycetaceae bacterium
CTCTTCGTCTTCAAGACCGAAGAAGAGTTCAACGCTTATGCCGCCGTCAACAGGCTGCTGACGGAAGAATTCGAAACTGCAGCGACCGTACTCGACGGCAATCAGCTTGCGCAGATAGAACCAACGCTCAAGGAGGGCTTAGCCGGGGCCTATCACTACCTGATGGACGGCCACATCCGTCCCAACCGCCTGATGCAGGCCTGGCGCAGGCGGCTCGAATCACTCGGCGTCGAGATTCGCGAGCGCTGCGAAGTGAACGAGCTGATAATGGAGCAGGGGCGCTGCAAGGCGATTCGCACATCCAACGGCGAACTCGAAGGGACAACCTTCGTATTGGCGGCCGGTGCGTGGTCGCCGTCGCTCTCAAAGAGCCTGGGCTGTTCACTGCCGATCCAGCCGGGCAAGGGATACTCGATCACGATGTCGCGGCCGGCGCAGTGCCCCAGGATACCGATGATCCTCGAGGAGTATCACGTTGCGATCACGCCGTTTCATGACGGCTACCGCATCGGCTCGACGATGGAATTCGCGGGATTCAATCCGACCCTAAATCGCAATCGACTGAATCTGCTGCGGCGCGGGGCCGGCGAATATCTTCGCGAGCCGTTCGGTGCCACCGTCGAGGAAGAGTGGTTCGGCTTTCGCCCCATGAGCTGCGACGGCCTGCCTTTCATCGGGCCGGCCCCCGCGGCGATAAATGTCATCGTCGCCGCCGGCCACAGCATGCTCGGCGTGTCGCTGGCGACGGGAACAGGGAAACTCGTGAGTCAGATGGTGACGGGAGAGAAGCCGATCGTGGATCCGACGCCGCTACGAGTGGAACGGTATGGTTGATGTCGATGTCGATCATCGGACGTTGAAGTCGACCGACTACTCGACAATGTCGCCGAGTTCACGTCTCAATCGACTGAGGACTCGCGACTTGGCGACGCGAACGGTTCCGGGGCGCATGGAGAGTTCGGCGGCCACGTCTTGAATCTCCTGTCCTTCGACGGCAACTTTCCAGAACGCCTGCCAGGTGCGTTCCTCGAAATGATCCTGCACCAGGCTGAGCGATCGCAGCAGAACTTCCGAGAAGACAATTCGCTCTCCTTCGTCATCGTCGGGAAGTTCATCAGGCACTTCCGTCATGCGCTTGAAGGCATCGGTGCCGCCGACTGCCGTGGGCTGCCGTCCCTGCAGGCGATAGTGATCGATGACCTTGTTGCGAGTCACTGTGCGCAACCAACCGCGAAACGTGTCGGTGGCGCGCTCTTTGCGAAAGAGTTGCAACTTGGCGGCGACTGTGTGAAAGACCTCTTGCATCAGGTCGGGTATGTCCTGGTCGGCCACTGCCAGTCGCCGGCACCAATAGCGAACGAGGGGTGAGTACAGTTCAATCAGGCGATACCAGGCTGCCGCGTCCCCTTCGTGCAACCGGGCCAACAGGCTGCGCGAGGTGGAGAGCGTGCCGCGCTCATCAGGCGTTCGATGAAGGGAGTCGTTGCTGCTCATGCGATCAGCCTGACCTCGCGCGCGGCCGCGTCCTCAGCAACAATCCGAATCCACACAACGCCAAAATCGCCGACACCGTTGCCATCAGGATGAACGCACCTCGAAGTCCGTCTGTCGTGCGGTCCATGTCGGCATTGAGCGGCCTGATGATTTCCAGCACGCCGCGCACGTCTCCCACCTGCCAGTCCTTCTTGAGGGATTGTGGATGAGCGTTGTGGCAATGCACGCAGCTTTCCTGCATCAGCCGGGCTGTGGCGTACCGCAGCACCGGGCGTCCCTGCATCTCCGTGAACTCGATCATCGGTTCCTGGGGACGTTCATCCAGTTTATGCAGGGCGCGCCGCTGAAACTCGTCTTGCGGTCCACCGTCAGCACGCCAAGGGAATGGGTAGTCGCTGTACAGGTAGACCTGCATCCCCGATTCATCGGCACCCATCCGACGACCCGCCTCGATCGTGAAGCTCGCGGGAAAGAGAATCGGTTTCTCCCCGGCAGTGTATTCCTCTGTAGTGCCGACGGTGTCCAGTTGCTGGTCTTCCAGCCTGCTCACACCTTCGCTGTAGAGCGTGTTGAAGTGATCGAAGGCCGCGGTCTGCATGCGGACGCTTTCCAGCGCTGTCTGCTCGACGAACCAGGTCGACAGTCGCGAGAGATAGACGAAGCCGATTGCGGAACCGATCGTCACTGCCGCCAGCAGGCTGGCACCGATCGGGTTGCGAACGCACCAGCGCCAGATGCGTTCTGGGATACCCTGATTGCGCGCCAGGATCGCTTCCCTGTTGAGGTAGCGTCTGAGATCCTCAGCGAGTTGTTCGGCTGACTGATACCTGCGGGCTGCCGACTTCGACATCCCCTTGAGGCAGATGGTCTCCAGGTCGCGTGGGATGCGCTCGTTCAGTTGCCGCGGACGGCGGGGTTCATCCTCAAGCACCTGCAAGAGCAACATTCGGCGATTGCCTTGAAACGGACGTGACCCCGTCAGCAGTTCGTAGAGGATGACGCACAGGCTGTAGACATCGGAAGGCGCGTGGGCCGCGTGAGACTCGCCGCGGGCCTGTTCGGGCGACATGTAGGCCGGCGTTCCCATCACCTCGCCATCGAGCGTCAGCGTACTGTCGGCCGTCTCGCGTTTGGCGAGTCCGAAGTCCGTGATGTGCGAGTGTCCTTCGCGATCGATGAGAATGTTCGACGGCTTGAGATCGCGGTGAATGACGCCCTGACTGTGTGCGTACTCCAGTGCCTCGGCGACCTCCGCGATCAGTTCCGCCGCGCGACCGGGGACGATCCTGCGACCCTGCATCCAGCGGTCGAGTGTGTCGCCGTCGATGAACTCGGTAACGAGGTAGCACACGTCTTGAGCGGTGCGTCCTGTTTCGTGAAGCGCGACGATACCGGGGTGCCGCAGTTGCGCGATGCTTCGCGCCTCACGCAGGAAGCGGTCTCGTTCCTCGCTCCCGGCGAAGTGGCCCGCGCGCTGCACCTTGAGTGCGACGTCGCGGTCGAGTTGCGTGTCGCGTGCCCGAAAGACATAGCCGAACGAGCCTGACCCCAACTCTTCCTTCAATTCGAAGCGATCGATGCGCACTGGACCGGCAGCAAGCTCTCGCGACAACCGGCGCGCGGGATCGAACATCAATGAACTCGAGTCGACGGCATTCCTTACCGCCGACTGGATCACCTGCCGTACCTCAGAGGATATCTCAGCTTCGACACCCGATTGTTCATGGGCAGTGCGCAATCCGGTGAGCAGTGGATCCACGCGATCGTCAAACGCCGCGAGTCGTTCCTCGCAAGCGGAACAGACAGCAAGGTGATCGGTGACAGCGTCCGCGACCTCCTGCGGGACCACGCCGATGGAGAATCGCTCCAGCAACTCGTCGGTCGGACAAATTGAAGCCGGCATCGCAGTAGTCCCTCTATGTCTGCCGAAAAACGCCGGGAATGCTAACTTTCACATAAATGATTGTAACGAATTTGTGCTACAGGCTTTGCTTCGGGTTGATTCACCAAAAATGTGGTCCGAATCCGAGCGATTTCGATCGATCAAGGCTGGTCGATGTAATCCCGCCGCGTTATTCTCAGCATTAACAGCCTTGCTTCACCATTCGCTCTATTGAAGGAGGGAACATGCTTCACTCATCCCGGCGTAATTTCTTGGCTCACGTTGGTCGCGGCATGCTGGTTGGCAGCGTAGGTGCCGCCCTTGCTCACGACCTGGGGATCTCGACCGCCTTTGCGGGTGAAGATTCCAATCGCATCACCTTCGGCGGCATGGAACCGCTCGTTGCCTTGATGCAGGACACGCCGCTCGATCAACTGAACCGTGTGCTGGTCGAACAGATTCGATCCGGCGTTGACCTGCGAACTCTCATCGCCGCTGGCGCGTTGGCGAATGCCCGTACCTTCGGTGGTGAAGACTACATTGGTTACCACTCCTTCATGGCCCTGGCTCCCGCCCTGGACATGTCGAAGGAGTTGCCGGCCGAGCGCCAGCCGTTGCCGGTCCTGAAGGTTCTCTATCGTAATACAGATCGCATCCATCAGTTTGGTGGAAGCGGCGCGGAGGTCTTGCGTCAAATCGAGGCCGCCGAGCATGCAACCGGTCCAGAGCCGGGACTCGAATTGCAGCAACTAACGCGTGCAGGCGAATTCGATCGCGCCGAGGCGCTGTTCGCCGCGTATGCGAATGAACCTGCTGGCGAGATGTTCAACCATGTTCAATACCCGGTGCAGGATTCCGCCAACGTGCACCGCGTGGTGCTGGCCTGGCGTGCCTGGCTGGCGATCGATCTGATTGGCGAGGAGTACGCACATACGCTCTTGCGCCAGTCGGTCCGGTTCTGTTGTGACGAATCCGAAAGGTCGATTGCGAACAATCATCCGCAACCGGAATTGTGGGGACTGGTGCCCCGCATTTTGGATGAGTATCAATTGTTGTCGCAGCCTTTGGGCAACAAGCCCGGCGACGACACATTCGTGCAAGAGCTCGCGGGTACGATATTCGGTGCCGACCCCGTGACTGCCGCCGAGGCGGCCGCGCAGGCCATCAAGGATGGTTACGCTCCGGATGCCATTGGCGAGGCCATGTCGATCGCGGCAAACCTCTTGCTGTTGCACGATCCGGGACGAACCGGCCAACAGGTGCAGGATGGCAAACCCGAGGGCAGCGTACACGGCGACTCGGTCGGCGTGCATGCCTCCGACTCCGCGAATGCCTGGCGCAACATCGCTCGCGTCAGCAATCAGCGAAATGCGGCGGTTAGTCTTGTCGTCGGCGCCTATCACACCGCCGGTCAGAGCGGCCGCGTGTTACCCGACCAATGGCCGTTGCGAATTGACGCCGTCGAACGCGAGACCGACACCGCCGCCCTCGTGGCGACCGCGGAAGAAGCCATTCAGAATAGCGATCAGGCCCTCGCGGGCGCGGCCATTCACCGCATCAGCGAACGGGGCGGCGAATCGCGGCCCGTGTTCGACATGCTGCTGAATTACTCCACCAGCGAAGACGGTTCGCTGCATGCCGAGAAGTTCTATCGCACCGTCACCGAAGAATTCGCGACAACTCGCGAATCGCTGCGTTGGCGGCAACTCATTGGCTTGGCCAGGGTTTGTGCCAGTGAGTATGGCCGAACGGCCGCCGGTTATGATGAAGCCTGCGAACTCCTGCAGGTCTGACACACCGGCTACTGGATCCTGAAACTTCAACATATCCCCCGATCAACTTGATCGGGGGATTTTTCGTTGAAATCGCGCTGTCCGACACGCTTACTGGTTTGATACATTTCGCATCAACGGCACGCGGCAGCTGCCGGAATCGCACTGATTCCACAGTTGAATTCAGTTCCAGCGTGCGCACGACAAGGGTACTTCGAAGCTTCACGGCACTCCGAATGACTTAGCGCCGACGGTCGTCAAATAGGATTTGCATGCTACGGAACGCGATCGTTGGCTTTATGCGTCGGAACCGCAACTTTGTTGTGGTCTGGTGCGCTGCCATGTTCACGTTGGTCGTGCTGTGGCTGCTGCTCAATGAGTTCAACGGACTTATCAATGAGATCCTGGCTGCCGGCGGCAATGTCCCGGAAGGGCAGTTGCAGACCGTCACTCTGGCGGTTGTAAGCTACGGTCTGGGCCTGATCGCACTGGTGTGGACCATCAACCGAGTGCAAGCGTCGACCGAACAAGCGGTCAAGGATTCCGAAGCCCTCTATTCCGGTTTGGTGGAAAGCCTGCCGGTCAACGTCCTGCGAAAGGACGGTGACGGCCGGTTCGTATTCGCCAACACGGCGTTTTGTCAACTCCTAGGGAGACCGCTCAAGGACATCCTCGGCAAGACCGACTACGACTTCTTTCCGAAGGAATTAGCGGAGAAGTACCGCGCCGACGATGCCCACCTTGCCGAGACGGGAGGCGTCTTCGACACGATCGAGGAGAACCGTGACGGGAGCCACGTCAGTTATGTGCAGGTGATCAAGACGCCGGTGCGCGACTCCGCGGGACGTATCGTGGGTACGCAGGCTTTGTTCTGGGATGTCACTGCGCGCGAACTTGCCGAACGGGCGCTGCAACACGCCAAGGAAGCCGCGGAGGCCGCCAACAAGGCCAAGGGGGACTTTCTCGCGAACATGAGCCACGAAGTCCGCACGCCCTTGAATGCGGTCATCGGGATGACGGAACTGGTCCTGGAGACCGACCTCGGTCCCTCGCAGCGCGACTACCTCAACACGGTGCTCGACTCCGCGAGTTCGCTGCTGGTCATCATCAACGACATCCTCGACTTCTCGAAGATCGAGGCCGGTAAGCTCGAACTCGATCCCGTCGAGTTCGAGATTCGTGAACTGGTCGGCGACACGGCAAAGTCTCTGGGAGTCAGGGCGCATGCCAAGAAGCTGGAACTCGCCTGCGAGTTTCACGAGTACGTCCCCCGCAAGATCGTCGCCGACGACACCCGCATTCGCCAGATCCTGCTCAATCTCATTGGCAACGCCATCAAGTTCACCGAGTCGGGTGAAGTGATTGTCAGCGTCGATGTGATCTCGCCACAGGATCGACCTGATCTCATCAGTCAGCTCAATCTACCGGAGGGACTGCATGGAACCGGGAATTTCCTGCTGCACTTCGCGGTCAAGGACACCGGCATCGGCATTCCTCCCGACAAGGTGGACGAGATTTTCAAAGCCTTCGAGCAGGCCGACACTTCGACGACGCGGCGCTACGGCGGCACCGGCCTCGGGCTGACGATCTGCAAGTCACTCGTTTCGCTGATGAGCGGGCACATCTGGGCAGAACGCAACGCCGGCCCCGGTTCGACCTTTCACGTCGCCTTCCCTGCCTGTTCTGTCGATGCCTCGACCAGCGGGATCTTGAGGACTCGTCGCAAGATCAAGGGGACGCGAATTCTTGTGGTCGACGACAATGCGACCAACCGCCGCATCCTGGAGGCGGTGCTGACGAACTGGGGCATCGATGTCACGCTGGCGAGCAGCGCGGCCGAGGCGATTCGACTGTCGCAGGATGCACAATCTCGCGGCCAACCCTTCGAGTTGGTGCTCACCGATGTCCACATGCCGGACATGGACGGCTTCCAATTGGCCGAGAGCATCCGTCGTGAATCGGCAGGCACGACGCTTCTGATGATGCTGACCTCCGGCGATCGGCCCGGTTCCGGCTCACGAGCGAGAGAACTGGGGGTGTCGGGATATCTCGTCAAACCGGTCAAGCAGTCGGAACTGTATGACGCATTGATGAAGATCCTGAAGGTGGAAACCGTCGACGACGATGGCGACTTCTTGCCGGAGCAGTTGCCGCAATTGCCGCCGCTGCAGATTCTGCTCGCCGAAGACAGTCCGGCGAACCAGAAACTGGCCGTCGGCATTCTCACCCGCGAAGGTCATACCGTTACGGTGGCCTGCAATGGCGAAGAAGCCGTCAAGCTTTGCGGCGAGCACTCATTCGACATCGTCCTGATGGACATTCAAATGCCCGTGATGGACGGCATGCAGGCCGCGCGCACGATTCGGCAACAGGAGACCACAGCGGGCAAACGCCTCCCGATCGTGGCCATGACCGCTCACGCGATGCCCGGCGACCGCGACGCCTGTCTGGCGGCCGGGATGGACGACTATGTCCCCAAGCCGATTCGCGTGCAGCAACTTCATCAGGCTTTGTCGCGATTCTTCACGCCCGAATCTCCCAGCAGCGAGTTTGCGATCGATGTGAAACGCCGTCGGAGTTCGGATGCGGTGATCGAGAATGCCTCCCAAGGGATGAGCCTGGGGGCTCCGACCGAGTGTTTGTCGACGGCCGACACCGATACGTTGCCAGTGCGGCAAGATCCCGCACTAATCGAGTCACACATCATGCCTTCCGTACTGAACTGGAATGCCGCGCTCGACGTCGTAGGTGGAGATCAGGCCTTGCTCGCCGACGTGGTCGCCGGCTTGGTCGAAGAGATTCCCAGAATGCTGCAACTGGCGGAGCAGTACTACGCTGCGAGCGATGTCCAGGGGCTGCGTCGCGCGGCGCACACGCTCAAGGGCGGCCTGCGCATGTTCGGCGATAATGGTCCGATGCATGTGGCCGAGAAGCTCGAATCGGCCATGATGGACGGCCGCCCCGTATCAACCGACGATGTGCAACTCTTGCAGACCACTTTTCAGGGAGTGCTGCGTGAGTTGCAACGGTTTCTGAACTCTCCAGCCAGCTCAGAACGCTCAATGTAGCGATCGAACTTCGCTCCGCATCACTCGGCAGTCAGCAGCAGCCAGCCGTCGTGCGATGACAGCTCCGTGATGGTGATCCTGACCTCCGGGGCGTCCGGCAAAGTGACCGTGCTGCCGTTGTGAAACTGCAGCGGTATCAGCCGCTGGGTGAATTGCGTCCGGATGACTTCCTCGGTCAGCGCGCCGATGGGGTCGTTCACTCCAGGCGCGGCCGACACGCGAACTTCACTCGGATTGAGTATCACCCACTCCTTGTTGATCGTCGCCCTATAAACGATGGTGACGAGCTTCGTCGGCACCACCGGACCATCGGTGGGAATGAACGACATGCGAAACGTCAGATGCGTTTCGTTCTCGAGAAACCGAACTTCGACGGGATCGACCGCATCCAGGCGTACCGTCAACAAGTCCTGATCGATCAGTGGATTGGCAGGCGGATCGTTGGGGACGAACCCGGGAATATGTACGAGGAAACCCTCGATGAACTCTTCCAATTCGCGGACGTAGAATTCCGTTCCCTCGAGTTCCAGGTCGTCTGCCGCCGCATTGAGTAGTGAATCGTTGACCAGCAACGTCAGTCCCGTCACCGGCTGCGTTTGATAGTCCAGGGGGATCGGGAGTTCCGGCTGTGTATCGTGATACCGGGCCGCATACTGCACGAGATCAGCGGTGGAATGCACTCTTTCTTCCTCGGGAGCGATTCCCAGTGCTCCTCGCGCTTGTTGCAGTTCGACCAACGCCTGATTGAGTACCGCCAACTGGCTGTCGGCCTGTTCGTTGAACGCCCGGGCGGCAGGGCCTGTCACGCGCTGGGCGGCGATTCGCTGGGCCTCGCCGCGTTGCTGATCGGCTGTCGTGAGAGCCGTCATCCGGGCCACTGGCTCCAGGAAGGGCTCTCCAATCAAAGGGAACTCGCGCAACGGCGTTGCCGCTGACGTGTTGACGATCCGCGGCGTCACCCACGCGGCGGGGGTGCGCGTCAGAAACCGGAGTCCATCGAAGTCGACTTCCTTCTCCAGGCGAAAGACATGCTCGCCGCGCGAAAAGATCCGCGCCTGGGGAGTGATGCCGACCGTGTTATTGTGCACCGTGCCGTTCAGGCGAATCAGCATCCGCGCCGAGGATGCATCGGGTACAAAGTCGAGGCGGCTCGCCGCCAGAGTCAGCTGGTCACCCAAGACTTGAGCGCCGAGGATGCAGTCGCGAACAGGTCCGGATTCTCTGGCCTCACGTTGGACGAACCGATTCGCGAACGACTCTCGCACCAGGACGACCAGTCCAAAGCGTGGATCGGTGTTCCAATCGAGATCGTCGGTTACGACGGGAGTCTCGAAAGAGTCGTCAGCGGGCCGCATGCGGGTCGTCGACTCGGGCACGATGGGTTCAGGATCGGCTGGAGCGGAGTTCTGAGGCCGATAGGGGTAAGCCGGTGGAATCACCAGCGGCGGTAAACCATCACTCGGTGGAATATCAGAAGCCCCGTCTCCAGCCGGCTCACCCGGAGCGGGCAGGCCGGATGATGAGCCGACTTCGTCGTCAACGAGTCTTGGCCCAGTGGGGTCGACAGGATCAACGAAGTCATCGGCCCCCGCGGAAGCGCAGAACCAAAGCGCCAGCACGACGGCCAAGCGTCGCGTGGTGACAAGTCGTGGCAATGAGCAAATCAGTTTCACAGACATAGGACCGACCGGTTCAGCCTTAGCAGTTGGCCCGGATACATCGCAACTCAGCGAAGTTCCACTGCATTCTGCCATTCATGATCCGCTGAGTGGAGTGGCGAACACGTCGTTGCGACAATCAGGGCAATGACGCATGCAGTGGGTACGGTGTGGGTAGTCTGCAGATAATCTGACGGTTCGGGAGAGTGGATCAGACCGGGAATCGCTGGTACGATGCAGGTTGGTCCGCGTTCAATCTGAGAGCGAAAGCCGTGCCGATATTGCCTGTTGGCGGGGTTGTTCGGGCCATCCTATCGATGACTTGAGATCCATCCCATCGCGGTCGTCCC
>JANNSB010000649.1:0-1955 GCA_031402175.1 Planctomycetaceae bacterium
GCTTGTATTGCCGGAGCGCGTCGATGCCCCACTGCTCGTTGTCGGCGCGGGAATGGCAGATGGCGCACAATGCGATCAGGTTCGCCGCGCTATGATCCTTGCTCTTGCTCCACGGCCAGATATGGGCCCGCTCGAGCGGCGTCGCCTCACAACAGACAGCACACCGATGACGTGCTTCGAGCAAGACGGCACGTTGAACCTTGATCGGGATCGCCGGCCGCTTGGTCATGCGGCAGTTTCCTCGCCAATCGACGCATCGTCCTCTCCGAAGTTAGGGATGGTCTCAATGAGAGCGCCGCTATTAGGTAACGCCGCCGCAAGACGCCGGACGTCAGCCACACCGAACACGGTCTGAACTATCAGCCGCTCCCTGTACTCTTTGAGCAAGGCAACCTCTCGCATCAACGCATCGATAGATTTGCGTATCGGGGCGGTCACCAACGCGATGTGACCAAGTATATCTTTTTGCTCAGAACGTAGAGGGATACCACAATAAGCACTCCGCCAACGCCTCACGATTTAATTTGGGCATTGCCACTCGCATCGAGGCATCTACTGCAAATTTTGTGAACGGCTGCGACAGGAGAAGCGACAAGAGATATTCGACGGAAATCTCACCGTTCGTCGGCGAGATTGGATACATGTCGGCGCTACACAAACAGTCGCGAGGAGCGATAACGGCCTTCCGCAATGCGGGGCGACTTTTGCTATAGATGACTTGGTCCTTTCGAACCACATACTTGCCGCTATCGGCGCCCTGACCGTCCGCGGTTTCCAACCTCAGGAGCTTTCCAGAACCACTTTCGATGTGATTGGGGGCAATAAGGGGGCGGTTCTTGAAGGCGCTTTGGCGTGGATCAACTTGGCCGCTGTTGATCGATGCCAGAAATTTGAACCGCTTGACTGACCAATGTTCGGGAATTTCACCCAACCAAATGCTGCCCGACGGCTTGAATCGGACTGAGTTGTTCAAACTTCGCGTCAGAGCTTCGTTGACGACAACTTCTTTCTGCTCATTGAGCAGAGCGATGACCTTGCGCTTGGCGAGGATCGCGCGGTCGACCTGTCCCGTCGCCCAGCCGAGGAAGCGCACGATGGCGGTCTGCTCGTCAGGCGGGGGACATGGGGACATCAATGTCTTGAACTGGTCCCAGTAGAGTCGATTGCGATCCTTGACGATGCCGCGCGAGCAGTTGTCGACTTCGGCCATGTAAGCGGCGGTTCGGAACAACTCACTGAAGTAGCGAGGCTCGACACCGTCGAATGGAGCGGCCACGACGTAGGCGGGGCTGACGAGGCCATCCACGGGTGCGATGCCGACCGCCCCTTGCCACATTCGCATCATGTTGTAGGCAATGTCGCCAGCGGCAGCGCGCTTGTACTTGGCGAAGTCGGACATCACTTGTTTGCGTTTCGACGTTTCGAAATCCCGCACGCGGACACCTGTCCTCAGCGACACTTCGAGAATAGGCAGTTCCGCTAACCCTGTCTGATTGCGTTGACGGAAGAGGTTTCCATTGCGAACGACACGCCAATGCGCCGGCACCTTACTAAGCCAAGGCAGCCGGGAATCTCTGTACTCGGGATAGGGCTTGAGATCGTCGATCATGCGCGTCCCCGCTCGATCAGTTCGGCCGGGTTCCAGATTGTTTCGGCGAGTTGGCGATAGAGTAGGCTCCGATCCTCGAGATCGGCCTTCTCAAACGTCTCGTGCGCCCTGAATGGCAGCCCGCTGCGAGCCACGAACTGCACGAAGCCGGGGTTGTGCTGGTAGCACTGCGCATGCAGCGACCGTGCGAGCAGGTTCTGGGAGAAATAGTGCGGCAGCTTCTCGGCGTAGGGCATGTCACCATAGCTGCCGTTAAATTTCTTAGGCAGCAGCAGCAGTCCGCCGATTCTATTGCGGTGCTCCGCGAAGTCGGCGACGTGCGCGAACTCTTCCGTGTGACGCTCCG
>JANNSB010000650.1:0-8414 GCA_031402175.1 Planctomycetaceae bacterium
GCAGAACTGTGGAATGAGATCGGCGTAGACATCGATCGCGCCGGCCATGCGCAATCCGGCGAACAGAGCGGCTTCGAAGGCGGGTGATGTCTTGAGGGCGTAGATCGTCAGCGCATCGAGCGGCGTGAAGTTCCAGTCGGGCTTGTTCTGCCAGGCCATCTCGGCACCCTGGCCGTCGCACAGCCGAATGTGGGCATTGGCCATGCTGTCGAGAATGTCGCAGGCGACATCGGCCCCGAGTTCTCTGCGGACAGAATTGACCAGCTTGTAGCCGAGTCCAATCAGGTAGTCGCCGATGTTGATCGCCGGCCCCATGCCGTGACTGCGGTGCAGCGTCTCGCGACCGTAGCGGAAGAGATCGTCATCCTGAATGTCATCATGCACCAGCGACGCCTTGTGAAAGGCTTCGATCGCCATGGCGACACGGGCGACGGCATCATCCAGCAGCGACTTCGATCCGTTCGATTCACCGCCGGCCTTGATGCGTCCGCCGGTGAGGGCGTCGTAGGCAGCCAACGTGATGAACGGACGAAACCGCTTGCCGCCGTTGGCGAGCCAGTCGTAGGAGACGTCTTCGGCCTGTCCGAGCGGAGCCTTGGCCTTCTCGGGAGTCGTCGATCGCATCCGCGGCAGCAGACGATCGAAGTCCTCGGTGAACAGCCGGTTCGACTGCCGCATGATCGGCACGTAACTGGCCGTCGGCGGCTGCGAGAGGGGCTCGTACTTTTCGAGACAATCCCAGACCCACGATTCATCGAGCGTGGTGTTCTTGCAGTCTCCGGAATGCAACGGGATGGCGTAGGAAGGGACGCCCGCGATGAGAATCTTGTCGATCGCCTTCTCCAGCACGTTCAGGCAGGCGACTCCGAGAATGCCGTCGACGTAGCCTTCGACGATGATCTTAAGGACGATCGGCGAGCCTTCGGCCACCAGCACTTTGTAACCGAGTTCTTCGGCACGGACCTTGTAGTCGGCGATCGAACAGGCCCCGCATTTTTCACAATCGAGCCCGAACTCGTCATAGTCCGCGGGGCAGCCTTCGGCATGTTTCAGGCAATGGGGCAACAGCAACAGCCGGCGCTCAAAAGGAATGGCCAGGAACTGCTGCTTCCAGAAGAAGTTCCCGATCAGCACCATCGCGAAGCCGAGGTACATCTCGGCGAGTTGCATCTCGGTCAACAAGCGTCGCCCGTACTGTTCGAGATCGTCCTTGCAGAAGGGTTGCGACTTGTCTAGCGACTGTGCGAATCGTTCGGCCTCGGCTTTGATGCGTTCCCGCAACTCGAGTGTTTCGGGGACCGCCTTCAGGTGTGAAGTGCTTTGGCGCCGCTTCTTCTTGACGGGGCGGTCATCCTCAGGATCGACGAATTCGGGTTCAGCCGACGCGTCGTCGGGGTGTGAATCGACCTCGGCTTCGCTGATATGGGGAGCCGATACCGCATGCGGACCGTGAGCGCCGTTGGAGTTCGAGTCTGGGCGAACATCGTGAGCAGGCCCACGATGAGTGGCGGCACTATCCAACGGAAGCTCCTCTCTGCGGTCGTGTTGAGGAAGTATTGACCACGCCAGATGGCTGGATTCTATGGGGGCGGGATCGCTTCTCCAACAGACGATGCGGCTTCCGATGCCGATCCCTCAATCACGCGAATGGCTTTTCTCAGGACTGAGACGGTAAAAATGGCGGGATACAGGCGTTCAAAATACCACAATTTGGCGAAATAGAAACCGATGGGCGCGGGGTCGACATAACGCCCGTCTTCCACGCGCTGCATGATCCATTCCAAACCCCGTCGGACGGCGTGAATCGCCGCTGAATCCGGTAAGATCGCTTCTGTCGCGAGCGATGTTTCTTCAACCGATGACGGCGTGCCCGGTCCCGCGCCCCAGCCCCCATCAGGGTTCTGGTTGTCGATGAGCCACCGGCACCCGCGCCGAGCGGCGGGTGACTGGAACAATTCGCAATCGCGATAGGCCATGAGCACTTTCGCAGTCCCATAAGTGGGATTGAGGTCGTCGGGTACATGCTGGTTGCCGAACCAGAGGGGGATCCAGGAACCGTCGGGTCTCTGGACGCGCTCGAGGAAGCGAAAACCTCGCTGTGTTGCCCGCCGCGAATCGCCAGTGCGTTGCAGCGCGCGCAGGGCATGCGCCGTGATGTCCTGCGAGCTGCGATCGAACGGCAGCGCTCCCCAGCCGCGACAGAAAGTCGGCCAGCCACCGTCCCGATTCTGCAGACTGAGGAGCCAATGGGTGCCGTGATCGATGGCAGATTGAGCCGCGGCGGACCCGTTCGTCAGTCCCGCCAGCGCGAGCATTGCCCCCGGTGTGTCGTCGGCATCGGGGACGCCGCCGGGGAGGTCGGTCCACGCCCAGCCCCCGGGGTCGGCATTCGTGGTGGGATGCACCACTTGATACTGCTGACCGAGCAGCCAGTCGACGACGGGTTGCCGTTCGTTTTCGGGGATGGCGTCACCCAGCGCGTTGACCGACAGCGTCGTCACCCAGGTGGCGAGATTGGTGTCGATGGACCAACTGCCATCAGGACGTACCGAGCGAACGATGAACTCGACTCCCTGTCGAGTGACGGGATGCTCGTGCAGTCCCATGGCTGCGAGGCTCATCGTCACGAAGCTCGTCAGTGGCGTGGCTTCGAGGAATCCGCCACCCGAGGGTTGAATGCGCTCGAGAATCTTCAGGCTGCGCCTGATCGAGAGATTTCGCAGAACGCGCGTCAGCGGATTCCTCGTCGGAGCGAAGTGATGTCTCACCTGGCCGATCGCGATGAGGGCCGGCAGCGCGTAGCTGACGACGGGCAGGCGAACGGTCTTGTAGAAACTCGCCGGGATGCAGGCGAGTTCAAACGGCAGCGGCGTGATGTCGCGCCAGTTCACCAGTCCCGCGAGCGCGCAGTGTGTGAGAATGGGGACGGAGAACGTCTTGTCCTTGCCATAGCGCACGACAAGCGCGGGCACACCACCGGCGCGTTCGATGTACTGCCGTGCCCGTTCCAGAGGCGCCTCCCGAGCGGCGGGGATTAACCCCGCCGCTCCTGGACATACCAGCGTCGCATGACACAACATCGTCGTCGAGATGTTCGACACGCTCTTGATCGTGTCCCCCCACCCGCCGTCGGCATTCTGTTGCCGTATGAGCCAATCGCATCCCTTCGAGATCAGCGGGTGCAATTCGTCGCGGTGACTCGACTGTCGCATCACTTGCCACAGTGCCATCACCGCGGTTGCCGTCGACAACGCCGAGGCCGATAGCTCTCCCGTCCAGTGTCCCTCGGAGTTGCGAGAATCGAGCAAATGCCGGGTGGCGGCCAGTTCGCAGGACCGTAACCGCTCGCGAAACTGGCGATCGAACATGAGCCGCAGGCCTCAGACGCGAACGTCGGACGAGAGCTTGCTGAAGATCATCCGTCCCGCACTGTTCTGCAGGACACTGGTGACGACGGTGTCGACGTCCTGGCCGATCTCGCGGGAACCCTGCTCGACCACGACCATCGTGCCGTCATCCAGATAGCCGACGCCCTGGCCGGAAGCTTCACCTTCCTTGATGATCTTCACTCGCAGCGACTCGCCGGGGATGTACCTCGGCTTCAAGGAGTTGGCGACATCGTTGAGGTTGATGACATCGACCCCCTGAATGTCGGCCAGCTTGTTGAGGTTGACGTCGTTGGTCACCAGGCGGCCGTTGAAGTGCTTCGTGAGTTCGACCAGCCGCAAGTCGATCGACTTGCCTTTCTCCGCATCGGTTTCGTGGACCTTGATGTCGACCTTGGGATCCGTCTGCAGTTTTTTGAGCACATCAAGGCCGCGGCGTCCACGGCTGCGGCGGACCTTGTCGTGACTGTCGGCGATGTCCTGCACTTCCTGCAAAATGAATTGCGGCACGATGAACTGCGAATCGACGATATTGGTGTCGATCACGTCGGCGATGCGGCCGTCGATCAGCGCGCTGCTGTCGAGGACCAGGGGGCGCGGTCCCTTGAGTTCACGGGCGAACTCGACGTAGGGGATGATGAAGCGAAACTGGTCGCGCGTCTGCAGGATGAACGTGATGCACAGATAGGGAAAGATCATCAGCGACAGCAGCGTGACCATGCCCTGAAACTTCTGACCCTCACTTCCAAATAGCTCGGAATTAAGCAGCGGCGCCACGGCGAGCGAAAACAGATAACTCAACAGAACTCCGATCAACAGTCCGACGTAGATGGCCGACATCACCTCGACCCTCTTGCGAGGAGTCAGGAAGTCGATGACCAGAATCGACAGCGCGACGGCAAGCATCACGAAAAACGCAGCGAAGCGATGGCTCGCGATAATCTCGGGAACATCCGGACTCTTTGAAACGTAAGTCGCGATGCCGCCAAAGGCGACCACGATGAACAGAATGCGGACGATCAACAGCGGGGTGGCCATGCTTGCGGGCAATCTGCGGGAACGAACCCACCGGAAACGAAAAACACGCTTGGAATCAACGGTGCCGCAGTTTCACTGCATGAGATTCACCAGGCACTTTAGGTGGGAATATCGGTGGGAATGATGGAAGAATAAATGCACCATGAATGTTACTGTCCCGCAGGGACGCCTACCAGTCCCGACGCACCGTTCTGCGGTAACTCGCAATGGCGATTCCGTTTCGACGATCCCGCTTCGCGAAATCGGTCAGACGCGACGGCCGGAAACTGGGGGGATGAGGCCATATGCCCAGGCCAGCAATTTGAGGGGGTGCAGCGTCGCCAGATCGCTCTCCTGCTCCATCTGCAGCTTGCAACTGCTGCACTCCGCAAGACCACAGTACGCATCGATCGTTCGCATTCGATCGACCAGGGGTTTCCCGATCTGCATCGATGTCTCGTAGTTGTGGCGGGATAAACCGAATGCCCCCGCCATGCCCGAGCAACCTTCCTCGATCTGCTGCAACTTCAGTCCGGGAATCAACGCCAGCAGTTCCAGGTATTGGCTGACGCCGGTGAGGGCGCGAATATGGCAGGGCGTATGGTAGGCGACAAAGAGATCGAGCGGCTGGAAGTCGATTCGCAACTTCTGTTCGTCGTGCAGTGCGCGCAGGAACGCGCCCGATTCGATCACCTGCGCTGAAATCGCCGGCAGATCGGGATGTGTCATGAATGCGGGATACTCGTCCTTGAAGCAGAGCACGGCGGCCGGTTCTGTACAGACGATCGTGCACCCTTCACGGGCGAAGGGAGCCAGTGCCCGGATGTTGCGTTCGGCCACGACACGAGCAGCATCGAGGTCGCCCGCGGAAGCCATGGCCATTCCCGAGCCGGTCTGATCCGCGGGGATGACGACTTCGATGTTGTTGTGCTCGAGGATCTTGACGAGGCATTCGGCGATTTGCGTGTCGTGAAAGTTCGCGAAGTGGTCCACGAAGTAGACCACCGGCTTGCGATCCTGCGTGATCTCGCGCGCCGAGGCCGTGTACTTGCCGCGGATGGTGCTCAGGAACGGTCGCCGAGCGAAGGGGGGCAACTTGCGACGCCGATCGATTCCCAGAATGCGTTCGATCACCCAGCGCGCCCAGCTTTCCTTGAGGGCGCGATTCGAAAGGGGCGTCAACGCGCATCCCAACTTGCCGAATGAGTGCGCCCGCGACAGGATCCAGTCGCTGCGGCTGAGCCCCTCGGAGGCCACGAACTGCGCCTTCGCTTCCATCACGAGACGAGGGATATCGACATTCGAAGGACACTCCAGCCGGCACTGTTTGCAATTGAAACAAAGCTGGCCGAGTTCGCGGATCTCCTCCATGGCGAGTTGCTTGCCGCTCGCCATGCCCTGGCTGATCATTCTCAAAAGATTAGCCTTCGATCGTGGGGTCGCGTGTTCAATCACATCATTGCGGAAGAACGGGCACATCCGCAGGCCGGCGGCATGCGTGCGGCATTCACCGCATCCATTGCAACGGCTGGCCGCAGCCGACATCTCTTCGTGCGTCCACGTCAATTGCAGCGGGACGATCGTCTCATCCTGCGGATGATCGACGGGACGAAAATTCCTGATGAACTGGTGCGGATCATCTCCGATGATCTTGCCGGGATTGAGCAGGTTGTACGGATCGAACACCTGCTTCAACTGCTTGAACACCGCATACAACGGCCCGTATTGTGCCGGCAGGAAGCTGGTTCTCGACAGTCCGTCCCCATGTTCGCCGCTGATCGTGCCGCCCAGAGCGAACACCGCCTGATAGAGTTCCGACACGAGATCGGCGATCCGCTGGCCATCCTCCGCCCGAGGCGGCGGCAGCATCGGACGCAAATGCACCTGCCCCGATGCCGCGTGCGCATAGATCGTGGACGTGATTTCATGATGCTGCAGAATCCGGCGGGCTTGAGCCAGAAACTCTTGCAGGTTTTCGGGAGCCACCGCGATCCCCTCGATGATCGGCAGCGGACGAGTCGCTCCCTTCAATCGCGCCAGGCGCGGCACCACGCGGCGCGGCAGCGACCACAGCAGGTTCACTTCTTCCGGGTTGCTCGTCTGCCGGGAGACCAGCACCGACGGCACATCGTCGCGGATGAGTGATGCCGTCCCGCGCAAGCGGTCGTCGACCTCTGCATCCGACAGGCCGAACTGTTCAATGATGAGCGCCGCCTCGGCGTCTGGCGGAATCCATTCCTCGAACTTCGCGTCGTCCTCACGCGCCAGCGACAAAAGTCGACGATCCAACAGGTCGCAGGCGCTGGGCTGCATGCGAGAGGCCGCCATGGCCGCCTTAACTGCCGAGTCGAGCCGGTCGAACAGACACAACAGCACCCCGCGATACCTGGGCAGCGGCAGCGTGTGCAGCGTCGCCTGCGTAAAAAGGGCCAGTGTTCCTTCCGAGCCGACAAGCATGCGTGGCAACGAAAGCTGATCTCCCTGCAGCACTCTCCGCAAATAGTAACCGGCACAATTCCGTGGAATCGCAGGCTGATACTTATGAATGAGCGTCGTGTTCTCGCGCAACAGTTCACCGAGCCGGCTGACAAGATTGCGACGCACATCCGATCGAAGGATGGCCGACTCACTTTCCAACTTGAGGGAGCTGTCCGCAGTGCGCTCTTTGCGAGTGATCGTCTCGATGCCGGCCTGAAAAGATGTTCCGTCCGCCAGCACGACTTCGATCTGCTGGACATGGTCGCGCGTTGATCCCACGCGAATCGCATGCGAACCCGCTGCGTCGGTCGCCAGCATACCGCCGATAGTCGTCACTGCAGGGTTCGAGGGATCGGGGGCGAAGTAACGCCCTTGTTCCTGCAATCGCGCATTGAGGTCGTTCAGCACAACTCCCGGCTGCACGACGACTGTATCATCGCCAACAGATTCGATCGCCGTCATGTAGCGGGAGAAATCGACGATTATTCCCTGGCCCAGACAGCCTCCGACCAGTCCCGACCCAGACCCGCGGGCGATGAGGGGAATATGCTGTTCGGCTGCGTAACGGGTCAGCGTGACGACATCTTCCGTCGAGCGCGGGGCGGCCACACCCAGCGGGCGGATCTGGTACAAGCTCGCATCCGACGAATAGAGCGCAAGCGACAGCGGGTCAAACCGCAGGTCTCCCGTGAAGACCCCGGTCAGGTCATCGGCGATACGCTGTTGGTCAACGTCCAAGGCGGAATGTGTTGACTGGAGAAGCTTCCGTGTTCAATTGACCGCGATTTGCGCACATCTTTTTTGATGCGACTGCGCCGAGAAGGACACCTGACCCATGCCCCTCTTCACTCCTTGACCCAAGACCCTCGACCACTTGTCTAGCGGCTCGGCGAGCCGCCCCCAAAGCGAGCGCGACACTCCGCAGAATGACGTACTGCCTCTCGAACATCAAGACGCTCAAGGCCTTAAGCCTGCCAGAGTCGTTTGCGGTTGCTGAATACTCGTCCCACCGCAATGATGGAGACTCGGTATTCGACCCTATTCCGGCAGGTTCTGTTCCTTGGGGCAAACCATGAATTCTATCGTCAGGTTGCTCGCCGTCATCATCTGTTCCTGCGTTTTCGCGGGATGCGATTTGAGCGAATCGGGTGCACAGGCCGACCCGGCCCCTGAATCGGCCGCGAACGCGTCGAGCGGACCAACTGAGGCCGAGGCCACCACCGTCGCCTCCTCAACAGTAGCGCCTCCACTGGCTCCCGCCGACGAAT
The DNA here is from genome assembly GCA_031402175.1 of Planctomycetaceae bacterium. GTDB lineage: Bacteria > Planctomycetota > Planctomycetia > Planctomycetales > Planctomycetaceae > JANNSB01. The sequence goes on from JANNSB010000650.1 coordinate 8,150, forward strand.
CGGAGTTGATCGATGAAAGCGACACCGCAGTCGTCGCGCAAACCGACGAGGCGGCTGAGTCCACCGCGGAAGAATCCGAGAGTGAAACGCCAGCACCGCTTGAAGTGCCGCCGCCCACCGCGGAAGAAACGGGCGCCGAGTCGCGATACACCTACAGCGAAGACCACGATCCCAACGGCATCGGCAAGTTCTACATGGGGCGCGAGATCGCGCAGGTGATGGGGCATCAGGGCATCGCCTGGCTCGAACGTCCCGAACGCGAAGA
>JANNSB010000651.1:0-1924 GCA_031402175.1 Planctomycetaceae bacterium
GTGCCGTATGCAATCGCCGCCGGTGTGGCCCATGTCAATGTTGGATTCACTAATGTCAACGTTTCCGAACGTCTGCTTCACATCACTCTTGCCACGGCCCCCCTGGCCGTTCTGGCACAGGAAGATTTCGCAGACGCCCGAAGAGACGCCGCCGAATGTCGGGGGCTCGCCCCATTCCCAGCCTTTCGTCCAGCCGAGCTTCTCGAACCAGGCGAAGCTCTGCTGAATGTCGGAGACATTGAGTATCGGCGTGATGCCGTGAGCTAACATGAGGTGCTCCAATTGTGTTGACCACTCCATCTTAACCCGAAACGTAAGTGAGGGCGCCGTGAGCGTTGGCGTCGAACCTCAATGCAGCGGATCATGCGGGGACGGGCTTTAGAGACTGCTCCATCGAATGCGAAGCCTCAAACGTGTTTCAAAGCTCATGCCCGCAAGGTGCCTTTCCACTCGATGAACACGATTGCTCACGCCCCTCTCACTCACGTTTCGGGTTAGGAATGGTTCTCCCGCATCCACTCCAGAAACTGCGTCGCATACCGGTCGAGGTTTTCTTCGCTGCCGCCGCCTCGCAGGGGAGAACACATTTCGTAGGCGACCGCGCCCTGATAATCGATCTCACGCAGAGCCGCGAAGAATGAACGGTAGTCGATGAAGCCCTCCCCCATCGGCACGGCGCGAATCGCATCGGGCTCGGCCACGTAATTGACGAGGTTCGGCACATAACTGAACCGCGGCCGGCGCACGTAGTCGGCCACCGTGGTGTGCACGATGCGCGTGCCGAGACGTTTGACCGCCGCGACCAGATCGGAACCATGCAGCGCGGGGGACCACGCATCGAACGCGGCCTGGCAGTTCGGCTCATCCACATCATCCAGCAAGTCGGCGAAGCTCTCGTAGTGAACGGCCGTGTCATGATGGTTCTGCACGGCCAGCGTCACGCCGAACTCGGCCGCCCGGCGGGAAGATTCCTTGAGCGACGTGACGCACCATTCCCACGCCTGATCGTAGCCGACATTGGGTCGACTGTATCCGGTGAAGACGCGCACCAGCTTGCAGCCAAGCCCCGCCGCCAGTTGGGCCAGTTGCGTGACGTACAGCATCTGCATTTCGCGAGTGGGGATCTCCGGCCGATCGCTGCCGATGGTGAAGTCGGTGTACCCCGCGAGACAGGCGACTTTCAGGCCGAGTTCGCCGACGCGATCGCGCAATCGCTCGACCGCCGCGGCGTCGAAATCGAGCACCGACAGATGCGGACGCTTGGCCATCAGCATCACGCCGCCATAGCCGATCGAACGGGCGCGATCGAGGAACTCATCCAGGCCGAGCCGAGCCTGCCCCGGCCAGACGCCGGCGTAACTGACGGAGTGCAGAACGGTGGGGAACATGTGAGCTGGTAACGGACGTTTGATGAGAGCGGCGGGGTTCAACCCCGCCGCTCGGCGACTCAAGTTACCAAATCCGTTCTTCATGGTCATCGTTCCGTGACAACCTCGATGCAGACGGCTCCCTTGTGTCCGATCCGACTGTTAGACTCTCCTCGACATTTATCGGGCATCGGCTTCCGGATGGACGACTTCACCACATCGCAACTCACCAACTTTCTCGACATCGCCACTCGGCTCGATCTGTTGACGGGCGAGCAGGCCGATGATGTGCGGACGGTCTGCCTCTCGCAGAGCATTTCCCCCGAGCAGGCGGTCGTGCAGAAGGGGCTGCTGGACCCCATCAAGCTCGACATCATCGAAACGCTCAAGAAGCCCGCCGACGTCGTGCCAGGTTACGAGCTGACCGACGTCCTCGGCCAGGGGGGCATGGGAGTCGTTTATCTCGCGCGGCAGCTCAATCTCAATCGGCAAGTGGCGATCAAGACGATCCTCATCCATCGCATGGAGGATCAGAAAGCCGTCAGTCGGTTCGAACA
>JANNSB010000652.1:0-7111 GCA_031402175.1 Planctomycetaceae bacterium
GCCGGTCAGTTTGTGAAGTGGGGTAAACTGTAACGCCTCGCCTTTTCGACGTAAGTCCTTGGCTCACCGCCAAAGCCGCTGAGATTCAGCCAACGTACTCTCACACCAATGTGACGAACTAGCCGGCCCTGGACCGGCGCGTCGGTCTGCTTGAACTGCGGTTGCCATCGGCTTAGCATCGAGCCGACTGTTCCCGCGCAGTACCGCGCCCGCACTCCACCAGCCCTCGCCCCTATGTCGAACGCGATCGAATCCGTCCTCATCGAGAATCGCAAGTTCCCACCCCCCGCGGAGTTTACGGCTCAGGCACATATCAACAGCGAGGCGCAATACCAGCAGATGTGGAACCGCGCCAAGGACGACCCCGCCGGTTTCTGGGGGGAACTGGCCGCTTCGCAGCTCGAATGGTTCGAGCCGTTCCAGACCGCCATGTCGGGCAAGATGCCCGACACCAAATGGTTTGTCGGAGGCAAGCTCAACGCCTCGGTTCAGTGCCTCGATCGGCATCTGGCGACCTGGCGCAAGAACAAGGCCGCCATCATCTGGGAAGGAGAACCCGGAGAAACCCGCACGCTCACGTATCAGCAGCTGCATACCGAAGTCTGCAAGTTCGCGAACGTGCTGAAGGATCTCGGCATCGAAGCCGGCGACCGCGTCACGCTTTACATGCCGATGATTCCCGAACTCGCCATCGCCATGCTGGCCTGTGCGCGAGTCGGGGCGACGCACTCGATCATCTTCGGCGGCTTCAGTGCCGATGCGATCGCCGACCGCAACAACGATGCGCAGTCGAAGCTGGTCGTGACGGCAGACGGCGGCTGGCGTCGCGGGAAGGAGATTGCTCTCAAGGCCAACGTCGACGCCGCGTGCGGCAAGTCTCCCAGCGTGCAGAAGGTGGTCGTCGTTCGCCGCACGGGATCGGACGTCACCATGCACGAAGGCCGCGATCTGTGGTGGCACGATCTGATGGACGACGCCTCCGTCGAATGCGATGCGACGCCGGTCGACAGCGAGCATCCGCTCTTCATCCTCTATACGTCCGGCTCGACCGGCAAGCCCAAGGGAGTGCTCCACACGACCGCGGGGTACATGCTCGGCGTGATGATGACGACGCGCTGGGTCTTCGACCTCAAGGACGAAGACACCTACTGGTGCACGGCCGACATCGGCTGGGTGACGGGTCACAGCTACATCGTCTACGGCCCCCTCTCGAACGGGGCGACGGTCGTGATGTACGAAGGCGCACCCAACTGGCCCGATGAAGGCCGGTTCTGGGAGATGATCGAACGTCACAAGGTCAACATCTTCTACACCGCCCCGACTGCGATTCGGGCGTTCGTGAAGTGGGGAGACCATTGGCCGCAGGGGCACGATCTGTCGTCGCTGCGCCTGCTCGGCACCGTGGGTGAGCCGATCAATCCCGAAGCGTGGATGTGGTATCACCGCGTCATCGGCGGCGAGCGCTGCCCGATCGTCGATACCTGGTGGCAGACCGAAACCGGCTGCATCATGATCTCGCCGCTGCCCGGCATCACCGCGACGAAGCCCGGTTCGTGTACGCGACCGCTGCCCGGCGTCGTGCCGGCGATCGTGACGGAACAGGGTCAGCCGCTGGGGCCGAACCAGGGGGGACTGCTCGTGATGACGCAGTCGTGGCCATCGATGCTGCGGACGCTGTACGGCGACCATCAGCGGTTTCTCGAAGTCTACTTCAGCAAGATCAAGGGGATGTACTTCGCCGGCGACGGCGCGCGTCAGGATGAAGACGGCTACTACTGGGTGATGGGCCGCGTCGACGACGTACTCAATGTGGCCGGTCACCGCTTGTCGACGATGGAAATCGAGTCGGCACTGGTCTCGCATCCACTGGTGGCCGAAGCGGCCGTCGTCGGGTTTCCCCACGAGATCAAGGGTGAGGGCATCTGCTGTTTCGTCATCCCCAAGGGCGCCACGCCGGATGATTCGGCGAAGAAGGAATTGATCGCTCACGTCCGGCAACAAATTGGCGCGCTGGCGACCCCCGATCAAATCCGCTTCACGAACGCGCTGCCCAAGACCCGCTCCGGCAAAATCATGCGCCGCCTATTGCGCGACATCGCCTCGGGGAAACAGGGGAGTCAGGACACCACGACCCTCGAAGACTTCAGCGTGCTGGCGAAACTGAGGGAACAGGATGAGAGTTGAGTTGGTTTTTTAAGAGAATCGATGGTGGGGCGGCCCAGCCGCTTGTCGGCTGGGTGGCGCAGGTGCAAGAAGCAGCATCATGTGCGGCCAATTTTCGAGCTGCGTCCTCATCGCGCGCCAGTGTGCATTTCCGCGCGCCTCGATTACAATGGACATGATTGCTACCCGTATTGATTCGTGCCGCTTGGCAAGTCACATCTGCTGTCTTGGCGAAACCCCGCATTGAGTCTCTGCGGTATGCAAGTTGCCTAACGGCTTCCGTCGTCGATCTCACCAGACGTACTCAACGCCTCCACCAACACTGAGCCCATGAAAGTCCTTCTGGCAGTTGACGGATCCCAGTGTTCACAAGCAGCCGAGCGCGTGCTGTCGCAATTCCCATTTGAGACGCCTCCCGTCGTGAGACTTGTGCACGTGGTTCCCGTCCCCGACCTGGATGTGCTCTCCAGCGGAGCGAGCGAAGCGGTCGCCTGGTTTGTCGACCAGAACCGGGCGCGTGGCGAGGTTGTGTTGAATGAGGCGGCCAGTCGTTGCCGTGCCTGGTCGGAGCGCGTGGAGACGGTGCTGCATGGCGGATTTGTCGCACGCGAGATCTTGCAGGAAAGTGAGTCCTGGAAGCCCGACGTCATCGCCGTCGGCGCACGAGGGTTGGGGCTGTTTCCCAGAATGCTTCTGGGAAGCGTCTCGGACCGGCTGGTCAATCATGCTCCCTGCTCCGTCCTGGTGGTCCACGACGCGGCCGAAAGCTACCGGATGCACAAGATCCTGATCGCTGACGACGCCTCTCCCGACGCGCAGTCGGCCGTGAAACGCTTTGCAGGTCTGCCACTCGGCGCCGTTCGTAGCGTCAGGCTACTGCGCGTACTGCCTGAGCAGTTCCTCGAGATGATGGAAGGGGCGTCGCCACCGCCGCTCTCGGGATCCGGTCTGGTGACGCAAGCAGTGGAATCAGCGCGAAAGCTTCTCGCCGAGACCGCGCAGGAATTCGAGAAAGCGACACCGCATGTCTCAACCGTCGTCGAAACATCGAACGATTGTGCCGCAGCGATCCTGGATACCGCCAGCGCTGACAAGACCGATCTCATCGTCGTAGGCAGCCAGGGCCATGGGGCATGGGAGCGGTTCCTCGTCGGCAGTGTTTCGCTGCGAGTGGTGCGCCACGCAAACTGTCCCGTCTGGCTGGAACGCACGCCGAGTTATAACTCTTAGTCGTTTGAGAGGCGGAGTCGTTTGCAGTCTGCATGTGCGCCTGCTGTTGGGTGTTGAACAAAGCGTCCTGACTCACGTCAATCGGTTGCACCATCGCTGTCACTCCGACTGCGAACGCTTCCTCGACCTGTTCCTTGAACACGTTCTCGAACATCACCCACGCCATTGTGAAGGTGAGCAGCAGGTTGAGGGCCTGGCCGCAGATGTAGAGGACGAGGGGCTTGCCTCCCTTGAGGCTTTCGCGGAACTGGGCGAAGTCGATCTCCAGGCCGATGCTCACGAAGGCCAGGGCGAAGAACCACGTCATCAGCGACTTGGTCACTTCGATGGAGGTCTTCATCTGATCTTCGCCGTGCGGCAGCGTCAGCACGACCAGTGTCGCCAACGCAGAGGCCGCGAAGAAGCCGAGAATGAACTTGGGAAACCGCTCCCAGATGACCCACAGGCTCGGGGGCGGCGAGGGTGTTGCCGCAGCATCGGTGGCAGTCCCGTTCGCGTCGGGCAATCGCTCGACGACTCGCACCCAGTACGTCGCCACGCCGAACGCCAGAAAGCCAATCAGAATGTTCTGCAGCAGTTTGACCGTCGTGACCACTTTCTGAGCCTGCGCACCCACCAGTTCGCCCGCCGCAGCGACGGCCCCCGTTGAGTCGATCGTGCCGCCGATCCATGCGCCGCCGAGGATTTCACTCATGCCCGTCGCGCGAATGATGGCCGGCATCACCGCCATCATGATGACCGTAAACGCCAGTGAGATTCCGATCGCCAGCGTGAGTTCTTCCTTCTTCGCCTTGCACGCAGCCGCCGTCGCGATGGCGGCCGACACGCCGCAGACGCTCATGTCGGCCGAGATCACCATGTTCAGCGAACGCGATTCCATCTTGAGCACCTTCTGCCCGAAGATGTAGGTGGTGATGAACGTGATCGGGGTACAAATCCACGCCACGCAGAACCCGGGGATGCCCAGCTTCACCAGTTGCGGAAGGAGCAGTTCCGCCCCCAGCAGCACGAGGCCGGTCTTGATGTAGAACTCGGTCGCCAGCGCGGGACGCAAGACCTGCGGAGTGCCGACGGTGAGATTGATCAAGACCCCGATGGCCAGTGCCCACAAGGCGTATTCGAGGTTGTAGGCCTTCACCACGGACTGATTGGCGATCACCATCGAGGCGATCACCAGCCCGAACAGCACGATGTAGCCTGGCGCGAACTCTGCAAATCGAACTCCCAACGCCCGCTTGCCGATTCCAAACACGATGAGACCGACAAAGCCGACCGCGATCAGACCGGGGATGTGATTGACGGGTTTCGGTGCATCAGCCGACTTGGCATCGGCCGTGGGAGCGACGTAGACGGCGTCAACCGGGTTCACCTCCCATCCGCTCAGCTTGGCTGCGTATGACAACAGCGGCGAGACCACCTTGCCGCTCTCTGGCAGTTCATCCGGAAACGTTGCCGCGGTGACGCACCAGACCATCAGCAAGATGCACAACCCCAGCCAAATAGCCCACCCGTCCTCGGTCGTCACGAGTTGCCGCCAGGTGGAGGAGGACGGAGGCGTCGCGGTCGGCGGGGATGGTGCTTCAGACATGCGTTCTGTTGATTGCTTGAATGCGAGTTTGCCCCATCGTAACTCGAAACGTCAGTGAGGGCGACGTGAGCACGATGCTCCTTACAACTTGCATGGCTGGCGGAGACGGATCCCTGTCGAGTCCCAAGATCAGCGTCACCGCTCTCGGATTGACCACTCTCACGCGGCCGTCGCTGACGCTTCCGGCTCGGACGCCGAGCGACCTGCAGAAACTCGCCGATCCGCCACATCAACCGCGACAACCGACGCTGCATCAGGTAGATTAGTGACGATGTTTCGCCCTTCCTTCGACATCTCGCAACCCGAGTCGCAAGTCCCCCGCAGAGAACTGCTGCTGCGCGGCGGAGGCGGGTTTGGCACGCTCGCCCTCGCTTGGATGCTGCGGGATGACCGGGCCTTCGCCGACATCGCGACTGATGGCATCCGCCCGCTCCCCACGCACCGGCCGCGGGCGAAGAACGTGATCTTCCTCTTCATGGAGGGCGGCCCCAGTCATCTCGATCTGTTCGACCCCAAGCCGTTGCTGAATGAACTCGCGGGCCAGCCGTTACCCGATGGCTATCAACGGGTGATTACCGCGATGGGCGAGATCAACTCGCCGTTGCTCGCCTCTCCTCGAACGTGGACGCAGCACGGCGAATCGGGTACTTGGGTCTCCGAATGGCTGCCGCACACGGCCCGCTGCGTCGATGATCTCGCGGTCATTCGTTCGTGCTGGACGAACGGTATCAATCACTCCGGCGGCGTGTGTCAGATGAACACCGGCACCCCGCTGGCCGGTCGCCCTTCATTGGGCTCGTGGGTCAGCTACGGACTCGGCACCGAGAACGACAATCTGCCGGCCTTCGTCGTGATGACCGACTCGACGACCGATCCGCTCAACGGTCCACGCAACTGGAGCGCGGCCTTCATGCCGGCGGTCTATCAGGGAACACGTCTGCAGTTTGGAGACGAGCCGATTCAGTTTCTCAACAATCCCGAAGGCATCGACGACGAACGGCAGCGCGCCAAGCTGGAGTTTCTGGGTGAGCTGAACAGTCGTCACGCGATGAGCCGCGAACATCAGACCGAACTGGACGCCCGCATTCGCAGCTACGAACTCGCCTTCCGCATGCAGGCCCATGCGCCCGAGGCCATCGACCTGACTCAAGAAACAGCCGACACTCAAGGACTCTACGGCCTCGATGATGAAGCAACCGCACCTTACGGGCGCTGCTGCCTCTTGGCGCGTCGCCTTGTCGAGCGCGGCGTGCGGTTCGTGCAACTCTATCACGGCGCGGGGAGCAAGTGGGATGCACATAAAGGCATCGAAGGCAACCACTCGACGATGTGCCGGCAGTCGGACAAGCCGGTCGCGGGACTCCTGACCGACCTCAAGCGTCGCGGCCTGCTGGATGAAACGCTCGTCATCTGGGGGGGCGAGTTCGGACGCACGCCGATGAGCGAACAGGGGGACGGCCGCGATCACAATCCGACCGGCTTCACGATGTGGATGGCCGGCGGCGGGGTGAAAGGCGGCCAGGTCATCGGCGCGACGGACGACCTCGGCTTTCACGCCGTCGAAGATCGCCTGCATGTGCACGACCTGCACGCGACAATTCTACATCTGCTCGGCCTCGACAACATGCTGCTGACGTACATGCACCAAGGCCGCCCCGAACGCCCCACGCAAAACGAAGGCGGGCCGTACGTGAAGATCACCGGCGAGGCCACGTAGCTGAATTCGCAAGAATTCAGTCGCATGCACAGTGGCGCAATCGCTGAATCATCGATTGTTCGCGCTGAGTTTTTGCAAACTCAGCGACGACCACGCACGATCCAGCACGAGAGATGCTGCTCCATCCCGATATGCGGGTAATAGCTCTCGGCTTTGGGCGCGGCGATGAGGATCAGCGATGTGTTCCGCCCCGCAGCGTCATGCGTTCGCTCAATCAGTTCCCGCCCGATCCCGCGCCCCTGAAACTCGACATCGACCGCCAGATCCGACAAATAGGTGCAATACGCAAAATCGCTGATCGCCCGCGACACGCCCACGAGCTTGCGGTCGGCCCGAGCAGTCACGATCAGACTCGCGTTCCGCAGCATCGCCTCGATCGTCCCCGGCTCATCGAGCGGCCTGCGCTCGGCCAG
>JANNSB010000653.1:0-1986 GCA_031402175.1 Planctomycetaceae bacterium
TTGATGCCCGCGCCGACCAGCTTGCGGCGAACATCGAAATTGCCTGGGCCCGGCCGCCGGTAAACCGATACCTGACTGAGGAATCGTTCGCGCCTGTTGAAGCGACGGTCGTCCGCCTCACGGTACTGAGCCGTGACAATGATCCACGGTCGAACATAGGGTTTCGCATCGATGAGTTCGAAGTCTTTGGTTCATCCGATGTGAACGTCGCTCTGGCGTCTACTGGAGCCACTGCGGAAGGCGACTCGCGCGTCGCTCAGGACTTCGCGCACGCCTACGGACCCGACCTCGCTATCGATGGTCGTTACGGCGCGCAATGGCTGGCGACCGGCAACACGCTGACGATCACATTCCCCACGCCTCAAACGATTCAACGAGCCGCGTGGTCGAGCGATCGCCAGCAACTGCTCGAACCCAATCACAGTCAGACCACCTGCGTCGGCGAGTATCAACTGGAAGTCTCGTTGGACGGCATCACCTGGACCAAGGTCGCCGATTCAGCCGATCGTCAACCGCCGTCACCGGCCCATCGGCTGCACCGACTGCGGGAGGTCGTTATCACCGTCGAGGAACGGGCGCAACTGTCGAACTTCGACGCCGAGATCGCCCGGCTCAACGGCGAGATCGTTGCTGTTCCCATGCTGCCGACGTGGTGGATTGGACAGTTCCAGCCCGCGCCGGGACCGTTCCCCCTCTTTCTCGGCGGCGACCCGCAAAGGCCGGGGGATGTGATTGATAGCGCGGAACTGATTCTGCTCGATCCCTTACGGACCGCTCTGGCATTCACGCCGCAACTCGCGGAGGCCGAGCGGCGAATGAAACTGGCCGAGTGGATCGTCAGCGACGGCAATCCGCTTACTTCGCGGGTGCTGGCGAATCGGCTGTGGCACTATCACTTCGGTACGGGACTTGTCGGCACGCCGAGCGACTTCGGCCAGATGGGGAGCCTGCCGACTCATCCGGAACTGCTCGATTGGCTGGCTCTGCAGATTCGAGACGGCGGATGGAAGCTGAAGCCGCTGCATCGGATGATCCTGTTGTCGCAGTCCTATCGGCAGTCATCCGAGTATCGGGCCGATGCGGCTTTGATCGATGCCGGCTCACGATTGTTGTGGCGTTTCCCTCCCCGCAGGCTGACGGGGGAAGAACTTCGCGACAGCATGCTCTCCGCGGCGGGAGTCCTCGACCTGGAAGCGGCCGGCGGGCCGGGGTTCCGGCTGTATCAGTACCTGGAGGACAACGTCGCGACGTATGTGCCGCTCGATGTTGTCGGGCCGGAGACCTATCGCCGCGCGGTGTATCATCAAAACGCCCGGGCAGCGCGGGTCGATGTGATGAGCGACTTCGACTGTCCCGATCCTGCCTTCTCAGCCCCCAACCGTCCGTCGACGACTACGCCTTTGCAGGCCCTGACGCTGCTCAATCACCAGTTCACGCTCGACATGGCCGAGGCCCTTGCTGTGCGCTTGCGGAGAGACGGGGGAGCTGAGCCTTCCGCTCAAGTCCGCCGCGCCTGGCAACTGCTCTTCGCACGCGAACCGGATGCGGAAGAACTCGCTGCCGCACAGGCATTCCTCGAAGGCACCGATCTGACGACGTTCTGCCGCGCGCTGCTGAACGCGAATGAGTTTCTGTATGTGGACTGAGCTGAGGAGTCCAGCCTTTAGGCTGCGCAATTGCCGTTGAACCATCGAATCCCCCATTCGCAGGCTAAAGCCTGTACTCCAAGTCAGTCAAACAACTTGTAAGCCGGACTCCGGATCGCTGTGCTCCAGATTCCCAGGGCCGCTTCGCGCCCCATTGCGTCCAGCCACTCGGCAGCGCTACTGTAAGGCCACTCCTGCCAGAGCTTCACGTATCCATGCTTGACAGGATTGTTCAGCACATACACCAGAGCCGCCCAATAGCGTTCCTCGACGGTGATAACGACCTCCCGCAGTCGGTGCAGCCGATGGGCCGGTGACGGCGGTTGACGATCGGCTGAAT
>JANNSB010000654.1:0-14699 GCA_031402175.1 Planctomycetaceae bacterium
CTGATATTCCCGTTCTGCCGAGTGTGGAATAGATCATTGTGACTCGATTTATTGTCGCAGGCCGACCTCTGCCCAGTTCTCCCTGCTCCGCGCTCCTGCTTCATAGCCACGTCCCGCCGCGTAACATACCATCCGGCAGACACACGAGGCTCCCATGACACACCGAAATCGGCGCACGTTCCTCAAGACCGCGGCGTTCTCTGCAGCGTCTGCCTCCTCGTTGTCACAGGTTCATGCGGATGACCGCACACGACCCGCAGCCGCTTCAACGTTTCGAGATCAGTTGCTCAAGTGCCTCGGAGGTGATTGGCCCGAACCCTGCGACCTCGAGCCGCGATTGCTCAAGACCGAACAGAAGGACGGCTATCGACTCGAATGGGTCGACTATGCCGTCGAACCCGGCGACCGTGTGCCGGCGATTCTGATGATCCCTGACGGCGTCTCTGCATCATCACCCGCGCCCGGCATCTGCATCTGGCATCAGCACGCGGGACAATGGCACCAGGGCAAGACCGAGCCTGCGGGACTCAGTGGCGATCCAATGCATCACACCGGCGTCGCGCTGGTGAAAGAGGGATACGTCGTACTCTGTCCCGACGCGCTCTGCTTCGAGGAACGCCGTGATTCCGACGGACTGCTCGACACCGGTAACTACGAACGCTTCGAGTTCCTCAGATACACCGTGGCCGGCAAATGCATGGCCTGGAAGAATATTCTCGACATGCGCCGGGCGGTCGATTACATCGCCTCGCGCACGGAAGTGCAGTCCGATAAGCTCGGATGCTACGGTCACTCGATGGGATCGACGCACACCTGGCTCGTCGGCCCCTGGGAGGAACGGCTGAAGTGTCTCGTCGGCAACTGTTGTCTTCCCACCTACGGAGCGATACACCGCACGAAGATTCTCCACTGCTTCCCGAACTTCATACCCGGACTCGCTCAATTCGGCGACACGCCCGATATCGCGGGATTGATCGCACCTCGCGCGCTGCATCTCAACCTGGGTGAACTCGATACGGGCTCACCGATCGAGGAAGCACGGGCGGGAGTCGAACGGATTGCCGCCGCTTACGCGGCTCAGAACGCGAGCGAGCACTTTACGTCGTTCATTCAGCCCGAAACGGGACATGTGCTGTCACCCGAGATGTGGGAGCACACGTTGAAGATGTTCAAGCGGCATCTGGGCTGAAGCACGTCAGCCGTGGAAGATCGACTGTGTCCGTTCGGTCACATAGTCCGAGGCCGCATTGGCATTGACGGGCCGCTCGTTCTCCTGGCACCAGTCGACCAGTTCCTCGACGCGGATATTGACCGGTTCCGCCTGAACTCCGCGCAGCAACAGGTCGACCATCAGCTGCTCAGCGCCGGCTCGCCACGCGTCGTACGAGTCTTCCATCTTCGTCTTGTCGTCGACGACCTCGCGCAGCTTCAGCCACTCTTCTTCGCAGAACCAGGCGACGCCGATAAGTTTTTGTTCGGACCCGGTCATTGCAGCCTCGAATCCTTGAGTTTGAAACAGCCCGTTTGATCCCATAGCGATGATTATAGCACTCAGCCTGCAAGACATTGCAAGATGATTATGGCGTTCGCTGCTGTCGGACGGAGAAGTAACTCAATGAGCCTGATGACGTTCTGCTGCGATGCAACTCGGCAACTCACGGTCACGACCTGCACACGAACGAGCGCTCGCGAGGAGATTGAAACACATTCGATGCGCGCTGATCGTTCGATTCGCCCAGTTCAGCATCGACTGTGCGGATCGTATGCAGAGTACGTTTACATTGGGCTGCGCGCGTCGTGACATCTATATTCACGATATCAACTGACCGGAGCCGGGCGACTGGCCCGTGGAGCCTCCCTTCTGGGCACTTTGGCGTGTTCTCGCACACGATCCGTGAGGATTTAGCCGTGACGTTTGCCACGCGATCCGTCACACTGTCTGGAACATAGAGACTCGTGGAGTTCGTCCTTGGTGCAGCTTCAAGCAGCATGATTCGTCTGGTCAAATACGCCGTATCGATGTTGTGGTTCGCGGTCCTCTGCGCCTGGGCCACGACTGCTGGTGCGCAGGATGAGACATCAGCCGCGGCCACCGACGAGTTCTTCGAATCGCACGTCCGGCCGCTGCTCGTCAACCGCTGTATTGATTGTCATTCGGGTGATGAGCCGGAGGGCGAACTTCAGTTGGATTCGTTGGCCGGCATGTTGACCGGCGGCAGTCGCGGCCCCGCCATTGTTCCCGGTGATACAGCCGGCAGCCTGCTGGTGTTGGCAATCAATCACGCCGGGCAACTCGACATGCCCCCGCGCCAGAAGCTCCCTCAGGATGAGATCGCGATTCTTACACAATGGGTCGAGGCCGGCGCCAATTGGCCCGGAGAACAACCGACTCGCCCCGCGGCGTCGACAGAAACTGAGGTGACGATTACCGACGAAGATCGCAGCTTCTGGTCGTTTCAAGCCGTGCGCGAACCCGCAGTACCAGAAGTGGCGAGCATTGACTGGTGCCGTTCCCCGATCGATCACTTCATCCTGAACCGACTGGAGCAGGCGGAACTGACACCCGTGTCAGCAGCCGACAAACGGACGCTCATTCGCCGGGCGACGCTCGATCTGATCGGCCTGCCTCCCACTCCCGACGAAATCGCCGACTTCCTGGCCGACGACTCGCCTGATAACTTCGCCAAGGTGGTCGACCGACTGCTGGCCTCGCCGCGCTACGGCGAACGCTGGGGACGGTACTGGCTCGATGTCGCGCGTTATGCCGACTCGAACGGCCTCGATGAGAACCTCGCCTTCGCCAACGCCTGGCGCTATCGCGACTATGTCATCCAGGCCTTCAACGAGGATCGACCCTACGACGTGTTCCTGCAGGAGCAGATCGCCGGTGACTTGCTGCTGCCGACGGATGATGCAGCAGCCACGCTGCACCGCATTATCGCCACCGGCTTTCTGTCGCTCGGCGCGAAGATGCTGGCCGAAGACGACCCGGTGAAGATGGAAATGGACATCATCGACGAGCAGGTCGACACGCTTGGCCGGGCCGTGATGGGCCTGACGCTCGGTTGCGCCCGCTGCCACGATCACAAGTTCGACCCGATCCTGATGAACGACTACTACGGACTGGCGGGCATTTTCAAGAGCACAACAACGATGGAAAACTTCAGCGTCGTCGCTCGCTGGCAGGAAGTGCCCGTCGCAACACTCACCGAGATCGAACAGCATCGCAGACTGGTGGATCAGCAAGATGAACTCCAGGCAAGGATCGACGAACTCCTCGGCCAGTATGAGGAGCAGGTGCTGTCTCTCGCGCGGCGGCAATTCAACGCTTATCTGCTTGAGGCGTTTCGACTCGCATTGTTCAACACACTGGCTGAATCACGGCCAATCTCTGACGAACGACTCACTGCCGCTAACACTCCGGGCCTGATCGTTCGAGAGGCCGAAGATTTCGACCGTGGCAACGTCAATCGCGATTTCGAGACCTATGGCAACGAGATCGGCGTGCTGGTCAACATCGGCGATACGCCCAACTTCACCGAATACGAGATCGATGTGGCCGAGTCGGGCGTCTATCGCTTCGACATTCGCTACGCGGCGGCGGACAGCCGGCCTTGCCAGCTTTTTGTGGACGGCAAGATGCGCGCGATCGTCGCTGGTGATGAAACGGGCACTTGGAACCCCGACTCCCAAACCTGGTTTATGGAGACGCTCATTGCACTGGATGCAGGACCGCACGTCCTGCGGCTGGAGCAACCCGACTTCTTCCCTCACATCGACCAGTTCGCACTGACTGCGTTACCAGCCGACTCTTCATGGAACCTGGAGCATTTGCAATTTCCCACAGCAACCGATGAAGTCGACCTGCATGCGGAGATCGTTGATAATCTGCGGGTAGATTTTCGAGATGCAAAAGACGATCCGGGGGCATTGCTACATCCGTGGTGGCAGTTCTTCGAATCCGGCGGCGAAGTGGCGAGTGCAGAGACCGACTCGACTCAGCTTAATCAACTGCTCGCAGGCGAACCGCCGACATCTTGGAATGAGTTGGCACAGAGGTATCAATCGTTGGCTGACTTGCTGCTTGATGAAGAGTCCGCGTCTGGCGAGGCAGGGGATCTGCAGCCCTTCCAGCGAGTCCTGTTTGACGAGGAAGGCCCCTTCCAGTTGGACGATGTGCCTCTCGACGACGCAGCCGAATCGCAACTTGCCGAATGGGAAGAGCAAGTCGAGAAACTGGAGGAATCTCTGAATATGACTTCGATGGCCATGGCTGTCAGCGACGGCGAGATCGAAGATCTGCGGATCCACCTGCGTGGGAGTCATGTAACTTTGGGAGACGTTGTACCTCGTCGCATGCCCGTCGTTTTCACGTCAAGCGAACAGTTCGACCTCACGAACGAATCAAGCGGTCGACTGGAACTGGCAGCCTGGCTGACCGACCCCGAACATCCACTGACGGCCCGCGTGATGGTCAACCGCATCTGGCAGATGCATTTCGGGCATGGCCTCGTTCGCACTCCTGACAACTTCGGCAGGCTCGGCGAATTGCCCAGTCATCCGGAACTCCTCGACTGGCTCGCCGCGAGGTTTGTCGAATCAGGCTGGTCGATCAAGGCAATGCACCGGCAGATACTTCTATCAGCGACGTGGCAACAGTCGACGGAATGGAATGCACGAGGCGCCGAAGTTGATCCCGAGAACATATTGCTCTGGCGGATGAATCGACAACGCCTCGACGCCGAGTCTCTCCGCGATTCGCTGCTGGCCGTCGGCGGCGAACTCGATCTGACGATGGGCGGGTCGCTGCTGCCGACGGAGAATCGGGCGTATGTCACCAACACGTCGAGTATCAATGTCGAGGTCTACGACAATCCGCGACGCACGATCTACTTGCCCATAGTGCGGAGTTCGGTGTTCGACTACCTGAATGCCTTCGACTTCGGCGACCCGTCGGTGATGCGCGGCCAGCGCGACCGTACCACGATCGCCCCGCAGGCTCTGTACCTGATGAACAGCAACCTCGCCGCCGAGCAGGCGGAGTCGCTCGCCGGAAGCCTGCTGATGGTTGACGATCACGCCGCGCGCGTCTGTCAGCTATTCGAAACACTGTTCGCCCGACTCCCCGACGACGCTGAAACATCTGCCTGCCTCGAATTCGTGGCCCGTTACAGCGAACAACAGGAGCCGACGACCGGGAGCGACACCGACCCGGCTGCAGCCGGCGAACTCGCCGCGTGGAAAGCCCTCTGCCGCAGCTTGATGGCATCCAACGAATTCTACTTCATCGACTAGGGATCCCTCGTGAGCCGACGCCATTCGTGTTTTCGTTTCGCTCCCGTAACAACTCGCCGGGAGTTGCTCAGTATCTCCGCCTGCGGGTTCGGCTCGCTCGCGCTCGCTTCACTGCTGAGTCCGTCAGCGACCAAAGCCGCGGAGCCGCAGTCCCCGCTGGCTCCGAAGCCGCCGATGTTCGCCGCGCGGGCGAAGCGGATCATCTTTCTCTTCATGCACGGCGGGCCGTCGCAGGTCGACACGTTCGACTACAAACCTTTGCTGGAACGTGACCACGGCCAGACGTTGCCGTTCGATAAGCCCCGCGTGTTCTCATCTCAGACGGGCAATCTGCTCAAGTCGCCGTGGGCGTTTCATCAATACGGCGAGAGCGGTTTGTGGGTGAGTGACCTGTTCCCCCACGTCGCACAGCACGTCGACAAGCTGTGCATGATCAACAGCATGCACGGGTCGAACTCGCGGCACGGGGCGGCCCTGCTGGAACTGCACACCGGCAGCGACACGTTCGTTCGCCCGAGCATGGGGTCGTGGATCACGTACGGACTGGGGACCGAGAACCATAACCTGCCCGGCTTCATCACGATCTGTCCGACGTTGACGCACGGCGGCGCGACCTCGTGGGGATCGTCCTTCCTGCCCGGTGAATATCAGGGGATGGCGATCGGCAACGCCTCGATCTCGTCCGATCAGGCGAAGATTCCCTTCATCGAGTCGGCAGACGGCACCGGGCTCGACTCGCAGCGACTCGAACTCGATCTGATGCAGACGCTTAACCGCCGGCATCAGGAGCGCAGCGGACCCGATGCGGAACTCGAAGCCCGCATCAACTCGTTTGAACTCGCGTTTCGACTGCAAACCGCCGCCCCCGAACTACAACGAATCGATGATGAATCGGAGACCACACAGCAACTCTACGGCATCGATGACCCGACGACCGAGAACTTCGGACGCCAGTGTCTGATGGCCCGCCGGTTCGCCGAGCGCGGCGTAAGGTTCGTGCAGTGCACCCACAGTTACAAATGGGATCAGCACGATGACCTGCGGAACGGTCATTCGCAAAACGCCCGCGAGGTCGACAAGCCGATCGCGGGCCTGCTCTCCGATCTGGCCGCGCGAGGACTGCTCGAAGACACGCTCGTCCTCTGGGGAGGCGAGTTCGGCCGCACGCCGGTGGCCCAGGGAGACAACGGTCGCGACCACAACCCGCAGGGCTACACGATGTGGATGGCCGGCGGAGGAGTGCAGGGGGGCCTCAAGTACGGGGCCACCGATGATTACGGTTACTACGCCGTCGAGAACAAGGTCCACCTGCACGACCTGCACGCCACGATCCTGCACCTGTTCGGCCTCGATCACCTGCGGCTGACGTACCAGTTCGCCGGCCGCGAGTTCCGGCTGACCGACGTGCACGGCGAGGTGATTCACGGGTTGCTCGCGTAGGTGAGTCTCTCCGAGACTCACGGAATGCAGGTTACGCGATCATCTCTGATGCACCGTCGCCCACGTTCCGAGTCGATTTGCGTCGCCCGGCGTCTGGGGACAGACGCCGCTACTCGAACGGAAACATCGGCCGCCTTCTGTGCTCGAACCGCAGCGATGTCATGTCGGCTGACGTGCAGCCTGGCGTGTTGACGCGGATGAAATGCCTGCACACCGGCGCATAGGCCGCGATCGGCGCATTCACTCCCTTCGCCACGAGAATGCGAAACTGCATCGGATCGACACCGCAACTGATGAGTTGTTGCAGGCTGAACGGCGGCATGCGTTTCGATGTGAGCATCACCGTCAAGCCGTTATCACTGCGAACGATCGCCGTAGCCCCTTGGTCGTAGTGCGTGAAGCCGCCGTGCCGCACTTCAGATTCGCTGAATGTTCCATTGCTGAATCCAAGTACGGTAAACCGGCATCCTAGCGGCTTCCCATGCAAATCGTCGGTTTTGCCTCCCACGCGCAGTGCCACCCATTCGCCGACGTTCCGCATGGCTGCCTGAAGTACACACTCAGGATCACACAGACACACAAAGGTATGCGGCATCATTCGCTCGTCGATGGCATTCGCCAGAAACGTGCCGTCCCCTGGCGATCCACCGCCGACGTTGTCTCCCATATCCAGGAGGCAGATCGGCCCATCCAGTTTCGCGGCCTGATCGAGCGCCTCGTCGATGCTGATGAGCCTGCCGACGTAGTCTTCACGATGCTCCCACATGAAGCGGCCGAGTTGATCCACCATTTGCTGCGCGAGGTCCGGGTCGTTGTCGGTGACGACGATCGTCGCCGACCCCATCTCCGCCACGTCGGCATACGGGAACCCCAGCAGAATGCTGTTCGACAGCACTCCCTCTGAATCGAGTTGCTCATCGGCCAGCGCGTAAAGCGCTCGCATATGCGGTTCGCTGGTGCATTGCCGTTCGATGTTGATCGCCAGCGGTGGCATCGCCGCCGCCTGTGTGGGTCGCACTTCGCCGAGCAGCGTGGCCGACATGAGTCGCGCTGCCTCGACGCCCCGTTCCCTTTGATCGAGATGCGGATTCGTGCGATAGGCGATCAGTGCATCCGTCGCGTTCACCATCGCGGCCGACAAGTTGGCATGCGGATCGAGCGTGCCGATGATGGGCACCTTCGGCCCGACACGCTTGCGCAACTCGGTGAGCCAGTGGCCGTCGGCATCGGGGAACAATTCGCTCACGGTCGCCCCATGAGGCGCGACGAGAATGCCGTCCAGATGGCCTGCCGCCGAGAGTTCACGGAACATCGTCTCAATGAGAGTCTCGAACGCGCCGGCCTCAATCGGCCCGTACGGCACCGCGCGGGCAGCGAAAATCGGCACCGCGCCGATTCCCGCGCCGGCGAGCCCCTCGAAGAATCCGCCGATCTCGTGCTGTGTACCGGCGAGTTGTTCGCGAATCGCCTCCCCCGTGAGCAGCAGGTGTTCGCGAAAGTGCTCGAGCGTCGTCGGCCGCGAGATGAACGTGTTCGACTCGTGTAGAAGCGCGATGATGCCGACTCGCATGTGTCACTCGGTGGGATTGAATCGCAGCCGACGGTGTTATGGCTGTTCATGGAGTTCTACAATCTACCGACTCCAATCTGAAGGGAACGTCCACCGTGGCGTTCCTGGTGGCTTCTGTGGAAACAACAACATGCCCGCCGAGATTACCCTCGACATGATGCGCACGTCGCTCTACGCGGCGGTGGTGGCCGATGCCCTCGATGCATTGGGATTTCGGCATCAGTCGCCGCGAGTCGTGCTGGGGCCCTTGACTGTCGACGGTCTGCTGGTCGGGCGCTGCAAGACGACGCTGTGGGCTGACATGTATCACGAGGATCCGAGGCCATACGAACTCGAATTGCGCGCGGTCGATGGTTGTCAGCCCAATGATGTGATGATCTGCGCCGCCGGCGGCTCGCTGCACTCGGCATTGTGGGGGGAACTGCTCTCGACTGCCTCTCGCAACAGCGGCTGCGTCGGTGCCATCGTGGATGGTGCCGTCCGTGATGTCGACAAGATGCGGGCCATGTCGTTCCCTATCTTCGCTCGCGGCACCAGTGTCTACGACAGCATGCACCGTCACCGCGTGATCGATCTGGATGTCATCGTGGAGATCGACGGCGTCCAGTTCGCGCCGGGCGATCTGGTGCTTGCCGACCGCGACGGCGTGGTGGTCGTGCCTCAGAGCGTCGAGGCCGAGGCGATCGCGCGGGCCTGGCAGAAGGTGCATGATGAGAACAAGGTGCGCGATGCGATCCAGAAGGGGATGAAGGCGAGCGAAGCGTTTGCGAAGTACGGCGTGTTGTGAGAGTCGCCTTTCGCTCCGCGAAAGTGGCGTTGGAGTGACGCTGAGCAGTGAATGAGGATTACGTTCGGAAGGCGAGAAACGGGTGCGATAAAGTCGCGGCGTCTGTCCCCAGACGCCGGGCGACCAAGTGACGCGTCAACTGGTCGCAACGTGTCAAAATAGAGTAACGTCAACCCCTTCGTGCCCGGCGTCTCGGAGAGCCGCCGCTACTAGCTTTCTCGGAGCGAAAGGTGACTGTGACTCCTGCAAAGATGAAGACAACCGCTTGCCTGTTCGTCACATGGGCCGTGTACTCTCAACCAGCCTTTGCCCAGACCGGCGATGTTTACGGCGTGCACGACCCCGTGCTCATTCGCGAAGCGGACACATATTACCTCTTCTCCACCGGTTCGCGACGCGGGGAGACGCTACGACTCAAGACATCGGCCGATCTCATCAACTGGCAACAAGCGGATCCGCCGATCGCCGAACTGCCCGACTGGACTCGCGAGGCCGTCCCGATGGTACGTTCGCTCTGGGCGCCGGACATCTGCTATTTCAATGACAGGTATCACCTCTACTACTCGGCTTCCTCGTTCGGCTCGAACACATCAGCGATCGGGCTGATGACAAATACCACGCTCGATCCGGCGAGCGACGACTTCGAGTGGATCGATCAGGGGATGGTGGTTCAGTCGGGGGAGGAGCCGCATCAGCACTTCAATGCGATCGATCCGCATGTCGTGCTCGATGCCGAGGGTCAACCCTGGATGTCGTTCGGCTCGTTCTGGAGCGGCATCAAGCTCATCCGGCTCGATGAACAGACGGGCTTGTGGGATGACGAAGACCACGAAATTCGTCACCTCTCGACCCGCGAAAGCCCCGGTGCGGTTGAAGCGCCCACGATTCATCGACACGGCGACCATTACTACCTGTTTGTCTCGTTCGACTTCTGCTGTCGCGGCGTCAACAGCACCTATAACCTGCGCGTGGGCCGGTCGAACGACGTCACTGGTCCCTACATCGACCTCGATGGCATACCGCTTCTGGACGGCGGCGGCACGATCGTGCTGGAAACAGCCGACCGCATCATCGGCCCCGGCCACTGCGACGTGTTTGAAGATGATGACGCGACTTGGCTGGTGCATCACTTCTACGACGCCGACGCGAATGGCCGATCGGCGTTGCAGATTCGCCCGCTCACATGGGACGAAACGGGTTGGCCGGTCGCGGGGGAGCCTCTCGCTCTGCCTGATCCGGCGGATGCGGGGGAGCGTCGGCCGTGACCATCCTCCCGGATGCTTTAAGCATCCGGGAGGATTAGCGAACCTGCGGCATCCTCTCTGGCCAAGTCGTCCCAGGACTGCGAAGATGGAACTCACGTCAATCGTCTTCGGGAGTGCGTCATGCCAGTCAGCCGGTTTTCGAGCGTCTGCTTCCTCGTAGTGATTGCTGCCGTCAACGCGGTCACACTGGCGGGCGATCCGTTTACCTGCACCTACCAACTTCGCATCGAGGAAGGGTTCCTCGGCGATGTCCCCTGGACGGCCGATGTGCAGGTCGGCGTCGGCGAGGAGCTCTCGTACAGCCTCTGTTTGGTCAACGACTCGGTGATTTTCTCGCTGATCGATGAAGAGGCCGATGTCGTCTACTGCGGCGTGATTCGCGACGGCGAATTCGAGCTGAGCCACAAGTGGGAAAACATTTCGGATTGGACGTCGCATTTTGCGTTCACCGGCGGGTTTTGTCACCGGCTGCGAGATGCCCCGCCGGCAGAACGTGAGACGTCGATGGGCGCCGAATCGTACTACTTGAGTGAGCAGTTGCGAGAAACCGCGCGGGAGTTCGATGCCGTCATCCCCGAGATTCTGCATTTCAAAATGGAAGCAGGGCTTGAACCGCCGGATCGCGAGCATGTGCACATGGCACTTGATGATTTGCACTCCATGCTGCTTGCCCAGGAGTCGGACCCCGCCGAACAACACGTCACGGAAGCAATCGACCCCTGTCGTTTAACGATGACGACATACTTCACCACGGGTTTGTTTTCGGATGAGCCGTTCGAGGCCACGCTGCGAGTCAGTGTCGACTCTGCATGCAGTTGTAATATTCGAGAAGTCGATGGTGGATACGAATTCGCATTGGTGTCCGTTGCGGACCAGGTGCAGCACGAAGGCCGAATCTCAGACGGCGAAATCCGTCTGCAAGACCGTTATGGTTTGCACGAACGCGGGGTCAGCGATTCTGCGTTCGTCGATGTCAGAGAGTTGCTTCAACGCTCCATCGGGAGTCCAGATCAACAGGTTCTGGCTTTGTTTGAGTACGTGTCGACGCGGAACCTGCACGACGCCTTCATGTATTCGTATGCCGCGGCCGATGGTAAGCCGGCACGACCGTTGGCGAGTTTTATCACGGACGTGACGCTTGAGCCGGGGGAATTCGATTGGAACGACGACAGGCTGCCGGCAACGCTGCAAGAGTTTCATCGCATCGTGATCGAAATGGAGCCGCCGCACCGGCCGTGGTGGCAGAAGATTCTCAGGAACCTGGACTCATGACGCCGGACTTTGGGTTGCCGGGATAATTGGCCCGTCACAGCGTCCCCTTCGACGACGGCACTCCTTGCTGCCTGGGGTCGATCGTCACGGCTTGCCGCAGGGCGCGGGCGGCGCCTTTGAACATCGCTTCCGAGATGTGGTGGCTGTTGAGGCCGTGGTGCATCACGAAGTGCAGGTTCATCAGGGCGTTCGCGGCTGTCGCCTGCCAGAAGACGTCGACCAGTTGCGTGTCGAAGTCGCCGATCTTTTCGGTCGGGAACGTCACACGGCTCTCGTACCAGAACCGGCCGCCGAGATCGATTCCGCAGGTGACGAACGTTTCTTCCATCGGCAGCGAAATGCTGCCGTACCGCGTGAGGCCCGCCTTGTCGCCGAGACACCTGAGCAACACCTGACCCATGCAGATGCCGACATCTTCTACGGTGTGATGGTCGTCGACGTGCGTGTCCCCCTTGGCCTTCACCGACAGGTCGTACTGCCCGTGCTTGGCGAACAGCGTGAGCATGTGATCAAGAAACCCGACTCCGGTGTCGATCTCCATCTGCCCGCTGCCGTCGAGTCCCAGCGACAGGGTGATGTCGGTTTCCTTGGTCTGACGTTCGATGGCGGCGGTGCGGGACATGGGGAAGGGGCTAGGGTCGAGAGACGAGGGTCTAGGGATGCCAGAAGAGCGAAGTCCAAACGACGACTCAGCCCTTCAAGCGATCGCCGTACTGCTGCTCATAATAGCCGCGATAGGCTCCGGAGCGAATACGGTTCACCCAGTCTTCGTGGTCACGGTACCAGTCGATCGTTTCCTGTAGGCCCTCTTCGAATGAGACACTGGGCCGCCAGCCGAGTTCGCGCTCGGCCTTGGCGCAGTCGATGGCATACCTCAGATCATGCCCCGGGCGGTCGGTTACATAGCGAATCAGGCTCTCCGGTTTGCCCAGCAGCTTGAGCAGCATTTTCGTGAGGGCGATGTTCGTCATCTCGCAGCGTCCACCGAAGTTATAGACCTCGCTGACATTGCCCTTCCGCAGGGCCGCATCGATGCCGCGGCAGTGGTCGAGGACGTGAATCCAGTCGCGGACATTCTCCCCCTTGCCATAGACGGGTAGCTGCTTGTCTTCCAGCGCGTTCGCGATGAACAGCGGAATCAGCTTCTCCGGAAACTGATACGGCCCGTAGTTGTTCGAGCACCGCGTGATGATCGCCGGGAACTCGAACGTGTGGCAGTACGCCCGCACCAGCAGGTCGGCACTGGTCTTCGACGCCGCGTAAGGGCTGTTGGGGGCCAGCGGCGTCTCTTCGATGAAGAAACCTTCCTTCCCCAGGCTGCCGTAGACTTCATCGGTCGACACCTGCACGTATCGCGGAATATTTCGCGAGCGGCAGACGTCCATCAGCACCTGCGTGCCGACAATGTTGGTCTGAACGAACGGGGCCGAGTCGAGAATGCTGCGATCGACATGGCTCTCGGCCGCGAAGTTAATCACGGCATCGAAGCTGTGCGCACCGAGCAGTTCTTCCAGGCAGACGCGGTCGCCAATGTCCCCCTTGTGAAAGATGTAGCGATCGCAGTCGTCGAAGTCGGCCAGGTTCTCGGGGTTGCCGGCGTAGGTGAGCTTGTCGAGGTTGACGACCGTCAGCTCGGGGTAGGTGTCGAGCATCAAGCGGACGAAGTTCGACCCGATGAAGCCGCAGCCTCCGGTGACGAGAATGCGGTGAAGGCTGGGTTGGCTCATGTCTCAATCATAGGACCGAATAGATGCACTGCGAGAGTGAGGCAGTGTACGGCGGAGGCTGGAGCCGGGTCCATAGGCTGTTCTACGGCATATCTCTGCGGTCTCTGCGCCTCTGCGTGGAATCAGAAGGCTCACGCGGAGGCGCGGAGATCGCAGAGGAGGAGAGATGAGAACTCGCAACTCAGTGCGCCGGGGGCGGGCTGTTCTGGAACGCCCTGTTGCGGAACAGGAAGTCGATGATGTTTCCTTCGTGAGGCTGCAGCCAGTTGAGCTGGATCGTTTTCACCTCGCCGATGTTGAGACGGTCGATGTTCGTGGCGTCGACGAGGGAGCGTGAGAAGGCGGGATCGTCGGTCAGGGCCGAGCAGACGAGCGTGTACCCGCACTTCTTGAGGAACTGGTCCTGTGGGCAATCGACGACCGAAACGAACGGAAACATGTATTCGGTATTCGCCATCGGGTCGTTGGGATCGCTCACATGCAGCACCGTCGGACGCAGGAAGTCACAGCGTTCCTTCTTGATGAGCCGCTCGCCATTTCGGTACTTGGCGGTGACTTCGGTGACGGCCGCCGACTTGCAGCCTTCATCGATCTGATTGCTCATCGCCTCGGCCGCACCAGGAACCGTGAACGCTGCCAGGCCCGACGTCGGGTCATCCATCGGCTTCGGCGCGATCGGCCCCAGTCGTTTCGCGAGCGCATCAGCAATCTCCTTGCCATGCCTGGGCGCCCAGACGCCGGAGCAACTGATGCAGCTTCGCCCGCTGTTGACGAAAACGCTGTCTGCCATCAGATCGAGGTACTTTTCCCATTGATCAACCTTGTCCTCGCCGAGCACGATCTTGGTGAAGCCTGGTCCGTGAGCCGATACCTTCGGGTTGCCGTGATAGCGTTCGATTGTGGCCAGACCGCCGAAGATGACCGACCGCTCACAAGTCTCCAGCACCGCGCTGCCGAGTTCCGCCCCTTTTTCGGTTCGTCCGGGATAGAGGCAGAACGCCTCGCGCGGCACGCCGGCTTGAGCGAATGCCTCGTACATGCGGAAGGGTGTCCAGGGTTCCTGCGGACCGGGTTTGAGCACCAGTCCGATCTGTAGCGGGATCACTGGCAGCCAGAGCGTGTGCACGCCGGGGCTGTTCGACGGCAATACCCAGCCGCAGGCATCGCAGTTCGCCTGATAGCTCACCATCACGTCGCGGCTGGATTCCTTCCCGTACCCGTTACTGAAGATGTCGTAAGGCAGGCCGCGGGTGAGCGCGTCGAGAATCTTGTCCATGTTCTTCAGGACGAAGGCGTTCTTCGTCATGTTGAACTTGCACATGTGCGACGGCAATCCCGTGGTG
>JANNSB010000655.1:0-4358 GCA_031402175.1 Planctomycetaceae bacterium
CACAGCTGAGTGCGGAGGAGGTGAGCAAGCTAAAATCTTTGCTCAAAGCACTTTAGAAAAGTACACCCCGCTGGATTCGAACCAGCAACCTTCGGTTCCGAAGACCGATGCTCTATCCAATTGAGCTAGGGGTGCAAAGAGCCGCACACGCCAGTAAGCGGTCGATGCGACCCAGACCGCTTGCTGGCGGGAGCGGCTCCCGTGCGGGTCGAGGATACCGAGTCTGGCCTGAATCACAAGCCTTTCGCTGGCAACAATTGCACTGTCGAATCGTCGGCAAGAACCCGATTTTCCCCGCGAAAAGGGATCAAATCCTAAGAAGTCCGGAGAGAAATCGTTACAAGGATGGTTGGCCCGTCTTACTTTCTCATCCCAGGTGGTGTGATGTCCACGCATCTCCCGTCCCCGAGCGAATCCCCCAAGTCCGAAGAAGTCCTCGAGGCGAAGTTGACTGCCTTCGTCCTGGGAGAACTTCCCGAGGCCGAACGCATCGATTGGGAGCGCCGGGTGGCGGAATCGGCCGATCTGCAGGCCGATGCGAAGGCCATTCGCGAGGCGGCTTCGCTGGTGTTCGCCGCGCTCCAGTCGGAGCCAGTCCCGACGCTGACCGAGCAGCAGCGCGCGCAGATTATGGAACTCGCCCGCACCCGAAGCAGGCAGCCGATCGCCGCGGTATCGCCCCGTCTGGTGAGTGTGAAATCGACTGAGCCGGCCCCGACCTCGCGCTGGGCGATCCTCGCCACCATCGGTGTGCTGGCGGCATGTCTGCTGTTGATCGTCACGGCCGCAACCGCGCCGAATGGCCGGCAACTGGCCGACAGCGGTCTCACCACTGACCCTTCCGATGTAGAGGACCGATTGGCTGACGTGCAGAACTTTGGCTCGCCCGATTTGCTGGGACTTTCGCAGTCCCAGCCGGCGTTGCACGAAACTTTGGCCGCCGGCGTTGATTCCAGACTGGCCCGCACGCCGAACGGCGACATCGTCATCGGCCGATTCGTCTACTTCAAGCCGATGGAAACCCAACTGACGATGCTGTCGGAGGAAGTCTCGGCGGTGACGGGACCGGTAGACCTGAGTCTCGAGATCGCGCCGATGCGCCTCAGCGTGACCGCGGAGCAACTCGGTCGCGAGGGCGAGGTCGCGCTGCAGGAGCAGGGTGAGCAGTTGTGGGAACGCAGACTCGCGGAAAACGGAGATCGCGAGTGGCGTGCCCGGGGGCTGTCTCGGCTCATGAGTACCGTCGACGGCGAAACGGCGTATCAGTTCGGCGGCTCGGAATCTATTGCGAACGGGTCTGTGGTGCCGGGCGGCGACGTCAACGGCGATGGCATTGCCGACCAGCCACTGGACTTGTCCTATATCGACGGTGCGGCGGCCGCCCCGATCACTTCGTTTTCGGTTCTGGAGTCGCGCGTGGAAGCCGAAGGCCTCGAACGCATGGGCGACGAAGTGGACTACTTGTACAGCGCCGGAACGCCGACACTGCAGAGTAACGGCCAGCACTACTTCCACGACGACGCCGGCGTGTCGAACGGGCAGATGGGAGGACGCGGTCTCGCGGACAACTACAACATGGCGTTTCGCTTCGGCACAATGACAGCGGACGACGGGTTGCAGCAGCTCAACAAATGGTACGAGAACAGCCCAGGTCAGTCGGGACAGGGGCAGCCCTCATCATCGCATGGAACCGGGCGTCCTCTGGAAATTGGCGGCGGTGGTCGCGGCGGCTTCAACAGCGGCGGAATGTACGAGCTTTACTCTGAAGCCGAGGTGATGGCGGATCTCGACGGTGATCATCCTTTCGGATCGCAGCCAGATCTGAACATTGTTGGTCGAGATGCTTGGCCCAATCGTACTGTGGTCGGATTGGCGGCCCCCAATACCTTCAGTGGTGATCTCGACATCCCGTTCCGTCAGGGGTCGTTCGAACTGGGGACTCCTCCGGCCGGGGGATTTCAGGAATCAGACATGCTGCCGCCGGCCAGGTATGCGAGCGACGATGTGCAGTTCTTCCCTGCGGGACCAGAGACACAATTGCCGCGAACACGGCGCGCTCATGAAGAATATCGCAGACTTCAGAGCCTCGCTCGCGGCGAATCGCTCGGCTGGAGCATGACACCTCTCTCCTGGGATGACGGTGCGTGGGCCTACGATGCTCGTTCCAATACCGAGTCGTATGCACCGATCGTCGAGAACCCCTTCAAGTCGCCGATGGAAGAACCGCTGGCGACGCTGGGCATCGACGTCGACACGGCTTCCTATTCGAACGTCCGCCGCTACATCGAAGGTGGCCAGTGGCCGCCGGCCGATGCGGTGCGTATCGAAGAACTGCTCAACTCGTTCACGTATGACTATCCGCAGCCCGCGGAGGGCGAGCCCTTCTCGGTGACGATGGAAGTCGCCGCCTGTCCGTGGCAGCCGGAACATCGGCTGATGCGGGTCGGCATGCAGGCCCGCGACGTCGATCTCGCCGCCCGCCCGGCCACGTCGCTCGTGTTCCTGATCGACGTTTCCGGTTCGATGGTCGATGCCGACAAGCTGCCGCTCGTGCAGCAGTCGCTCAAGCTGCTGCTGGAACAGATGACCGAGAACGACCGGCTGGCGATCGTCACCTATCGCGACACCGCCCAGGTCGCGCTGCAGAGCATCACCGGTGACCGGCATGATGAAGCCATCGCCGTCATCGATTCGCTGCACGCCGAGGGTTCGACGAATGGAGCCGGTGGACTGCAACTCGCCTACGATGTCGCGACGACCAATCTGATCCGCGAAGGCCAGAACCGAGTCATCATCTGCACCGACGGCGACTTCAACGTCGGCGAAAGCAGCGATGATGCGATGGTGCAGCTCATCGAGCAGAAACGCGAAACAGGCGTTTTTCTTAGTGTTTTCGGCTTCGGCGAGGGGAACCTGCAGGACTCGAAACTCGAAGGGATCGCCGATCACGGCAATGGACAATACGCGTACATCAATGACTTCGATCAGGCCCGCCGCAAGTTCCTCGATGAACTCACCGGCACCCTCTACACGGTGGCCAAGGACGTGAAGCTGCAGGTCGAGTTCAACCCGCTGCTCGTGCGCGGCTACCGGCTGATCGGTTACGAAAACCGTGTGCTGGCGGCCGAGGACTTCAATAACGATCGCGTCGACGCCGGCGACATCGGAGCGGGTCACACGGTGACGGCTCTGTTCGAGATCGTTCCCGGTTCGGCCATTGGCGAAGTCGCGCCGAGCGTCGACCCGCTGCGGTATCAACGGGTGGATGAAGTGCCCGCCGTAGAACCTGCCGAGGCCGCCGAAACGCTGGAAGGGGCCACAGAAGAGGACGCCACAATCCCCCGTTTCTATCGCCTCACCACGCTCGCAGCCGACGACGCGGCCGACACTGTGAACGGTTTGCTCGGCGCGGAAGTCACCATCGAAGCCAAGGATGCCACTTCGCTCGAGATCGAAACGACGGTCGAGAATCACACACAAGTCGTCGATGCCCTGCGGCAGCTTGGCGAAGAGCCGCTGGTGGCCGTCGCATGGCAATTGGATCATCAGGAACAAGTCGTGGTGCCGGCTGGTGTCGCGCACGAACTGTGCGTCGTCAAGGTCCGCTACAAGCAGCCGACGGCCGACGAATCGGTGCGACTCGAGTTCCCGGTGGATGACCGCGACCAGCCAATGACGGCTCCGACTCGTGACTTCCATTGGGCCAGCGCGGTGGCCGGTTACGGCATGCTGGTGCGTCAGTCTCCACATCGCGGCGACATTTCATGGAATGCCGTCATCGAGATCGCACACGGAGCGCGCGGCGACGACGCCGATGGCCGACGGGCCGAGTTCGTCACGCTCGCGCAGCAGACTCGCGACCTGTGGTACACGCTGCACGGCATCGACAGTTCGCCGCAACCGGTGTCGCTCGACTCGACGCAGGCCCGCGACCGCGCCACCTGCGGCGGCAAGTACACGAACTTGCTCGACAAGCTCGAGGCCCCCGGCGACTTCGCGACGTATGGCAACTTCCACGACTTCGGCCATTGGGACGGAACCGAATATCAGGGACACACCGGCCTGCCGCCGGCGTATTGGGTCTATGTGCATCCGCACTGGTATCTGTGGGGAGAGATGAATGAAGACGTGACAGCTACGCCTCCTCCCACGTTCTGGAGTGCGCCGCAGATCGAAGACATCACGACGCTGGAACTTCAACTGGAAAGCACCGCGCTCGCGCCGGCTGTCGAGACTCCAGCGGAACCCAGCGAACCATTGGACGTCATTTTCACGGGCATTGATGTTTCGAGCGAGGCGATTCAGAAACTGGCCGGCCAGAACATCGCCACGCTCACGCTGATGAACGCCCAGTTCGA
>JANNSB010000656.1:0-10388 GCA_031402175.1 Planctomycetaceae bacterium
CGGCCAGCGCGCTGACCATGTCGGGGTCGTGCTCTTCCAGGCCGTCGCTGGTCAGCTCCGCGATCTGCACGTTGGCGGCCACGATATCGGAGTCGCGCTCCTCGATTCTGGCCTGAACTGTGTCGATGTTGCGATCGACCAGATCGTGCAGATTCTCCTGCTGCAGCAGCACGGTGATGATCGGGAACGCGGCGGAAAGATTCGCGCCCCACAGGATCGCCACCAGAACGCCGAACACGACCGACAGCGCCAGCTTCCGCCGGTACGGCCAGATGTACGGGATGAGGCGTTTGAAACTTTCCACGGAGTCCTTTCCCTGCTCGCGCGCCGGACTTCGTGTCCGGCGGTGAATCAATTCCTCGCAACGGCATGACGGCCGCCAACCGCACTCAAATCGCGGGAATTAAACACCTTCGGTCAAAATGTGTCCAGACGAATGCCGTGAAGCGGCTGCGGTCGATACAATCCCACAACTTTTGAGCTAATAAGGACTTCAGATTGACCACGTGATGGGGACCAGCTTCGGATTCACGCAACCCGGCATCTACCGAGGGGGATGCCTATCGATCGGCAATTTCGATGGGGTCCATCGCGGGCATCAACACATTCTGAACGAGCTGTCCCGTCACGCACTCCGCATGGGCGTTCCGGCTGTCGTGGTGACATTCGACCCGCATCCGGCTTCAATCCTCGCCCCCGATCGCCTGCCGCCGGCTTTG
Source organism: Planctomycetaceae bacterium (assembly GCA_031402175.1). GTDB lineage: Bacteria > Planctomycetota > Planctomycetia > Planctomycetales > Planctomycetaceae > JANNSB01. The sequence goes on from JANNSB010000656.1 coordinate 720, forward strand.
ACGACGCTAAAGCGCAGGGTGGAACTCGTCAGCCAGATGGGTGTCGACACTGTGCTGGTGGTGCCGACGACAAAAGAACTGCTGAATCTGACCGCCGCCGAATTCTTCGACCAGGTGCTGCTGAGCGAACTTCAATTTCGCGGCATCGTCGAGGGATCGAACTTCTGCTTCGGCAAGGGACGGCAGGGAACCGTCGACAGCCTGCAGGAGATGTGCCATCGCGAAGGACTGGAATGCCATGTCGTGCCGCCGGTATTCGAAGGAGACGAGACGGTGTCGTCGTCACTGATTCGCGGCCTGCTCAAGGCGGGCGATGTCGTCGGTGCGAAGGCGATGCTGGGACGGCCTCATCGAGCTACGGGAGTCGTCGTCGAAGGGGCGAAGCGCGGACGCACGATCGGCTTTTCCACCGCCAATCTCGAACAGGTGGAAACCATGCTCCCCACGCACGGCGTCTACAGCGGTTCCTGCACCATTGACGGAAAGACCTACAAGGCCGCGGTGAATCTGGGGCCGAACCCGACATTCGACGAACAGGCCAGTAAGCTGGAAGTGCATCTGCTCGACTTCGCGGGCGACCTGTATGGCCGGACGATGGATGTCGACTTCGTCGAACGGCTGCGGGATGTGATCAAGTTCGAGTCGGCGACGCAGTTGCTGGAGCAATTGCGGCTTGATGTTGAGCGCGTGCGCCGATCATTCGGTTAGTAGCTGCGTCGACACACATGCAGCCGCTGCTGTCGCGGAGCGAAAGGCGACTAATACTCATTCCCCGCGTCGCCGTCGCTGGCACCGCTGAAACCGCGGAAGCTGCTCTTCACCAGTTGGCGAATCTGCCGGCTGTCGCGCTCGGCAACCAGTTTGGCGATCGCGGTATCGAGGGTCATGAAGCCGAGATCGCCTTCGATGCGGTCACGCAGGCTGACGCCACTCTGCTCCTGGTCCTTCGGTCCCGCCACGATCATGTACGGCACGAGGTCAAGCTGCGCATCGCGGATCTTCTTCTTCACGTTGGCCGACTGCTGATCGATGGTCACGCGAAAACCCTTCTGCTGCAGCGCGGCGCGCAATTGCTGGCAGTAACCGAGCATGTCGTCGTTGAGGCCGAGGATGCGCACCTGCTCCGGCGCGAGCCACAACGGAAACGCGGCGGCGAAATGCTCGATCAACATGCCGACAAACCGCTCCATTGAACCGAAGGGGGCGCGGTGAATCATCACCGGCCGGTGAGTGGCATTGTCCGCTCCGACGTATTCGAGCTTGAACCGTTCAGGCAGGTTGTAGTCGAGCTGCACTGTGCCGAGTTGCCATTCGCGCCCGATGGCGTCGCGGACCATGAAATCGGCCTTTGGGCCGTAAAACGCGGCCTCTCCCTCGGCCTCGATGAAGTTCAGGCCAGACGCGACAAGAACGTCTCTCAAGGTCGCCTCGGCCTGATTCCAGAGTTCCGGCGACCCGACGTACTTGTCGGACGCAGGATCGCGCTTGGACAACTGAATGGTGTAGTCCTCCAGCCCGACAGCCCGGAGCACGAACTTGACGAGGTCGAGAGTGTCGGTGAACTCGGGCTTCACCTGATCGGGAGTGACGAACAAATGGGCGTCATCCTGAGTGAGTCCCCGCACCCGCAGCAAGCCGTTCAATTCGCCCGATTGCTCGTGACGGTAGACGGTGCCGAACTCAGCGAGCTTCACGGGGAGGTCGCGGTAGGAACGCGGGGCCGCCTTGTACATCTGCACATGATGCGGGCAGTTCATCGACTTCAGGAGATAGCGCTCCTGGTTGCGTTCCCACTTGCGGAGCGCGGTCAATTTGTCTTCCACGGCAGCCGATGCGGCATATCCACTGAGGTCCGCTCCGAGCGCGCGAGCGGCGGCGAGGAAGTCGGTTTCGACCTGGGCAGTCAGTGATCCATCTTCGATCCGCCCCTTCCAATGATCCACCAGTTGTCCGGCCGGGTGTCCGAAGATCGGAGCAAACTGACTGTCGCGATAGTACGGAAAGTGGCCGCTGGTCTCGTACATCTCGACGCGGCCGACGTGAGGCGAGTAGACCGGCTGGTATCCGCGCCTCAAGAGTTCCTGCTTGATGAAGTCTTCCAGCAGCGAACGCACGGTCGCTCCCTTGGGAAGCCACAGAGCCAGACCTTGGCCGACTTCGTTCGAGATGGCGAACAACTGATGCTGTCTCCCCAGCACGCGATGATCGCGACGTTTTGCTTCTTCGACCTGATCGAGATAGGCCTGCATCTCCTTCTTGTCGAAGAACGCGGTTCCGTAGAGCCGCTGCAGGTGCTTGTTCTTGGCGTCTCCCTTCCAATAGCTGCCGGCAATGCTGAGGAGCTTGAACGCCTTGATGCGCCCGGCATCGGGAACATGCGGCCCGCGACAAAGATCGACGAACTCCCCCTGCCGGTAGAAGCTGAGAGTCGGATGTTCCGCCAGTCCGGTCTCGATGTGTTCCGACTTCAGTTCCTGGTTCAGATCGCGCACGAACTGCAGCGCTTCGCCGCGAGGCAGATTGAACCGCTCGAACGGCTCGGCCTCCTTGACGATGGCCTCCATCTGGGCCTCGATGCGGGGGAAGTCCTCTTCGCTGATCGGAGTCGCCAGATCGAAGTCGTAATAGAAGCCGGTGCCGGTGGTCGGGCCGAACGCGAGTCCGACTCCTTCATAAAGTCGCATGACGGCACGGGCCATCACATGAGCGCACGAGTGCCGCAACACGCCCAGAGCGGCCGCATCACGAGTGGTGAGCAGCTTGAGTGGAATCGGATCGCTGCTCGCCAGTTCCTCGAGAGGCCGTATCGCATCGACAACCTGACCATTGATCTCGGCGGCAATGGTCGCCTGCGCCAGCCGATCGCCGATCGAGCGTGCGATGTCGAGTGCGGATGATCCCGCGGGAAAAGACTTGACGGTACCGTCAGGAAGTTGAACGTTGGGCATGGAGGAGTCAGGGACCAGGAGTCAGCAAGTGTTTAACGGCAAGCCGCAGGCGACTCGGTGCGGGCATCGAGCTTCCGGAGTATAGTGGCCAATCGCGGCTTTCTCGTAGCGGAAGTTGGGAGAGTTCCGATCAATGCTGCGTTGTGCGTCGTAGCGGCGTCTGTCCCCAGACGCCGGGCAGGGCGAGTCCGCGCGACTCGTGGACAATGGTCACAGCAAAGGACTCGAGATCCGGTCGAGAGTGCATCATCTGGTTGCCGCAATTCATCAAAGTTCAACACGTTTGGCTCTGTTCCCCGCGTCTGGGGACAGACGCGGCGACGTGTCACAGCCGGTCCAGTAGTTCATCCAGGGTCGAAATCGCGGGCGGCCCGAGCGAGCCGCCGCGGTCGAGGTGAATCGCCTGCAGTCCGCAGTGGCGAGCCGCCTCGATGTCGTGCGTTGCGTGATCTCCGACCATCAGAATCTCGACAGGTTCGCATGCACATGTGCGAATGAGAGCCTCAAAGAATGGCCGGCCGGGTTTGCGATGGCCAATCTCGGACGAAACCACGCGACGGTCGATCTGGCTCAGCACAGGATGCCCGGCACACACCGAGTGCAAGCGAGAATCGAAGTTTGAGGCCAAGGCCAGTGTGTAACCCCGATCGCTCAGAGTGGGGAGCGTCTCCTCGACATCCATGAAACTGCTCCAGGCAGACGGTTGTGCGAAGTGCTCGAACAACGCCGCGAAGCATGCCGGCTTGTCCGCGACATCGGGCAAGACCTCGTCCACCACGTCTCTCCAGAATTGCATCTCAGCCTCCTCGGACGTCGCATTCGCGCTGTCGCCGTTTCCTGCGAGCGCAATGGAGTCGCCGAGAATGTCGTTGACCGGGCTGGAACCTCCTTCGCGCCGCGACATTGCCTCGCGAAACGACTGGCGAATCGTCACGGGATCAAGCTGCGAACCGAACTTCCTGCCGATGCGATGATAAGCCATGTGCACCGGCGGATCGGCGAAGATCAGGGTGCCGACGATGTCGAAGGCAATGCAACGGATCATTTGAGGAGGCATGAATCAGGAATCAGGGAGGTCAACAAGGACACTTGCTACTTGCGTTTTCGCTTTCCTTTCGATGAGCGCTTGCCTTTGGACGGCGTCTCCTGGTCACGGGGTTTGCGTTTCTTACCTCCCGTGCTCCTCTTCGGCAGTGCGGCACCGCCGGCCAGGCGCTTGACGAACCTGAGATCGACCTGACGCCGGTCGAGGTCGACGCTGGCCAAGCTGACGATGAGCCGCTGACCGAGTTGAAACAGGTTGTCGCCCCGCCTTCCGACGAGTGCGAAACGCGAAGCATCATAGTCGTAGCGGTCGTCGGGCAGCGAACTGATGTGAACGAGTCCATCGATCGGCAATTCGACCCCGCGACAGAAGATGCCGAACCGTTCGACGCCCGTGATGATGACCGGTAACTCCAGGCCAATCTGATCCTCCAGAAATTGCAGCAGCTTGAGCAGGACCAACTCCCGCTCCGCCGATTCCGCGCGGCGCTCCGTCGACGAGCAATGGACTCCCAGCCTGGTCAGCATTTCCACTGATATCGGCGATGTCCCTTCCGGTCGCAGAATCACATCATCCACGATGCGATGCACAATCAGGTCAGGATACCGGCGGATCGGACTCGTGAAATGGCAGTAGTTCTCTTCGGCCAGGGCGTAGTGCCCTTCGTGCTGCGGCGAATAGGTCGCCTGCTTCATGCTACGCAGGCAGGCGTAGTGCACGGCGTGTTCCAGAGGCGTCCCCTGCACCATCGTGAGCAGCTTCTGCAGTTCCGGACGCGATTGAGGGTTCTGGAGCGGCAACCCCAGAGAATCGACGAACTCCTGAAACTGTTGCTGCTTGAGCAAGGCAGGCGAACCGTGCACGCGCCGGAGGAATTCGATGTCCCGTTCCATCAGCAACTTGGCAACGGCGACGTTCGCCGCCAGCATGAATTCTTCAATGAGTTGATGGCTTTCGTCATGCAACCGGTCGTGGGCTCCGGTGACTTTGCCGTCCTGGTCGAAGTCGAGGCCGATCTCGGGTAATGCGAGTTCGAGTGCGCCGCGACGGATTCGGCGGTTTCGCAGGATCCGCGACAGGGCGTACATCTCCTTCAGCAATTCCACGACTGCGGGACTCGCTTCGACGCCATCGTGCTTGCTGGAGGCCCGTGAGTGTGAATGCACCAGCGGCAGCACCTCCTCGTAGGCGAACCGCTGCGTGACCAGTATCACCGTATTCGCCAATCGCGTGTGCAGCGGCAGACCTTCGGGGTCGAATTCGATGAAGGCCGACTTCGTGAATCGCCGACGGCCTTCCTGCAGACTGGCCAGTCCGTTCGAGATGACCTCCGGCAACATCGGGATGACGTAGTTCGGAAGATAAACGCTGTTCCCGCGCAACTCGGACTCCCGATCGAGCACGGTGCCGGGAACGACGAAGTGCGAGACATCGGCGATGTGCACGCCGAGATGCCAGTGGCCGTCGTCGGTGCGTTTGAGCGAGATAGCGTCATCGAAGTCGCGGGCATCCGCCGGATCGATCGTGACGATGATCTCCCTGGTGCGATCCTCGCGTCCTTCGAGATCGTCGTCACGAAAGGTCTCGGCGGCCTGCCGCGCCTGCTCCAACGCCTCTTCGCTGAACTCCAGTGGGATGCCGAACTCGTGAATCACGGTCTGCGTATCTACGCCGACCTCGCCGCGCGGGCCGAGCACCTTCGTTAACACGGCTTCACCACGTTGCGAATGGCTGGGGAAGCGGAGCATCTCGATAACGACCATGTCTCCTTCGTTCGCGCCCTTCGCGCCAGGGTCGCCCACCCAGATCGGGTCGGCAAAGTTACGGCCGTCAATTGTCACGAAGCCGGCGTCCTGCTCCTCGAAGTAACGACCGACGAAAACAGTTGTGGCGCGTTCGAGGATGTCGACGACGTACCCCATGCGTCCGCCGCGCGCCCGTTGCTTTTTGGACAGGCGGACGAGCACCTCGTCCCCTTGCTGAGCGTCCCGCAGGTCGTGACGGTCGACAAAAATGTCGTTGTCGGGACCTGTTCGTTGTGGTGCGTGCGGAATGACGTATCCATCCCCGGCGGAGATCTTGCGCAGAATGCCGACGATCGTGCCGGGCTGGGCAACTGGCTGTATACGCCCCTTCGCGGAGACGCGAATTCGGTCCTGCGTGATCAACGACTCGATCGCCGTCTGCAACTCGGTTAGCTCTCTCTTGCGCAGTCCCAGCTTCTTGCCGAGATCCTTGGCTCGCAATGGCTCGTAGGCTTCGCGGCCGACGTACTCCAGGAGCTGTGTTTCCAGCGGTGTCATGGGTCTGAGAGGTTCGTCGTGTCGCGGAGAGCAGGAAGCCAGTAGCGGTCAGTTGGAATAGGTAACTTGGCGGAAATCTGCAAGCAGCAAACTCCTTACAACCGCTACCACTGCCTTCGTGACTTGGTGACAGTTCGATCGAGCCGCTCCGTGCCGCATTGCGCAATCCGCAGTGTCGATACTCCAGTGACGATTCCGACATCCGCGACCATCGGTCCAGCCAATTCAATGCTCAGAACTGCATGGACTGGATCAGCATCGACATGCATCAGCACCTGAGGATTCCATCCGCAGTCTGCCCAGGTTCCGCCCAGGCTCCGTTTGGAGTCGGGCGGATCGGCGTCTATTTGCTGGTTGGCATCTGCATGTTGCTGACGGCAACCGGTCAACTTCACGCTCAAGGATCAGCCGACGCCGCCCGAGCAAGCCTGAATCGATCAGCGGCCCAGCCTCCACGGCAGAACACCGGCCGCGCGACGGTCGACACTGTCGCGAACCATCCGCAACCGATCTCGGGTTCGTTCGGGTCGCTGGGAGTAGGGAGTCTGACCAGTCCCGCTCCGACCGCAGTTCAGTCCAATTGGTTCACGCCTACAGCGGACGACACTCTTCAGATTGACGCCCTGCAACCATCTGCGACGTTCAACACGGTGTCGCGCCCGGTCGAGTCCGCTCCGTTACCCATCTCGATGGAGGGCCGCTTCGACGGGCCTGATGCATGGCGCCGGTTTCCCGCCGGTCTGATGTACCGCTCATACGTCGCAGGCGAGCGTGAACCCCGCATTTCCGGCGTGTGGCTCAATGAGAAGGATCGGGGTATGGTGTTGGAGACCGCCCTTGGCGGACGAGCCGGCCTGTTGCGTTACGGCACGGCTGATGCGATCAACCCGCAGGGGTTTCAGTTGGATATTGAAGGAGCGGGACTGGCCCGCGTCGATCCCGAAGAGCATTCGGACCTGGAAGGAGCCGACTTTCGATTCGGCTGCGTCGGCACCTGGCAATACAGTCCCTGGGCCTACAAAGCGGGCTACTACCACATCAGTTCGCACATGGGGGATGAGTTCCTGTTGCGGACCGGCGCCACCGATCGCCGCAACTACGTCCGCGATGCGTTGATCTTCGGTGCACGTTACGACTTCACTGATGACATCAATCTTTACGGCGAGGTCGGTTACGCCCCGAATCACAACGGCGGGGCCGAGCCGTTGGAACTGCAGTTCGGAGCCGAGTTCAATCCGAAGTATCCGACCGGTCCGCAGGGCAGCCCGGTGCTGGCGATCAACAGTCACCTCCGCGAAGAGTTCGACTTCGGCGGCAGCGTGAACGTGATCTGGGGCTGGCAATGGAAAGGCGAAACCGGCTCCGCCTTCCGTGTGGGGATGCAATACTACAACGGCCCGTCGATCCAATGGTCCTTCTTCGACCAGCACGAAGAGTTCGTGGGGGGCGGGATGTGGTTTGATTTCTGATTGCGACACGACACGGCAGCCTCCACGACGAGTCCACAGCCACGGGGAGAGAACGACAAAAGCACGGTCGTTTTAGTCCAATTATGCCGCACCGGATTCGATTGCCGATGTCGACGCCGTCAGTTTTCTCGTCTCCACTCCCGTGGAAGTCGGCGAGAGAGCCGCAACTGGCCAATCCGCGAGTGCAAGTTCCTCCGGGAACTCGACTTGTGGATGCAGTTCCGAATCTTCGACCACTTATGAGTCCTCGCGCTTGAGGATCCATGTGCGGCGATTTACGATGAAGGAACCAGCCTGCCAGGAGTTAATGGCAAGTTTTCTCCGTAGACTGACGGACTTCACAGATAAGGCTCGACGATGCTCACCTTTACTGGACGCGGCCAGACCCATACTTGTAGCGGCGTCACCCGTCGCGACTTTCTGCAGGTCGGGACATTGGGGGCCGTCGGACTCAGTCTGCCGCACCTGTTCGCGGCCCAGGCAGCGGGCAGCCTCGCCGAAGATGCCGACGAACGCGCGTGCGTGATGATCTTCAATCTCGGCGCGCCCAGTCACATCGATCTGTGGGACATGAAGCCCGAGGCGGCCGCCGAGGTTCGCGGACCCTTCAATCCGATCGACACCGCCGCTCCCGGAGTGCAGTTGTCGGAGATCCTGCCCCGGCACGCACAGATCGCCGACAAGATCTCGTTCGTGCGGTCGGCTCATCACGGCGGCGCTGCGGTGCATGATGCCGGCTGGCAGATGTTGCAGACGGGGCGACAGTTTTCGGGTGGCGTTAACACGCCGCACTACGGAGCCGTTGTGAGCTATCTGCGCGGCCGCAAGACCGATCTGCCTCCGTTCGCGGTGCTGCCCGAACTGATGGGACGCGGCGGCGGCAACTTGCCGAATGGCCAGGCGGGGGGCTTCCTCGGCAAGGCGCACGATCCGTTCGCGCTCAATGCCGATCCGTCGCAGGCGAACTTTCAGGTTCCCGACCTGTTGCCTCCCGACACGATTGGTGAAGTCCGCCTCGATCGACGCCGGCGGATGCGCGATCTCGTCGACCAGACTCTGGGACAGTTCGAGGCCACCGAGAACGCAGAACTGCTCAACAGCAACTTCGAGGCGGCCTTCCGTCTGATGACCAGCCCGCAAGCTAAAGACGCCTTCGACCTCACCAAGGAGCCGACTGAGGTTCGCGAGCGATATGGAATGAACCGCTTCGGTCAGTGCTGCCTCCTCTCGCGCCGTCTGGTTGAGGCCGGTGTAAGGTTCGTGACGATCAATACATTCCTGACCGTGTTTGATGAGATCACGTGGGACATCCATGGCTCAAAGCCGTTCACCTCGATTGCCGGCATGCGAGACATCGTGTGCCCGATGTACGATCAGGCATATTCCGCGTTGATTGAAGACCTCGATCAGCGCGGCCTGCTGCCGAAAACTCTCGTGGCCAATGTCTCGGAGTTCGGTCGGACGCCGAGAGTCAATCCCGCGGGCGGTCGCGACCACTGGCCGCAATGCTTTACCGTGTACTTCGCCGGCGGCGGCGTGCAAGGTGGACGCATCGTCGGGGCCAGCGACCCGATCGGCGGCGTGCCTGCCGAGCGACCAGTCGAGCCGGCCGATGTCGCGGCCACGATCTTCCACAGCCTGGGCTTCGACCTGGAAAGCCATCTTCCCGGCCCCGCCGGCCGACCGTTCCCGCTGGTCGATTTCGGACACCGGGAGATACATGAACTGTTTTGAACCAGTCCATCATCCCGGATGCTTTGAGCATCCGGGATGATCGCGCCCATCGAGCCTCTTCGATTCTCTATTTACTACCTCGCCCATCGAGCATCAGGACTACACCAATGACAACGCGTCGCGACTTCCTCAAAACATCGGCACACGTCATCGGCGGAGCGGCGGCCGCT
>JANNSB010000657.1:0-7232 GCA_031402175.1 Planctomycetaceae bacterium
GGTCGTAGTCGCGGAAACCGAACCGCACTAGTCCCGTCGCTGAATCCGTAATTCCTCCCCCGAAACCGATCGGCAGCGCAAACTCATCGCCGCTGTAGCTGATGACCGCTCCGAACGCGTCGTAGTCGATCGTACGAACGACGGTACCTGATGCATCGCAGATGAGACGCGGAGTGCCGACCTGATCGCTCGCGATGTAGAACCATTCGCCACCCCGCTCCAGGGCGAACAGCGTTCCGCCGGTTTCGTAGTGGTACACGGTCAGAACGCCTGCCGTATCGCGGGACGCCGTGACCTGAAACGGCTGACCTGGATTGCCATACAGGAACTGCAGCGTACCGGCCGCATCCGTCCGAGCCACTCGGCGTCCAATCGGATCGTAGCTGTAGGAGACCTGCGTCCCGTCGGCCAATTGCGCGGCGAGAAGTTCACCGCGAGCGCTGTATTCAAATGCATCCTGGCCACGTGATGCGAGAAACCCATCGACATCGAATTCGAAACTCACGTCGCCGAGAGAGACGAGCCGATCCTGTTCATCGAAAGTGGCGTTCTGCTCTACGGCACCGCTGAGCCTCGTGGTCCGATTGCCGTTCACGTCATACGCATAGCTCTCGATGACCACGCCGTCGCGTGCGACCTGCGTCAATCGTCCATCGAGGTCGTAGGTGAAGCGGTCGGCGCGCGGTGCCCCGGAGAGTATCTCCGTGCGCTTGGCAATTCGGCCGACATTGTCGTAGATCAACTCCAGCCGATAGACCTCGACGCCTGCGATCGAATGGCTGCGGGCCGCGATGCGTCCCAGTGAATCGTATTCGACGAACACATCGGCCGTCCCATCGCTGATTCGCCTTGGCAATCCCGTCGCCGCGTCCCGTTCGGCGGCGAACGTGCCGAAGCCGGTCACGAGGCCGTCGGCATCCCGCGTGAGCGCCATTTCGGCTCCGTCATCGAGAGTCACGCCGACGACCTGCAGGTTTTCGTCATACTTGTACTGATAGCGGCCGTCACTCGCGCCGCGGAACTCGACTCCCAGCAGAAGTTGTCCATCACGCTCGAATCGCATCTCCTGCGCGGGACCGTCGACTGGGGTCCAAATGAGATTGGCCGGCGGGTCGGCTCCACAACATGCCGCGCCCGCCTCGGGATACGACATCGTAATGTTCGCCTCGGGATAGTTCAGGCTGATCCATCGTCCGGCTGAGTCGTACGCATTCTCCATCACTCTCCCGCCCGGCAATGTGACGCTGGTCGGCCGGCGTTCGACATCGTATACCACCGCATAGGCCGACCCGCCGGGCAGCACATAACCCGATTGCAAGCCGATCGGCGTGTAAGTGAGCCGATGGGCGGAACCGCTGGGCATGGCGATTTCGGCCCAGGCTCCCGCTGCGTCGTAAGTCAATCCGTATGTCGCGCCACTGGGTGTTGTGATCGAGGCCACTCGGCCTCGAGGGTCGTAGGCCAATTGATACTGCTCTCCGGCTGCGTTCGTGGCACTGGTAACACGATCTGCGTCGTCGTACTCAAACGCCACGGCCATGCTACCGGCCTGCAGCTTGGTGATGCGATCGAATCGGTCAAACGACGAGATCAGCGGATCCATGCCTTCCGCCCATGTCTCATGCACGCGTCCATACAAATCTTCGTGCAGCGTGGTTGTGCGACCCGAGGGGGAAGTGACCGCGAATGTGCCGTCCGCCAGGTCGAGCTTGGCCGTCGAGACTTGCCCGTTGATCGTGCGGGTATTGGTGAGAGACCGCAAACTGAGCGGATCGCTGTCGTCGAACAACTCTGCTTCCAGCCGGTTCTCAATGACAAGTTGTCTTCCGCCCGGAGTCTCCATGCTCCAACCGGAAACGATCGCGGACTGCATGCCCCATCGCGGGTCGGCCCCCATCGTCCAAGTCATTTCAGTCCCATTCGCAAGCGTGACGGTTCGGCTGCCGTCGCGCAGGCGATCGGACGTGGTCGAAACGTCGCCCGCGTCGAGATTCGTCGTACGCTGCCCGCCGTCGGATGCCTGTTCAGTTATGTACGTACGCTCGCGGCCCAAAGCCGTGCTGGTTGTTACCTCGAAGGAATTGGCCGTCGAGGTTCGCGTGAGTTCGATGAAGCCGCCCACGGGATCCTCATCTCCGATGAGCCGGCCTAGCTCATCGTAGCGGTAGTAATGCAAGTGGCCGAAGACGTCGAACAACTCGGACAACAAGCCGTTCCCCGCGGCATAGCTGAGACCCGTCGTCTCGCCGCTCGGCAATGAGACGCGAGTGAGATATCCGCCATTCCCGGTCTGCAGATCAGTTCGCTCACCTCCATGCGAAAGAATAGCGACTGGCGTGCCGTCGGATGATCTTTCGATTTGCAACTCGCGACCATAGGCGTCGGTCACCGTTGCCAGCAGGTCATGTTCGTCGTAGGCAAATTCTCGTTGAGACTTCCCGGTGAGAGCATCCAGCGTTCGCAGGTGTCGGCCCTGGCGATCGAAGACATAGATCTCCTCCCCTTGAGGCGACGGCACTGCGATCTCATCCACCGAACGACCTGGCAGCGACGGTCCGATGCGGCGGATGCGGTGGTTCCCTGTATCGCAGATGTAGACGTAGCCGTCGGGACCGATCTTCACGTCGCTCACTCCCAGGTATTGAGCCTGCAACGCCGTGCCGCCGTCGCCATTGAAGCCGGAGATGCCCGTTCCCGCGTATCTCAGCAATGCGCCGTCAGTTCCCACCATATGCACAACTCGGTCGTCGTTCGAGGCGGCCTCGTAATACAGCTCGGAGATATAAACCGTACCTTCGAGATCGACGGCGACCCCCACCGGATAACCGAGGGGGGACTCGGTGGCCAACAGCCCTTCCACGGCAGGGGCAGCCACTCCCGTCCCGGCGACCAGCGTGACGCGCCCATCGGGACCGATCCGCCGGACCACATGCCCGAACCACTCGGTCACATAAAGGCTGCCGTCCGGGTGGATGGCGATGCCTCGCGGGTCGTTGAAACCGCTCGCCAGGGTGGTGATGATGCCGTTGGGATCGACGCATCGCAAGCTGCCGAACGAGTCGCAGAAATACAAGCTGCCATCGGTCGCCACGGCAAGGCCCCTCGTCGGCGAAACCTGACGCTCTTCTCCTGGAGAACCGCTACCTCCCTGCCAGATTTGCGCCGCGGTGGCTGGTCCGCCATCACCCGGAAACGCATCCCCGCCTCCGGCAAAGGTGGTGATCGTGCCGTCAGGAGTGACGCGGCGGATACGCAGATTCACAACGTCAGAGATATACAGGCTGCCGTCCGGCCCGACGGCGACGCCCATCGGATAACTCAGCAAGGCTTCGACGGCCGGCCCGCCATCGCCGGCGAAGCCTCCCTCGCCACTTCCGGCCATCGTCGTGATGACGCCGTCGGTGCTGACGGCGCGAACCCGATGGTTGTGAGTGTCGGCGATGTACAGCGTGCCGTCGGGTCCAAAGGCGATGCCGGCGGGATCATTGAGTAGCGCTTGCGTGGCAGGACCAGCGTCCCCTGCGAAGCCTCCCAAATCGTCGATTCCACCGACCCCGGAACCGGCCACCGTATCGATGTTCCGGTCGACCGCCTGAGCCTCATGCTGCTCTCCATTGCCGAAATAGAGCCGGTGGGCGATCGGGTCGTAGGCATGCTGCGCACTCAGTGTCCAGCCCCCCAGGCCTTGACCTGTCGCATCCCAAGTCCCGAGCAGCGCATGCTGCTCCTGCCAGAGCGTATACTCCTGCCGCGCCCGACTCGCCTCGATTGGCGTGTCCGAGAAGCGCGCGAAGCTCTGTCCGAATTCTGCAGGCTGTTGATAAACGGCATCATACACGTAGCCGATGCGCATTCGCGCGAGACGCGAGCCCTGCAGCAGGCGACCGTACGCATCGCGTCCGTCCCAGGTGACGGAATGGATCAGATTCGGCTCCGCGGGAAAGCTCTCACGAATCTGCTGCCCGGCAATGTAGACCTCGAGTTCGATTCGCTTGAGACTCTCGGGAATGCTTTCGTCGCTGAGCGGTATGTCGAGTGTATAGGCGGCCTGTCGTCCACGGACGCGGCCACTGTGATAGTGAAGCTGCATCGACGTGCCCGCCAAGTCGATCGTTTCGAGCAGCGACTGGTTTTGAATGTCGATCGTGGAGAAGAACAATCCCCAACAGGGATGCTGATTCGGATCTTGCCCTGGCTTATTCTTGGGAGGCTCGGAGTCGCCGGGCAATCCGAATGGCCAGTTCAAGTCGATGGGATCCGTGCAATGCGGAATCGGCACTCGCCACAGCGATTGGCCCGGTTGATACAGTTCCGCCAGTTGACGCCGCTCGTCATCCGTGATGCCCAGTTCCTGCATTCTCTCCGCGCTGGCGACGTTGCCGCTGCCATCAACGTCCAGGTCAGCCAGGCCGTCATTCACGGCGAGCACTTCAACGATGATGCCGTCGCCCGATGGCTCCCAGACGCCCAGGTCGCGGTTGTAGTAGCCCACCGGAACGGGACCGCCCACGGGAAAGTCGAGAAAGTTCTCGACGTAGTGAAACACGGGTTTGTTGAAGACGACATGATCCGAACCGGCCGCGGTGGCTTCGTCGACCGACAGTTCGAAGCAATACGTGTAGCCGCTCGTCGGAGGCAGGGTGGCCGGCATGGCGGCGGGGCCTTCGTCACCGACGGTGTATTCGGTGATCCGCAGGCTCAGTTGTTCCAACGGCTGCGTTGAACCATCCGGCAAGACCATTTCGGCCGACGTGCCAACGGGCAGCACGAGCGTGCCTTGTCGCTGGCCGTCGGCGTCAACGACTTCACTACCGCGAGCTACCTGGATCACATCTGCCGACAGATTGATCTCACTCACTTGAGCATCCACCGGGATCAAGGCCACATCAGGCAGCCAGACGAACTCCTCCCAGGGAACTTGCAGGGTACGTTGAATCGGCAGGAAGCCTTGCCGCTCGTAGCAAATGGCAAGTTGCCCGCCGCCATTCACGACCATGTCGAACTGGCCATCATCGTCCGTGACCGTATGGCCGTACTCCGGATGCTGCAGCACGCAAATCTCAACATCGCTGAGCGATTCGCCGTCGCGACCAAGCACCCGACCGCGCAACACGGCGGCTCGTTTGGAGTGAATGGCCCCATCTTCGACACCCTCCTGGACCGCGCCCTCACCAGTGAAGAGAAATTCCACCGAGTCTGCGAATGGAATGACTCCCGTCGCGATCGTCTCCGTTTGAGCTACGGGTGGCCGAACTGTTTCCTCAGTCGCCTCATCGGCGTCGGCGGATTCGCCTGATGAACCAGAGTCGTCGGGCGACGTCGTCGCCGAACTCGTGGTTCCCGGACGCGCGACGGGAGCAGCGGCATCTGGCTCATCGCCGCTGCAACCCGCCATGGAAATGAGCACGAAAACACAAAGAATGTGCCGGGCGAACATGGTCGAGGCTCCCATCCAGGATGCAACGGCACCCGCGAGCGCCAAACCTCGCGCATGCCGCGGGATCGTTTGAGTGTGGAAATGAAACGAGCGAACTCGAAGTCTCAGCCGGATACTCGATCCCTCCGAACAAACCGAGCGCACAGCGTCAGAAAGCAAATAGCGTTGACCAGCCGGCCTCCGAACGACAGCGGTCAACGAAGAGTCTGCCTGACAAGACATGACGACTCCCCAGGAATCAGCAACGCGGATGCGTGGAGTCTGGCCGCGTCACCTCGTCAAAGTCAAGTTCGTGGCTCGGTGCAACCGACCCGGGGGTCGTAAGACCAGGATCTCAGGCATATGTAACCTAGAAAACGCTCCGTCCGTCCGGGAGTGATCGGAGGGACTTGGATCGTATCGTCGCCACGTCATTGATTGCCGCATAGGATGCACGCTGCCATGAGCCACGTCACACAGATCCTGCAGCAGATTGAAGCGGGCGACCCATCCGCTGCAGAGCAGTTGCTGCCGCTGGTCTACGACGAGCTGAAGAGACTGGCCCACACACGCATGGCCGGCGAGTCGCCGCAGCAGACGTTGCAGGCCACAGCGCTGGTCCACGAAGCCTATCTGAAGCTGGTCGGTCCATCCGGCGAGAAGCAATGGGAGGGACGGGGCCATTTCTTCGCCGCGGCAGCCGAGGCAATGCGGCGCATCTTGATCAACCGCGCCCGTGACCGAAATCGGCAGAAACGCGAGGGAGGCTGGCAGCGGATCGATCTCAGTTCCATCACGGTGGCCGATGCCGCCTCGGACGAGCAACTGCTGGCATTGGATGAAGTCCTGTCTCGGCTGTCAGTGGAACACCCCGCCTGTGGCGAACTGGTCAAACTCAGATTCTTCGCCGGACTGACCACGGAACAGGCGGCCGCAGCGCTGGGAATCTCGAAGCGCACCGCCGACCGCAACTGGGCCTTTGCACGGGCGTGGTTGTATCAGTCCCTGCAGCCGGAGGGGCCAGAGTTCAAAATTCTCGGAATTCGTGGCACACTGGGAGCGCGAACGGGGCATTAAGGAAGGAATCCCTTCTGAATGGCCTGTTTTGCGGGAGAACGGCTTGAACCCTTCCAGCTCCGAGATCGTGTCGCTCTTCACCCAGGCGCTGGCTTGCAACAGTGACGCCGAACGGTCGGCAATGCTCGATCAGGCCTGTGCCGGGAACGCGGACCTGCGGCAGCAGATCGAACTGCTGCTCCGCGCCCACCATCAGGCGGGAGGCTTTCTGGAGCCTGCTGCGGGCGTGGCGACCACGATCGTGCCTCTCCCCGGAACAGCCCAATACAGCTCCGGAGCCGTCATCGGCCAGCGGTACAAACTCCTGGAAGAGATCGCCGAAGGAGGCATGGGCACGGTCTGGCTGGCCGAACAGACTCATCCGGTCAGGCGGCGGGTGGCGGTCAAGCTGATCAAACCCGGGATGGACAGCAAGCAGGTGCTCTCGCGGTTCGAGGCCGAACGGCAGGCGCTGGCGGTGATGGACCATCCCCACATCGCCAAAGTCCTCGATGGAGGAGTGACCGAGCAAGGCCGGCCTTACTTCGTGATGGAGTACGTCAAGGGGGTGCCGATCACGCAGTATTGCGATCAGGCGCGTTTGAACGTGCAACAGCGCCTCAAGCTGATGACGCAGGTCTGCCAGGCGGTGCAGCACGCCCATCAGAAGGGCATTATCCACCGTGATCTGAAACCCTCGAACATCCTGGTCTGTCTGTATGACGGCCAGCCGGTGCCGAAGGTGATCGACTTCGGGCTG
>JANNSB010000658.1:0-12881 GCA_031402175.1 Planctomycetaceae bacterium
GCTCAAGGTACGGAATGCTCTGCAGGTTGCGCAACATCGGCTGCATACGGTCGGTAGCCGCACATGTCGACGTTGCCGTCAGGATGGAGTCTGTAGCGGATGCCGCGCCACTCGACCTGCTCGATCTTCAGCGAGCGAATAACGGCCGAGAACATGCGCAATTGAGTCAGCACCAGGGCCGGATACCATCTCAGCGATTTGGGCCAGGTGAACCAGCGGGGGTCTTCACCCCGCCGGCGAATCGCCGCGCGGACGGTGGCCTCGATGACCATGCAGCGCATACCTGAAGCCAGCCAGTAGAGGGGCAGCATGCTCGCGGCTGTGATGGCTTCGGCGCGGTGACCGACGCAGGCTGCGGTGACTGCGAGCGCGGGGATCAACAAGTGAAATAAGAGCATCATCCCACCGACGAACTCGGTCACCTGCCGGGTCCCGGCGCTGCCGTAGCGGGCGACAGCCAGTTGCCGCGTCACCCAGGTGAAGAACGACGAGGTCGTAACGTCCTCGCGATTGGTCATGAGCAGTGTCGGCACAAGCTGGAACCTGCCGTCATGCTGATCCAGCAATCGATGCAGCGTGGCATCCACCGACATCGCGTTCCGCCAGGCATCGGTGAGGCCAATCTGGTCGATCGTTTCGCGGCGAAGGGCCATCGTGCCTGCCCAGGGGACATGGCGAGCCCACATTACGATTAGAAATGCCGCATTCCAGAAGTAACGGCACAAGGCCCCCCAACTGGCTTTCGGGGGCAGATACCAGCGGTTCCCCCCTGTAGCGTCGACCTCTCCACCGACGAGCGGCGTAGCGAGTTCCTGCAGCCAAGTGCGGTGAGGGATCACATCGCCGTCAATGAAGGCCACGATCTCGTAACGGCGATCCAGTTCGCCGACGGCTTGCACCAGCGAACTGCATTTGAGACTGCACGTCGCCAATGGTTCTTTCAGCAGCGAGATGTGAATCCGCTCGCCTCTGGGCAGCTGCTGTGCGTGCTCGACATCTCGCAGTGCAGGGTCATCGGAGCTGTCGACGACGGCATGAATCATGAAGTCGGGGTAGGCCTGATCGACCAGCGCCTGCAGCGTCATTCTCAGATTGGGATCGGGGCCGCGGAGGGCGAGTACGACCGCAGCGGGGGGAAGTTGCGATTGATCTACAGATGGCGACTGTCGAGCGAGTGCGGTGAGCACGAATTTGCGAAACCTCAACACCAGGCGAGTCGTATATGCGACAAAGCCCAGCAGGCAGAGTGCAATGACGCCCAGCGTGATTCGCAGCCCGAGTCCCATCATGAATCTGCGCTCCTGCCTCAGCCGCGATGAGCGACCGCCTGGCCGCGATCGATCGACGGCATGTTTTCAACCTCGTCGGTGACTGGCTCCCACTGAATCTCGCTGGACTCATCAGACGAGCGAACTCTCGATGCGGACACGTCCTCATGCGTGCCGGTCGCCGGATAGTTCCATAAACAGGGAAGAACGTCTGTTACCGCGGCCAGATAGGATGGAAAGACCGGCACGGATTCTCCGGGGTGAGAGTGCTGATAATCCGCCAACTTCAGTGAGAGTTCGTAGTGATACGCTCGCGGATAGCGATGATGTGGCCCGTGGACGGCAATGTCGAAGTTGAAGTAATTGAGCAATCGCGTCAGCGGGCTGCCGAAGGCGACCGTTCGAGTTCCCCATATGGGATCGGTGCTGGTCATGCCCAGGTGTTCGACAAACTTGCGGATCGTATTGACCACTGGCGACAGCAACAGCGGCAACGCCCAGACGAATCGAAACTCCTGCCACTGCCAGCCCGCTGGCATGGCGGCCAACACAAGCACGCCAAGTCCGACGGTCCAGACGGCCGCCATCAGCACGTACTCGAAAGTGATCATCCTGCGGACTTCGGGACCGAGCCTGCAATCCCGCGTCCAATGGATACGGGCATAGATGTACGGCGCGGTGACGACGCCGCCGATCAGATCGAGCCAAACAAAGCAGCGGCGAAACGTCAGAGACATCCGCGGGTCGCTGTAGGGCCAGAGTTCGTAGTCGTCGGGAGTGTTGAGATAGGCATGATGTCGACGATGTGTTTCGCGATAGGCTGTGTAGGGGATGCCGATCATGATGCCCAGCACCCGTCCGACCCAGAGATTGATCGCGGGATTGCGAAACAGCGTCTGATGAGCCGCCTCGTGGAACGAGCCTCCCACGCAGAACCAGCAATAGGTGAGTAATGCCACCCCACCCGTGGTCACCCACCACCCATCGCCTCCCCAGCCCATGATGAACGGCGGATAGAGCCCGACGGCCAATGTGGGAAAGAGCAGAAACCGCGGCCAGAAATCGAGCCACGGGTTCGGAGTTGCACGCTGCTGTGTGTCAAGCGTCGACATCATTCCTTACGTTGGCACTTTCGCGGTGTGTCGCGACTTCGAGAGTTCGATTTCGTTGCCACTCGACGCCGGCGATCGTAAATCGCCAATCGCATTGAGTTGCGAGATGTATCCGTCGGCCAACTCCTGCGCCTGTTCGCGCGTCAGCAGGTAGGGATCGACGTTGAAGTTGATGAACATCCGGCCGGCATACGTGCCGAGCGAAGTCCCCAATCGTGTGCCGGGACGAATCGGCGCCGCCCCCAGCAGGTGTTCCAAGATGATGTTGCCGGCCACACACTTGCGGCTGACGATCGGAAAGCGATTCCTCAACTGCCGCTTTACTTCGCCGACATTCGCGAGCAGGGCGGTGGCAGTGCGGCGTGGCATACGGGTGAGCAGTTTCAGTCCGCCGGGAATCCGCCTGGTCCATTCCATGATGAGGGCGAACACCGCATGATCACCGGCGCTCGTGATGCGATTGATATCTCGGTGAATGAACCTCAGCAGGGCGTCGCTGTCGTGAACGGCCCGCCCTTTCCGGGTGACAAACATCATGCTGAGAATGTTGGCCGCCGGAGAGGCGTCGTGTGCCGGCGTCCGCAGACTCGCCGGGAGTCCGATGCGCATCGGCCTTGTGTCGCAGGAACCTCCATAACGCGCGTTCCAGTCATGCAGCGTGCGGAACATGGCGAGCGTGTAGAGCTCGTTCGGAGTCACACCCTGCCGGGAGGCTGCCTGCTTGAGTTGCAATAGCTCGTGCCGCTCAATGATGCGTGTGACGAAGGGATTGGGATCGATGGAATCGACATCAATGGTTGGCGAGTCGGCTGGTGCAAACAACGCAGAGGGATGAACGCCAACAATTTCGGCGATCCTTCCGAGCGATTCGGCAATCGAGCCAGCATGTTTCCAGCCAGGGTCGAGGCGCTGACCGCGCAATCTGAGACACATGAGATCGACGGGCACGACCTCCGGGGCCGCATGTGAACGCGAGCAGGTCGCCATTCCGTAGAATGCCAGAACGTCGCCGATGAATTGTATCGCTCCGATGCCGTCAGTGGCGGCATGATGGAACTGAAACACGATCCTCGATGCTTCGGGCCGGTAACCGACGCACACACGAACTCCCGGTTCTCGACGGAGGTCCATGTACCTCTGAGTGACTGCGGGGAGTTTCGGTTCGCCGTCGTTCCAGGCGATGGCCGATGTTCGAGCGCTGGGCACCCACTGCTTGCCGCGCCACGTCGACTGAATGCAGGCATTGAGTAAGGGATGCCTGGCGAACGCCAGATTGACCGCTGTCTCGAACTCCGCCTGCCGCAGTTGTCCCGAGACGACGATCTCGATGAAGAACCCCATGGGGTACCGTGGTCGGTCATCGGCAAGCATGTATTGCTCGAACGCAGTTAGCGGCAGTGGAAACAATTGCCGAAGAGAGTTGCCCGCGGAGATCATGTGTGCTCCCGTCGTGCTGAAGCTTGTTCGTGAGTCAGAACCGGGTCGCGTCCGATCAACATGAGTGCCGTGAGGCGAAAGTCTGAAAGAAGCGAATGCACTGGATACCGCAGCGACAACGGGCGGTTCTTTTCGACCGTCAGATGACTGATCCAGTTGAACCCGTATCCCACGACGAGGCCGACCAGCAACAACCACCAGATCCGCGTGAGCATGGCGGTGACGACGATCGCCAGTCCGAGCAGCGTTCCCAGAGTATGCAGCCAGCGGGTCCGCCGGTTCCGATGCTCGTGGAGATAGAGTTTCCAGAAGGCGTCGAAGGTCCGCGGAGATTCGTCCAGTGGCGTTTGCTCAACCATGCGGACCTCCCGAAACACAAGCGACTACTGGCGCGGACGACATCTGGTTGGCCGACTCGTTCACAGCGGACTCTCGCGGCTTGCCGGGCTGGCGGCTTTGCGACGTGGGATGGCTATCGAAGTCGACCCAGCAGCCCAGTTCATCGTCGTACAGCTTGCAGGCGCGAATGACCTTGGAGATCTCTCTCAGTCCATAGTGATATCGCACCACCTTGTCCGCATGTCTTTCTTCGACGATTTCTTGTGCTTGCCGCAAGCGGTAGAGCGGGATCGCGGGCTGCATGTGATGGGCCGTGTGATCGCGGATCCAATGGACGATCCAGTCCACCGCCGGAGAATGCTCGATATGCACAGTGACCCTGGCCTGGTGGATCTCGAACTTGTCCTCGGGAGGATTCCAGGACCAGTGGATCTCCGGTTGCGTGTGCTGCAGGAACTCGGAGTGTGATGTCACCATGTTGCCAATGAGAAACGGCAGCACCACGCCCAACAGCACCGGATGAACCCAATATGCGGTCGACAGGAATGGCACGCCCAGATGCCAGGTGCGGAGGGCGATCAAGGCCGCAGACATGGCGGCGACGTATCCCACAACAAGGCCAAAGTCGACCCAATACTCCCGACGCACTTCGTCGAGGTACCTTCGCCATGGGAATAGTCGAAGACGAAACCAGATCTCGAAGGTGTAGTAGAAGAAGTGCCCGAACCAACTGCGGAAGAAGCGGTACTTCGCGCGCCCCCACGAACTCAGGGCTCGATACTCCAGCGGTGACAGCGGCTCCCAGACGTAGTCCTTCCCGCGCCGATTCGTGTAGAGATGATGCAGGATGTTGTGGGTATACCGCCATAGGCTGTAACTGTGCAGCATCGGGAAGAATGCCAAGGTTCCGGCGACTCGGTTCAGTGCGCGGTTGGGTGTCAGGCTGTGATGGCAGGCGTCATGCGCAATGATGAACAGTCCCGTCGCCACAAACCCGGCGACGATGCTCCAGCAGAGTTGCGAAAGCCAGAAGGCGGAAGTCACAGCGCCGTAGAGGGCGACGAGATAGATCGTGCCGTCAACCAGCAGAAAGCCTAGACCCCAAGCGTATGAAGAGACCCGAAAGCGATGCACTTCTTCACGCGTGAACGACATGACTGGGCGAAGTTGCGAAATGTGCGATGAACTCGATCCAAATCTTTCGCGAATTGCCGAGTCGCCATTCCCTCCGGCAGGAGCCAGTATTTGCGATGTGTGAGAGTGACTGCAACCTCAATTGCCTGAATCGGGGTAGATTCGACCTATTGTCGCCGGAGGTGCAGTTGGCAGTCCCGAGAGACGGTCCAGAAACTGTGAGAATTGGCAGCATGTAACCGTCACTGACGTGGGCTCGACAAAGATCTCACCGTCACAGGTCTGCTCACGAAGCTGGTCCGGTCACGTCGCCCTCGGCGTGTCGGACCGGAGCAGCTGATCGTCCGGGTCCAATTCGAGGCAGCGGCGGAAGTAGTCCGCGGCCGAGGGAAACTGTCCGAGCAACAGATGCAGCTTGCCGCTGCTTCGGTCACATCGCCCGCAGTGTCGGACACCGACTCACATTGCCTGCGTCAGCATGTCGCACCGTAGCTGACTCGCGGCACCTCCCCGGCGCGTCGCTCGTCGGGGACTGGCGGTTCACGCGAGGATGTCTTCGATCACTTGTCCGTGGACATCGGTCAAGCGGAAGTCGCGACCGGAGTAGCGGTAGGTCAACTGCGCATGGTCGATCCCCATCAAATGCAGCATCGTGGCGTGCAGGTCGTGCACGTGCACTCGATTCTCGACCGCAGTGAGTCCGAATTCATCCGTTGCTCCATAACTGAAGCCGGGCTTCACACCGCCGCCCGCCATCCAGACTGTGAATCCGTAATGATCGTGGTCACGTCCACGTTGCCCCTCGGAAGTGGGGGCGCGTCCGAATTCGCCGCCCCAGACGACCAGGGTCTCGTCAAACAGGCCCCGTTGTTTGAGATCCTTGATCAAGGCCGCAATGCCTCGATCGCACGCATCGGCGAGCGCCTTGTGTCCACCGACGATGTCGTCGTGACCGGTGTCCCAGGCGATGTCGTAGCCATCGATGGAATGCGACACCTGCACCATGCGAACGCCGCGTTCCACGAGCCGACGTGCGAGCAGACAACCTTTGGCATACTCGCTGTCGCCGTACATCTCGAGCGTCGCTTGAGTTTCGTCGGTTGTGTCGAATGCCTCTGGGACCGCGAACTGCATGCGGAAGGCCATTTCCATCGCCTGAATGCTCGCTTCCAGTTGTTGATCCTGCTGTTCGCGCTGTAGATCGATCTGGTTGAGCCTGGTGAGCAGGTCGGCCTGCCGACGTTGCTCCGCGGGAGGGAGCCATGGGTTCTGCAGGTCGGCAATGATGCGCTCGGGTTGCATCTCATGAATGTTGACATACGTGCCTGCATAGGCGCCGGGCAGAAAGGCATTGCCCCAGTTGGCCATCTGGCCTCGTGGTTGTGCCCGCGGACTCATGGCCACGAATCCCGGCAAGTCGTCGTTCTCGCTGCCCAGTCCGTAGACCAGCCACGAGCCGACGCTGGGCCGACTGGGCTGCAAGTGGCCGAGATTCATCATCAAGATCGCTCCGGCATGTTCCGGGATATCGGTATGCATCGAGTGGATGAAGCACAGGTCGTCCACCACTTCGCCCACGTGCGGGAAGATGTCGCTCACCCATTTGCCGCACTCGCCGTACTGACGAAATCCGAATGGTGATGGAAAAAGTCCATTGGTCGTGTTGCGGAGTGACTTGCGGTCGACGATCTCAGGCCGTTGACCTTCGTACTCCCGTATGGCGGGCTTGTAGTCGAAGGTGTCGACTTGCGAGGGCCCGCCCGGCATGAAGAGTTGAATAATGTGCTTCGCCCGCGGTGCGAAGTGCGGAGGCTTCGCAGCCAGAGGAGAGGCTGCATCGCCGACAACAATCGCGTTGTCGGCGATCGCGGGTGCTGCCGAGATCATGCTCGCCAGCCCCAGGCCGCCGAAGCCGGCACCGATCCGATGCAGCATCTCGCGCCGGGAAAGCGGTGGAAACGGTTGGCGATGACGCATGAGTCACCTCACGTACATGAACTCATTGGAACCGAGCAATACCTGTGCATACTGCACCCAACTCGGTAGCCCTTCACTCTCGGCAGGCTGCGATACGAAATCAAGGCCGATCTGCACTTCATCATCGGTTGGAATTCGACCATATAACAACTGATAGGCCTGGCGAATTCGTGCTTCATCATTCGGCTCGTTGGCCAGTCGATTCACCAAGGCACGCGCCCGGTCGACGATGAAGGGACTGTTCATCAGAAACAGGAACTGTTGCGGTACCACTGTTGTCGGTCGCTCTTCCACGGTAGCCCGCATCAACGGGAAGTCGAATCGCCTGAGGAACTCGTCGGAGGCGAATTGATCGCCATTCCGGCTGACCTTGGCATACAGCGTGCGGCGGGTACTGGCGCCAATGTTGTCGATCGATGGGCCGCCCGACGATGAGTCGAGTTCCCCGGTCACCGCCAGCAACGAATCCCGCCATGCCTCGACATCCATGCGGCGAGGGTTCATCCGCCAGAGCAATTCGTTGCCGCCATCCACATCGAACGCCTGCTGATCGAAACGGCTGCTCATCTGGTAGCTCGCGGAAGTCATCATCCGGCGATGCAGCGTTTTGATGGACCAGCCCGATTCGATGAACTCGGCCGTCAGCCAGTCCAGCAACAACGGATGCGTCGGCGCCTGTCCCAGCGTTCCAAAGTTGCTCGGACTGTGTACCAGCGGCTGGGCAAAGTGATGCATCCAGACGCGATTGACGAACACACGTGCCGTCAAAGGGTTCGCGGTGCTCGTCACGGCCTCCGCAAGCGCGAGTCGACCACTCCCTTCCGTGAAGAGTTCGGGGGCCTCGCCATCCAGCAGTCGCAGAAACCGGCGTGGGGCGACATCGCCTGCGTTCTGCAGGTTGCCGCGTAACGCCACGTGCATGTCGCCGCTGCCGCTATCCGTGAGCGCATGCGCGTAGGCGAATTTCGCGGGTGCAGACTGGCGGAGCGATTCGAGTTCGGCCTTCCAGGACTCCATCTGCTGCTGTTGTTCTGCGGTGCGCTGTTCCGCGGGAATGGCTTCGAGTTCCCGAATCTTCTGCTCCTGCTGAGCGATTGCGTGCTGGTGATCTTGATATTGCTGCACGACCTCAGCGGGTTCGAGGGGGAATTCCTGCGGGGATGTATTGTTGAACACGCCGGCCAGTGAGTAGTAGTCCGACTGAGGAATGGGATCGAATTTATGATCGTGGCAGCGGGCACAACTGATAGTGATCCCCATCAGTCCGCGGCCCAGCGTGTCGAGGCGATCATCCAATGTTTCGCCGCGGGCCTGAGCGGTGCTCTCGGGATCACCTCCGTCCGACACGTAAGTCGGCCCCAACGCGAAGAATCCCGTGGCGACGGCATCAGTCTCGGGACTGATCAGATCGCCCGCGATCTGCAGCTTGAGAAACTGGTCGTACGGCAAATCGGCGTTCAGCGCATCAACCACCCAGTCACGATACCTCCAGGCCTGCTCGTAGCCCTGATTGTCGAGAAAGCCGCCGTAACCATCGCTGTATCTCGCAACGTCCAGCCAGTGTCGGGCCCAGCGTTGTCCATACAATGGTGAGGCCAGCAGTTCATCGACGAGTTCAGACACAGCCGCTGGATGATCGATGCTGCACGCGTCAATGAATGCCTGACTCTGCTCCGGAGTCGGCAGGATGCCGATGAGATCAAGATAGATGCGCCTCACCAGGATGCGCGGTTCAGTCACGGGAGCCGGTTGCAATTCGGCGGCTTCCAGTCGAGCGAGCACGAACTGGTCAATGGAGTTGATCGCCCACTCCGTGTCCCTGACCTCGGGCAGTGAAGGCCGTTCGACAGGCTGCCATGCCCAATGCCCGCTGCGTACGTTGGACCAGTCAATTTCCTCAGCCTGCGATGACGAATCAGAATCGCTTTCCTCCGCGGGCCAGGGAGCACCGAGTTCCATCCAGCGCACCAGCTGAGCGATCTCCTGATCACTCAGTTTCCCTGCGGGAGGCATCTCGAACGTCTGGTAGCGAACGGCATCAATCAGCAGGCTTTCTTCCGGCTGATGCGGCACCATGGCAGATCCCGAATCACCCCCGTCCAGCATTGCTGCCCGACTGTCGAGCCGCAGTCCAGCCTGCAACTCGGAGGCATCGGCGCTGTGGCACTCGTAGCAATGTTCCACCAGCAACGGGCGCACATTCAACTCGAAGAACTCGATCGCTTCGGTGGAAAACTCGGGCGCTGGCTCCTGTGCCCCAACGTGATGGCTCCCGGTGAAGAGTACGGCAACAACTCCGAACCACATCAACCAGTTTGTGCGTTGCACCGTTCTCAATGGCATGTCAACGGATCAGTCCTACGCGGATTGGGATGGCCGAGCTTTGCGCGATAAGGACCGCAAACAGATCACAGTACATTGATGTGATACCATCTGAATCAACCGGTTACCAGCCACGTCGGAAGTTGAGCACTAACCTGTGTCGATCACATCGAAAGCGGCGTCTCGCCGATGTCGGACACCGACGCAGGTTGGGCTTGTCGGTGCGTCATTGTTACTGAAATCAGTAGCCGGGGCGGTCGTTTGGCCGCCCCGGCTGTCATGCTGAGTGTCTTTCCGGAAATCGCTCAATCGAGCTTGTAGAGTTCCAGCCGATCGCCGGCGGTATTGTACTCGAACTCGTAATCCAACCCCTCGTGCCAGTTGAGAGAGGTCACTTCGTAGAAGTCGAGTTCATAAACTCTTTCGGAGAAACATCCATCTCCGGCCACGTAATCGAAACGGATTTGCGGCGAATGGGCCAGACCATTGTGGTCGAGATCGAAGTAGACGGTTTGCCAGAGCATGGGTGTCACCTCGAAGTCGTCCCACGGCCCCGAATTCCCCAGCCGCATTTGAAAGGTAAGCACGTTGTCGGTCGGGTTGTGAATACAAACCGCGCCATGACGCCCCGAACCCGCCTGGGCCTCAGACGCGGCGGCCCCGCAGAGCAGTGTGATGATCGCCAATGCCAAAGCACGAGTTCGATTGCTGGTCGACATGATCGTTCCCCCTGAATGAAACTTCGAAAGTTGGTTGGTTTGCCCCATCGCATCGATCGGGGCCACATTCAGGTACTGAGAAAGCGATTTCGCGGCCCGACACGCGAACGCCGAGATTCTTTCAGATTTCTCGCAGTTGCTCGGGCGGCGTCGGCGCGCGAAAGCATCCCGGATGCTTTGAGCATCCGGGATGCTGGCTCGACCTCGCGAATCTGCCTCGCCGTCACTGCGGCCCGAACGTGCCGAAGTCGGAATTGATTGTGCAGTTCGGCAGGGCCGCGTGCAGCTCGTCGACGCCTGCTTGGGTCATCGCAGTTGAATGAATATCCAGGGTATGGAGGCCCTTCAATTCAGCCAGCAATGGCACTGCGGCATCCGTGAGCTGTTCATTGGATTCCAAATTCAGAATCTTGAGGTCGGAAAGTTCCCTGAGGATTGCCAAACTCGTATCTGAGAGGCCACTCCCTGCCAAATTCAAGGCATTGAGCATTGGAAACCGTGCCAAGTGGACCAATTCGTCTTCACTGACTTGAGTGAAGCCATTAGCTTCTCTGTAGTAGGTGCCAATCGTCAAGAAGTTTGCCGCATTCGACATGGCTGCGACGTCTGCCAGGCGAATCCGTGTATCTCCGAAAGCGACTCCGGTCAGTTCCGGCATGGTTTCAAGGTGCTCGAGACAATCCGGCGTCAACTCGTAATTCTCTTGCAGGTCGACAGTGGTGAGGTGCGGCAAACGGGCCAGCAACGCGACGCCGGCATCGGTAATGCGGTTAGCGCCCAGGTGAACATGCTGCAGCGATTCGGCCCCGATCAGATGCTCGATCCCGGCATCCGAGATACCGGTTCGATACAGCTTAATGCGTTCAATCCGCGACAATTCCGCGATCCGCGCCAGGTCGGCGTCCGTGACTCCCGTGTTCTGATCCAAATCGATTGTGACGACGGCAAACTCCGCACTCGGTAACTCGTCGCTCGCGGCGACGACGGTGATTGGATCGTTGCCATTGTCCTCCGCATTGACTGCGACAACCACGGAGCCGCCGATAGAGAGAACCCATTCGGCCACCTCGCGTTCCTGGGCGTAGTCGGGCTCGCTCGCGACGGCGTCTGCGGGAATGTTGAAGTCACCGGTGATCGCCACATCGGGGCGCAGCTCATGAAACGCCTGCGCGCCGGCGGCGGTGACTTGTGTGCCCTGCAACACGAGCCGGCGTAGATTCGGCATGGCGCTGAGTTCAAGCAGTTCCACATCGCCGCCTGACCAGACGCGAAGCTCCAGTTTTTCCAGGGTTGAATTAGCGCAGAGTTCAGCGAACGCCGCGGCTTCGAACCTCGGACCTTCCAGGAGAAGTTGCGTCACGCGCGGAAGCTGTTCCAGGCGCGACGACAATCCGGCCGGAAAGGATCGGTAATACATCTCCAGTTCGCGGAGTCGCGGGAACAGATCAATGTCATGCGGTGGAGCAGCCGTCACGAACTCGGCGGCTACCGACAGTTGTTCGAGATTCGGTAGTTGAGCGAGTGGAGACAATCCCTCTCCCACGTCACCCTGCAGCTCAAAACTCTCAAACCTCCGCAGCTCGGGGAACATCGCGACAATCTCAGTGAGATCCGAGTACTGCACTTGAGTGTCGTTGATGATGAGTTCCCTCAATGGCAATTCTTGCAGCGCGCGCAGTCCTTCAATGGTGATGGGGACCGAACGGAGCACAAAAGCCTCAAGATGCGAGCAGCCGGCCAGATGCGATAGCCCCTGGTCGGTGACTTCCAGACTCACAAGATCTAAGGCACGCAGCCGCCGTAAGCGGGCGAGAAAGGCCAGCCCGGCATCCGTGACCGCGCAGCGGTGGAGGCTGACATCTTCCAGCGACGAGATCTGCGCCAAGATCTCCATCCCCACATCGCCGATCTGCGGGCAATCATCGACATCGATTATCCGCAAATCTGAGAGGGGCTGAAGTCGCATCAGATCGCTCTCGCTGAAGCCGGGATTCGCCAAGAAGTCAATCCGGACGACCTGAAAAGGCTGTTCGGGCAACGGCAACGCGGTCACGATGCGCTCGGCTCCCTCAGCTACGACAACTCTCACAGTGCCGCCGATCGACAGCACCCATTCGGCGACCTCACGTTCCTTCGCGTAATCGGGCTGATCAGCAACCGCTTCGGCGGGAATGTTGAAGTCGCCGGTGATCGCCACATCAGGGCGCTGCTCGTGAAACGCCTGTGCGCCGGCGGCCGTCCATTCCGATCCCCGAATGCGAAGCCTCCGCAGGTTCTCCATCCCGGTCAGTTGCATGATCTCGGCGTCGCTGCCGAGCCATTCTTCAATCTCCAGCCGTTCCAAGGTCGTGTTACCGCACAACTCGCTGAAGGCGCCCTCCTGGAAGTTAGGGCTGTAGAGATAGAGTTCGGTGACTCCCGGAAGCGACTCCAGTTCTGTCGCGACGCCGGTCGGAAAGTAGCTGACATGCAGATATAAGGTTCGCAGGTTTTCAAACCGCGCCAGATGATGGGGCGACCTGGCCGTTATGTCGCGGCCTTCGACAGTCAACCTTTCGAGATGGGCGAGCTCG
>JANNSB010000659.1:0-3090 GCA_031402175.1 Planctomycetaceae bacterium
CGCGGATTGGAAGAGCTTGGCGACGGCCTCCGCCTCGTCTGCCGCGTCGACGTGGTATTTCACGGTGCAAAGTTCGTTTTGTTCGATTTCGTAGCGGGGCATGGTTCGTATTGAGTTGTTGTGGGTTCGCCGCCGGTCGGACCGGCGCGTGGGGGTGGGCGGGTTCCGCGAGGAACATGGAGCTCCGCCGTGGGATGAACTTGAGTCAGCTCGGCTGTGGAGCGGAGATCTGCCGGATGCCGCGGATCGACGGGATGACGCCCCCTTCCACCGAGATACCGAGCGACCGGAGTTCATCACTCAGGTCGGGATGGTCGTCGGTCGGCAGTCCGCGGTCTTCGTCGACCTCGATGTACTCCAATGTCCCTTCGACCGCGTCTCCCTCCCCTTCGAGGAGGCTCTGGATGGCTTCTGCCTCGCTGCAGGCCTCGACGCGGTACTTCATCGTGTGCAGTTCATACTGCTCGATTTCATAGGTATGCTGCGGGATCTCGACGAGTGTGTCCGGGACGACAAACCGCTCGACAACGTCAGGCAGGCCATCATCCTTCTCTTTGATCGTTTCTCCGGTTTCGGCCAAGTCGCGGGCGGCGTCGGCGTTTTCCGCTTCGACAAGATACTCGCGGCGAACCCGCTGCAGTTCATCAACTTGAATCCGGTATTGGGGCATGTGGTTCCTGGTGTGGTATGGTGACGAACCGGATCAATCGACGGCATGACGTGATGAGTGAAACCGGTGTGTGTCGTAACGAGTGGCCGACGGCGGCCAGGACGGCGGGACTTCATTCCACGAGTTCCACTTCAGAACTGGGAAACGTGATCTCTTTCACATCGAAGTCTTCGCTTTCGAACTCGCCATCGCCGGCTTCCACCTGGGCGACGGCCTCCGCGGGGGACTCGGCCTCGATCAGCCAGTGCTGCCATCCCGTCGCGTTGGTCACCAGGCCAGTCACGCGGTACTTGGGCATGGAACATCCTTCAGAGAGTTACGGTTGGGGACTGAATGCTGGAAGGGTGTCACATTGATCGCAGGGTTCATCAGGTGACCACCTTGCCAAAGAAGTTGTCGGTGCCGATCTGCTCGCGATCAATCCCCACGAACAGGTCGCCAGACTCGTCCACGATGTCCAGAATGCACCCCGCCGCCTCAATCGCGGCGTTGAGCTCTTCCAGCGTCGTGAACGTGTCGTCGTACCCTTGGGCGTAGTTGTCGGCGGCCATGACGCCGTAGGTGGGTTCGCCGTCAGGAGTGCCGTCGGCGTAGAGCGTCTGTACACGCACACGGCGGACGGACAACATGTTGCTCATTTCGTGCTCCAATCGGGGTGAGGGAAAGGCAGTTCACTGCCGAGATGGCGTGACTAATCCTTCAGCGTGAGTGTGATGCAGGGAGCAAGCAGCTTGATGCCGACCAAGGCCCCCACGCCGGTCAGGGCCAGCAGCTGCAGCTGGCGGTAGCCGTCGAGATCGGGCTCGTCCCCCCACGTCATCTCCCCCGAGAACACGATCACCTGCTTCGGGTCGTCAGGATCCTGGATGGAGACACTCCCCCGATCGTCCGGGGGCCAGATGAGCAGTTCGTCCAGCCGGTCGGCGATGAACTCGCGGGGTGCCACATCCGGCACGTCGGGGTATCCCGTGAGCAACTCATACCCCGTAAGCCACTCGATGAGGCGATAGAAGCTCTGTTCGTCTTCGATGAGGGACTGGTCGAGCGGAATCGGGCATTCGTCGACGTGGGAGGCGTAGTCCCCTTCGGCGTCTTCGCCCAGACTCCGCCACCAGTCGGCGATCTGGGTCAGTTGTTGGACAATCTGACGTTTGTGTTTGCGCGAGACGCGCAGTTTCAGCGGTCCCTTGGCGATCCAGCCGACCAGGTCAGCGCCCATGGTGTGTCTCCTGTGTAAGAAGGCGTGTGGTTGTTTGAGTGTCTTCAGTCACTCGATGACTTTTCTGGGCAACTCTCGTAGGTGTGCACGAGCTGATAGCGTGACGAGTGGTTGAAGTCGTCAGCGGGTTGTTCGAGCCGGTAGGTGCCGCACCATGTGCCGCAGAATGTCGTCTCCATCCACAGCCGCTGTCCGGGCTCCGCACGCTGACGAAACCTCTCGATGGCGTCGGCGTCTGCGGCCACCCGCTGTTCCGGCGACAACCTGTCTTGCGGATGCTGTTTTCGCGTGCGGAGGGACGGCTTCACCGAACCCGGCGACACTGGAGCACCGCACGCCGCACGCGCCCGCAGCGTACGGCCGTGTTCGACCTTCACCGCAAACTCAAACTCGTCCGCCGGCAGCGGCGTGCAGCGAAACCAGAGCGACTTCGCGATGAGCTGCAGGGCGAGCGCGCCGGCTCTGCCTGATCCCATGACCTGCACGACTACGGTTCGCCAGGGATGTTCCCGGTGCTCGGGCAGTAATGGCGGCGGCGATGCCTCTCGACCAGACACTTCGCATCGTCGGTCCTCGCGAGCGCGTTCCAGGCTGATGACCGACTTGTTGGAATCGTTGATGTCGGTAGCAACCAGCAGACGGAGTTCACCTTTCCAGACTTCCATGAGGATCGGCTCGCCCTGGCCATCGACGGCTTCATGCTCGCCATAGCCCTGGGGGCGGATCGCCAGCCAGTCGGAGTTGGCCGTCACCGTGAGGGGGACGGCCATTTCGCTGTCGCCCGATTTGTCGCGCAGCGTGCAGAGGGGGTTGAAGTATCGTGGGGATCGGTGCATAGGGTGTGATGAGAGGTCAGAGATCGGGGACAGGAGGACTCATGGGGACGGTGTTGATCGAAACGGTTTCGAGCCATTCCTCGTCCCCTTCCTCGATCGACTGGTCGTCGTAGGGGACGTGCCCGTCGCGGCAGAGCTGTTCGGCCTGCTCGGGACTGTCGGCCTGGAGTCTGTAAGTGGTGCGGACGACGAATTTCTCCAGCGCTTCGATGCGGTATTGGGGCATGGGATGTCTCTGTGAGTCGTGGTGCTTGGGCGCGAGGGTTACATCTGATTCCGGCATGGTTGACGTCGCCCTGACGGCTGCCATCATGCCGCCGACGACTCGCGATGCTGTTACAGGCAGCTGGCCCGCACCTGTGGCG
>JANNSB010000660.1:0-2136 GCA_031402175.1 Planctomycetaceae bacterium
AGTTCCCAGATCGCCGGGGTATCGACGGCCGAGATGAAGTCGCACACGCTCAACTGCGGCATGACGAGTCGCATCAGCGGCGAAACCGACTTCCCCTGCATCTATGGCGACCGCGTCGGCCTGGGCCGCATTTACGTCAGCCTGCCGGAAGGTGTGCCGCTCGATTTCGACAGTTGGGCCGAAGGTGTCCGCAATGGCCGCAGCTATTGCGGCGATGGGCTTTCGCACCTATTCGACTTCCGCGTGAACGATGTTGCCGTCGGCGCGCCGGGAAGCGATGGCGAGATCAGCCGGCTCGATCTTGATGAGCCGCAGACGGTGGAAGTGGCCGTCGACGTAGCCGCCATGCTCGAAACCGAGATCACCGACGCCACGGAGCGCATCCGCAGCGCCCGGCTCGATGCGAAACCTTACTGGCACATCGAACGCTGCCGCATCGGCGACACCCGTACGGTGCCCGTCGAAGTGATCGTGAACGGCGAAGTCGTCGCCCGCCACGAGATCGAAGCCGACGGCACGACGCAGCCGCTGTCGATCCCGGTCGAGATCACGCAGTCGTCGTGGGTGGCCGTGCGCATCCTGCCGAGTTGCCACACGAACCCGGTTTTCGTCATCGTCGACGACGCCCCCATCCGCGCCAGCCGCCGCAGCGCCCAATGGTGCATCGACGCCGTCGACACCTGCTGGGCGTCCAAGGAAGGCCAAATCCGCGAAGAAGAACGTGCGGATGCCGAGACGGCGTATCAGGAAGCGAAGGCGATCTACGAGGCGGTGCTGGAGGAGACGGCGGGGGAGTAGTAAAAATGACGGTGCGAGCAACATGAATGACGGAGACGATTCATGACATCGAGTGTGTGCCACTGGCTTCGCCAGTGCGATAAAAGTTTGATGTTCGATGCATGCCAACGCAGCAATGAACGTCAACTCGCGTCCCGCACTGGCAAAGCCAGTGGCACACTTTGACATTGTCACCCGTCGGGATCAATTTATGGCAATCAAGATTACATGCCCAAATTGCGGAAAGTCTGGGCGAATCGATGATAAGCTGATTGGAGCTCGCGTGAAATGTCCGGGCTGTCGAAAGCCGATAATCATCGAGTCTCCGGACCTGGTGTTGCCAGCACCCATGGTGGAGGATGTGGGATCTGATGTATGGACAATCAAAGGAAACACAAACTTCAGCGGACAGACCGACTCGCAAACGCCGATCGGGTGCCTAGTGGGTTTTGCCGTAGTTGTCGTTACGTTTCTTAGTCTAGTCCTCTTCCCAGACGAAATGATTGGGCGCGGCGGAGGCTTGCTGCTCACCATACTCGGAGTTGGCGTCGCGGCATTGCCGTTTTTTGAAACAAACAAGTTCGTCGCAGCCAGAGACAGGTGGTATTTCACCCCCGTCGGAATTGCATGTGTTATTGCTGGCCTGACGTTGGTAATAACCGGCGAGGCCCCGAGGTGGTTTGCGAACGTCGTAGATAACATTTTTCGGCCTGCAGGCCGCTAGGCGAATGTAGTGGTTGAACTAGGTGCGGGCCATGCCCGCGAGAAGCCACCCGCGAGACAACGTCCGTCACAAACTCACGACACGAAGCAGATCATCGCGATGAACCGCCGGCGCATCGTCGACGATCAACTCTACGCCCACTTCGTAACGTTCTGTTGCGACCGACGACGCCAACTGCTTTCGCTCGACCACCCCAAGAAGATCGTGCTTGGCGTGCTGCATCAGGAACTCGAGCGCATCGACGGCAAATGCGTGGGATACGTCATCATGCCAGACCATGTCCACGCGATCGTCTGGTTTCCGGAGACCGGCAGGCTGAGCGGTTTCATGCACGAATGGAAACGGCTGTCGAGCCGGCGCATACGCGAATGGTACGCCGATCAGGACATGAATTACTTTCGCGCATGCGATGCCGGCGACCGCTTCTGGCAGCCGAAATATCATGCATTCGAGTTGGAGACCGAGCGCAAGATTGAGGAGAAGCTGGAGTACATGCACCTCAATCCGGTCCGTAAGGGACTGGTCGAGCGGGCCGTCGATTGGCTTTGGAGTTCGGCCCGCTGGTACTATCTGCACAAGCCGGTGGGAGTGCCGATCGCTTGGGTCATGTGAAGTGGAGCGCGGACTTGCCAGGG
>JANNSB010000661.1:0-12601 GCA_031402175.1 Planctomycetaceae bacterium
GGCTGTACGCCCACTGGGTGCGGCCGATCACTCGTATTACGACGCAGCCAGCCGAGCGCGTGCAGATATCGGAGGTCGATCCGCCGCCCAGCCATTCGGATGTGGTGCTCGCTCAACTGTGTGATCACGCGTGGGTGCAGCATCCGCGGATGACGTTTCAGCAGGGGGATCAGGCATTTCTGGCATTCGACTCGATCGAGCCCATCCCAGGCCACGGCAACAGGGTGCGCTTGACCCCCTGCGCCCTCGTTTGGCACATGCCGGGTGAGGAAGCCGCGCAGCCCTACACGATCGTGTGTGACTCGGCTCGCCTGGAATTCGCCAACAACTTCTATGAGTCGGCGATGGACCTGGAGAATCAATCGCCGGGGCGGATCGTCGCCGGGGCGCTGGAAGGGTCGGTAGAGATCACGGGTCCGGGCGGTTTGACGATTCAGGGTCGGGAGTTCGTGTTCTCCGAGGAGGCCGAGAGTCTCTACAGCGACCATCCGGTGCAGTTCGCCTATGGTCCGCTGCCAGGGGAACAGGATCGTATCGAAGGCTCGGCGGAGAAAATTCAGATCAGCCTGATCCCTTCGACGTCACCGGTGTTGGGAGACGACATGCCGCGCATCGCGGGTGTCGCGTGGGTGCAACTTCGCAGCGATGTACAATTCCACATCAACACGCGCGATGAAAAGCAACACCCACTCCG
Source organism: Planctomycetaceae bacterium (assembly GCA_031402175.1). Lineage (GTDB taxonomy): Bacteria > Planctomycetota > Planctomycetia > Planctomycetales > Planctomycetaceae > JANNSB01. The sequence continues at coordinate 695 of JANNSB010000661.1, forward strand.
GATCGAGGGATCGTGTGCCGGCAGCTTCACATATCACCTCGAACAGCAGCAGGCGGAGTTCGTCGACGAAGTACACATTCACCGGCCGACCGTCATCGCAAATGGCATTCAGCAGCGGGATTCGATCGATTGCGATCGGCTGACCATGGGGTTCCTCGACACGCGATCGTCAACGCAGCCATTGCCCGAATCGCTGGCATTGTGGCGACGACCCGAGCGTCACGGGGAGGCCACGGTAAACAGACCCGCTTCGCCGCCGGAAGGCGAACTCGCTTCGGCGTCGACGCCGGCGGCGACACGAACATTGGATGGCCTGCAACTACATTGGCTGGACGCCGTCGGCCGTCCCGTGCGGATGACGTCGGACGAGGCCGGACTGATCACGATGGCGAGAAAGGTCACCTATGATGCACCGAGCCAGACTCTGATCCTCCTCGGTGACGGATCGCAACTGGTGCAGGCGCAAATGGACGACCACCGGATGTGGGGGGTCCAGATGAAGTTGAATCACGACGCCGAGTACAGTCTGGTCGAGGCCGACTGCCGCGGGACTGGGGGCCTGCAGCAGGTGGACCTTGCAACCGACGTTCCCGTGTTCGAAGCGACCTGGACCGAGTACGCCACGCTGGGGCCTGACGCCGCGAGCCAACTGATGCTTTTGACGCTAGGAGGCCGAGGTCGTTTCGTGCAGCCGGGCCGCGCTGAGCTGGCCGCGAACGACGTGAGTCTGTGGATCAAGCCGAGCGCGTTCGATCGGTTGCAGTCGGCTCGCACAACCGACACACCATCTACGTCGTCCGCCACTTCGCACAACGCAGAACATCAGTCATTGCCGATCGAACTGGCTCTGGCGCGTGGCGAAGTGGTGATGCGAACCGTGCAGGCGAACGTCTACTCTCAGGAGGTCGAAGCCTACTTCTCGGAAACATCGCTGGCGAACACGGTTCCGGCGGAGGCCGGCTTCAATCAGCAACCTTCGGGAGCAGCCGGTCAGCAGGCTCCGGCGGAACCAGTTTGGGACATCCATGCCGAGAAGATCGTCGCGCACGTACAGCATGATCCGATTCTGAAGCAGACGCTGGTGGGGTCGATCGAAGGGACCGGCGGCATTCAGGTTGATCGAGCGGCGGTGCCTGCCTCTTCTCAACCTGCAGAGGCGCCGATCGGCAATTCGGCGGTGCATTTCATCGGACGCCGGTTTCAACTGCTCGATGCGGGGGGAGTGCATCAAGTGATGCACATGTTCGGCCATCCCGCCCGCTTCGAGTGTGGCGACATTGCGATTGAAGGAGACGACATCTCGCTCGATCGGGCCGGCAACCTGGCGACGATCAAGGGCCCGGGAAGTCTGACGTTTCCGGTCAAACAAGGATTATTCGGCGAGTCGCTCGCCGGTGCGGAACTTGTCGACGTGCAATGGCGCGAACGAATGACCTTCAACGGAGAGACTGCCGAGTTTCATACGGGCGTCAAGGTATCTCTGGCCGACAGCATGGTGCTGTGTGAGAGAATCATGGCCACGATCAATCGCCGCATCGACTTCACCGCAGCCAATCAACCGACCGACGATCTCACGATTTCGACCATCGTGTGCCGCGATCGCATGCAGCTCGAAGTCGTCGATTGGCTGACTCCCGCCGATGGCGGCAACCCGGTCATCAACGGCATTCGCAAGGGAGACATGGCCGAGTTTCACGCGAATCTCGTTACCGGTGAATTTTCCGCCATGGGGCCGGGAGAGGTGGATGACTGGAGTCGCGGCGATTCCCGAAGAGTAATGATCGCGCCGGGTTCCGTGCAGGCCAACCAGCCGGCAGGTGAGGAAGACAGTTTGCCCTGGGACTACACGCACCTGCGGTTCACGGGCACAATGAATGGCAATCTGCACGACCAGGTCGGCCAGTTGAACGATCGAGTTGAAATCACTTACGCACCGGTTGAGCATCCGTTGTCGACGTTTCAACGGAATGATCTTTCCGGGAGGACGGCGAGCGCTCGAGACGCCGTCTGGCTCAAGTGCGACCAATTGCAGATGAGACTTGCCGACGAAGAAGTCGACCGGCCGTTCGTGCAAGTGGCGGCGTCGGGACATGCCGAGCTGGAAGGCCAGCTCTTTCGGGCGATGGCCGACGAAGTGACTTTCGATGAGCAGTTGGGCATGTTCGGCATGCGGGGGCTGGGACATAAGGCGGCGATCTACTTTCAGGAGTCGCTGGACGACCCGTACGGCAGCGACTTCACGGCCCAGTCGATCGAGTTCATTCCCCGCCGCAATCACCTGACGCTCGACGGCTCTCCCGGGATTCGGGGAGTGCAGTCCTCCAGCGGCGTCGCCGATCCCCGCTGAAGGGGCGGGTTCCCGCTAACGCGGTGGTCTGTTTACGCATTCTTCATCGTGCTGATTGACTTCGCGCGAGGGCCGGATTAGGTTCAGGCTTGACTGACGCCCTGTCCGCTGACCCTCAAGTCCATCAGGTTTGCGATGATGACCGATCCGCGCCGATTCACCTCTGCTGATACCCGATTCGTTTCTGCCACATCCACTATTCGCGCACTTTTTGTGACCTGCGTGGGATGGTGGGCGTGCTCATTGACTCCTGTCACCTTGCATGCCGACGACGCGGCGTCGGAGTCGTTGCGACAGTTGACGATGGAACTTGTTCCAGTCCTGTTGCGAGCGCCCGAGACCTATCAACAACCGATCTCGCTGAAGGCCGTCCGGCGGCTGGAGATCACAGCGCAGGTGGACGGCACGGTCGACACGATTCAAGCGGAGTTAGGTGGCAGTGCGGTCGCGCAATCCGAAGCGATTCGGCTGGAATCCACGGAACTCGAACTCGAACTCGAACGTGCACAGGCACGGTTGCGCGAGGTCGAAGCATTGCAGAAGTCCGCTGATGCCGGCGGAGACCCGCTGGCAATGGAAGCCGCCGCCGCCGCCGTCGACGTGGCGGAAGCCGAACTCAATCTGGCAAGGTATCGAATGGAACAGGCGATCGTGCGATTTCCGTTCAGTGGGCAGATTGCGGCCATCCATGTGGCCGTGGGTCAGTATGTGCGCGTGGGCGAGCCCTTGATTACATTCGTCGACACCACCAGCCTGATGGTCGAGGTTCCGATCGTGCGCGATTCCGTGCAGCAGGGGGACTCGCTGCAATTGGCCGTGGAGCAGACGCAAGCGACCGGCACCGTGGATATCGTGCTGCCACTGCCGGAACGATTCGGACCGTTACGCGACCTTGTTCCCTCCATCGCGCTGGCGGTCGTTACGATCAACAACTCAACCGGCAGCCTCGACGCGGGCCAGACGGTCTTTTCGCCACTGATTCCCAGACACCCCGTCACCGAAGTCCCCACGTCGTCAATTCAGAATGGTGACGACGGTTCCCGCAAGGTGCAGGTTTTGAGGGAAGGTGTGGTGAGAGACGTGCCCGTCGATCTCCTCGGCCAGGAAGGGGACACGCATGTCTTCGTCAGCGGACGATTTACCACCGCGGACGAACTCATTCTTTCGAGTTCGCTGCCGCTGCTCGACGGCGAACGCCCGGTTCCGGCGGCGGAATCTCAGGCCACGACGACCGGCGGCCGTCCACAACCGCAGCCCAGCAACGACTTCTAATTCGAAGTCTGCTCGGCGTCGTCTTCCGTCAATTCGCGAATTCGCAGTTCGCGAATCGCGCCGCGAGTCTGGAACGTGCTGATGCCGAGCGGTCGGCAGAGCGTCATCTCAATGCGAATGCCGATGTCCTCGACGGTGTGATCGATGTTCGCGACTCGCGTGTCATCCAGCCAGGCCTGAATGTGGGTTTCGTCGACCCGAATCTTCACGTCGTACCAGCGGTCGCGCTCGAAAGTGACGTAGCGGGTCGTTTCGTTCTCCGATGCATCCTGTCCGTTGATGCTCGACAATCCGACCACTCCGCCCCCCCATCCCCCCAGTATCAGTGAACAATGTTCTTCGCCGACCGGGAATGTGAACCCGCAGAAGAAGTCGTTCCCATCCATGCGCTTCGCCTGCAACGTGATCTCGTAATTCGTTTGTGGCAGTTCATCCCCATCCCATGTGATGCCGGTCAAGGGTTCGCCGAGATCCAGGATCAGGCATTCTTCCTCGACGCGGACATCGCCTTCGCCGCCGAAGTTGGTGACCTTCCACCCTTCAAGGTCTTCACCGTTGAATAACAGCGTGCCAGCTTCTTCGTCCGTGGACGCCTCTTCGCCGGCGTCTGACGCCGCATTATCTTCTGCCGCGCTCTCAGTCGCCGGCTCGTCTTCGCCGTTTGACGGACCCGCGAACATGGCAAGCAGCAGACACAATGGGACGAGCAGCAGTCGGGACATGGTTCACTCCAACAGGTTCCGCGATGGTTCTATTGTCGAGGGCAGCCTGGAGCATAACGCCCACTGCTACTCGCTGTCATTCCAGACGCGGCAGGGAAGTTTGCGGTTGATTCGCTTGAGCAGTCCGGCCAACACTCTGCCGGGACCGACTTCGTGGAATTCATCGACACCAGCATCCATCATCGCTCTTACGCTGTGCTCCCAGCGGACCGGGCTGACAATCTGCCGCACCAGCAGTTCCCGGAAGTCCTCTGCCGTCACATGCGCTGTCGCGTCGACATTCGAAATCACAGGCAAGCGCATCTGTCCAAAGGCTGTTTGCTGCAACAGCGCGCTCATTTGCTGATCCGCCGGCCGCATCACGTCGGTATGAAACGCGCCGGCCACAGCCAGCCGCACCACCTTGGCGCCGGCTGCTTCGGCCATTTCGACGGCACGATCCACGCCGGCATTGACTCCGGAAACAGCGGTATTGCCGGGGCACAGGTAGTTCGCGGCCTTGACCAACCCCGCATGCGACGCCTGTTCGCAGATCGATTCGACCTGCGGAGCCTCGATCAACAGGATGCTGGCCATGCCCGACGGCGTCGCATCGGCGGCGGCCTGCATCACTTCGCCGCGATACTTGACGAGTTTCAATCCTTCTTCGAACGAGAGCGCGCCGGAGAAAGTCAATGCCGTGTACTCGCCGAGACTCAGGCCGGCAGTCAGGGCGCACTTGTCAATGAGATCAGGAGCCACGGCCTGCACCAATTCCAGGGACGCGATGCTGGTGACGTAAATCGCCGGCTGGCTGACCACCGTCGCATCGAGCCGTTCTTTCGGCCCCTCGGCACACACTTTCGCCAGATCGAAGCCCAGGACGTCGGAAGCGTGCGCGTAGAGTTCGCGGGCACGCGGAAACTGCTCCGCGAGTTTGCGCCCCATGCCGACATGCTGCGCGCCCTGCCCGGGGAAAAGGAATGCGATACTCATCGGTTCGGTAGTTGAGTGGATGCCATCACAATCGGTCGCATAATCAAGTCAATGGACGAACTTCGACGACTCCGCCCTGAACGACCTCAATACGCAATTCGTTCCCATGTAGCAGCCTCATTCCTGCCAATGCCTGGTCGCCGACGGCGGACACCAGTATCGGCCGCCAACCATTCCAATCAACCTCGGCTGAATAGATCTCGAACTCGTGAATCGATCCGTCAGCAAGTACTGCACCGCCAACCGATTGCTGAATCAATCCGAGCGCGGAGACTATGGACAATGGCAATGTCAGCGACGCATTGAACCCGGAATCAACTACGGCTTCAACGTCCAATTCGTTACCGGATGGGCCACGGACTCGGAGCCGGACGACGGCCTCATAATTGGCGTTGACCACGCCGCGAATCATCTGCCATGCCTCATGCGATAAGCGGCGGGCTGACCGATGCGTCCCAGCCAAACCTCGGCAGATACCTGACGGGACCGTAACCGCATCACTGCTGCGTAGTCATCTGGATCGATTTCAAAATCGCCGGTTCCGACATTGATTGCCACGAACTTGCCTTCGTCTTCGGGGTGAATCAACGGCAAGATCTGGCGCTCGAGGATTCGCAATGCAAGCTGGGCGAGTTCTTCAGGCGTACGCTTGGAATTGGTAACAGGCATGTCAACCTCAGGCAATCAGGTTTCGCACTTCAGCATAGAGCGAGTACGCACTTTTGTCACGGCGGATTGCGCCGACAGCGCCGACAATAAGGACAGCCAGCGAGTGCGGCCAGAGCTCACTCGACCGTGACGCTCTTGGCGAGGTTGCGCGGCCGGTCGACGTTGCACTTGCGCAAGAGCGCGATGTGATAGGCCAAGAGCTGCAGCGGAATCGCGGTGATCAGCGGGTACAGGTACTCCTCGACTTCGGGGATGCGGATCACGTCATCCGCCAGATCGGCGACCGTGTCGTCGTCTTCGCTGGCGATGGCGATAATCGGCCCCCCGCGAGCCTTCACTTCCTCCATGTTGCTGATCACTTTGGGATAGATGCTCGACTTGGGCACGATGAACACGGTCGGAGTCTTGTCGTCGATCAAAGCAATCGGGCCGTGCTTCATCTCGGCGGCTGGATAGCCTTCCGCATGGATATAGCTGATTTCCTTCAGCTTGAGCGCGCCCTCCAGGGCCACGGGGAAATTATAGAGACGCCCGAGATAGAGGAAGTTGTTGAAGTCGGCATACCGGTCGGCCACCTCTTGCACCTGATCGTGGCAGTTGAGGGTCGCCAGTGCCTTCTCGGGCATCTCACGCAAATGATTGATGATGCGTTTGCCCGCCGCGTACGAAAGATGCCGCATCCGCCCGAAGAACAATGCCAACAGCGTGAGGACAGTGACCTGCGACGTGAAGGCCTTGGTGGATGCGACGCCGATCTCTGGGCCGGCATGCAGGTACACGCCGCCGTCGGCCTCGCGGGCGATGGTGGACCCCACCACGTTGCAGATGGCGAGCGAAGCCAGTCCCTTGCGCTTGCATTCGCGCAGCGCGGCCAGGGTATCGGCGGTCTCGCCGCTTTGAGTGATGGCGAACACCATCGTCTTGTCGCTGAGCGGCGGATTACGATAGCGCAGCTCGCTGGCGTACTCGACTTCGACCGGCACGCGTGCGAATTCTTCGATGAGGTATTCGCCCACGAGACCCGCATGCCAGCTCGTGCCGCACGCGGTCAGCACAATCCGGTCGATCTGCCGCATCTGCTGCGCCGTCAGGTTGAGTCCGCCGAACTTCGCGGTCGCGTCATCGTCGTCGAGCCGTCCCCGCAGCGCGTTCTCGATGGTTTGCGGCTGCTCGAAGATCTCCTTGAGCATGTAGTGCGGGTAGTCCCCGAGTTCGATGTCGGCGGAGACCTGATTCAATGTTTGAATTCGCGGGGCCTGCTTCCCGTCGTCGCGATGAATGATCTCCATGTGCGACGGCGTCAGTACCGCCATTTCATGGTCAGAGAGATACACGACTTCGTTCGTGTAGCCGATCAGGGGAGCCGAGTCGCTGGCAATGAAATGTTCACCGCGTCCGACACCCAGCACGAGCGGACTGCCGTTGCGCGCGGCGATCAACAATTCGGGAAAGTCGCGGAAGATGATCGCCAGACCGTAGGTGCCCTTCAGTCTTTGCAGAGAGACTTCGACCGCCTTGACGCACGTTTCGACGTCGGTCGCGTCGTCGCCCAGCTTGAGCTGTTCATCAAAGTGATGGGCGATCAGGTGAGCAATGACTTCGGTATCGGTCGCGGTGTGAAACACATAACCCAACGCCTGAAGCTGGGTCCGGAGCTTCGTGTAGTTCTCGATGACGCCGTTGTGGACCAACACCACTTGGCCATTGCCGCCGACGTGCGGGTGCGAATTGATGTCCGTGGGTGGACCATGCGTGGCCCAGCGGGTGTGTCCGATTCCCAGGCGGCCTGCGACAGACTCGCCTTCCAAAAGATGGGCCACCTCGGTGACTCGGCCGGCTCGTTTGCAGATGTGGACTGAATTCCCGCGAGAGACGGCGATACCGGCGCTGTCATATCCCCGATATTCGAGACGCCTCAGCCCCTCGACCAGGAATTCGGTGACATCGCGATGTCCGACGTAACCTACGATTCCACACATATTTATGTCCCCTTCAGTGCATCCGAGGTCGAGCGGCCCCTCGCACTGAACAGTACCACCGGTTTTGGATCTGGGTCAACGTGCGATTCCATTCCGATGCAAATCGTTGTCAATCCAAGAGATACGCACGAGCTGTGACCGTTTTGACGGCGTGTTGCGAATCGCACACTTGGATTCAATTGTCGGGACTTGGAAGCCGCCGGATCCCGACGATAGAATTCCTTCACCAATGCCCACAGCAACTCTTGTTGTTCGTCACTCGGAGGACGTTCGGTCGCTCTTTGGACCGCAAGACCGGTATCTGCGCCGCATCCGCGAGGCGACCGGCGTCAAGGTATTGTACCGCGGCGACGAACTGGTGCTGGATGGACCCACGGAACAACTCGAGGCCGGACAACAGACGATCAAACAATTGCTGGAGATCATTGAATCCGGCTCGAGTTTGGGAGACGAGCAACTCGAGCGCGTTCTCGGGTTCACGCATCCGGCGAATGGGGCAGAGAACGAAGCGGTCATCGAGCTGCGCGACAAGGGCAAGTCGGTTGTCGCTCGTTCGCCTGGTCAGAAGGAATACGTCGACGCGATTCGACAGCACGATCTGGTGTTCTGCCGTGGACCAGCGGGTAGCGGCAAGACTTTCCTGGCCGTCGCGATGGCCTTGCAGGCGTTGCGGCAGCAGAGAGTGAAAAAGATCGTGCTGGTGCGTCCCGCGGTCGAAGCCGGCGAGAAACTAGGATTCCTGCCCGGCGACCTGCTGGCGAAGGTGAATCCCTTCCTGCGGCCATTGCTCGATGCCATGCACGATCTGCTGGACTACGAGCAGGTGCGGCGGTACATGGATGCCGACATTATCGAAATCGTCCCGCTGGCATTTATGCGCGGCCGGACGCTCAATCAAACGTATATCATTCTGGATGAAGCGCAGAACACCACCGTCACGCAGATGAAAATGCTGCTGACGCGGATGGGGGAAGGGTCGCGCAGCGTCGTGACGGGTGACAGCACACAAACGGACTTGCCGCCCAACATCACTTCGGGATTCGATGACGCCATACTCAGGCTGTCGGGCATCGAAGGCGTCGCCTGCGTGGAACTCACCGGGCGCGACATCGTCAGGCATCGACTGGTGCGAGAGATCGTCGAGGCCTACGACGACAAATCCACTTCCAGGCGGCGCAGCAATCACTAATCTCATTTCCATTTCAACTTGAACGCCGTAATTGCGCGGGATCGACAACCCGCGCGGTGAAGGCACTCAGCGAGCCATGTTCGGCAGTAGTTCCAAGAAGACCAAAACTCAGCGACGCATATCGGTTCGCTCACGCGAATCGGGGTGGTCGCGATTTTGGAAGTGGACTATGAGCCGAACCGGCATTCCACGCATCGCGGTGTGCCTCACCGGCTTGCTCTTGATGCTGGTGGCAGTTCCTACCTGGCGGGCGCCGTTTCCCTATCGCAAGGACGATCGCGCCTTCCACGGCGTCACGTCGCGAGTGGACTTTCAGTTGATCGATGCCGAGGAGACCGAGCGGGCGCGCCGCAATGCCGCCGACGCAGTCCCGCTGTACTTCGATCACAATCCGGGAATGTTGGACGACCTGCCGTTGCTGCTGAGGAACGCACTCGGCGAAATTGCTCAAGCGAATGATGAGACATCGATTTCCGAGCGAACGCGACGTTCGTTCGGATTCCTGACGGATGCCGGTAACCCACTCACCGCCCCCTATATTGCCGCCGATCCCTCTCAGCGCCTGCAGGAGATGAAACAAGTCATCTTCGGCGAGGGAGGCATGCCGATGGCCGAGCGACAAATTGAGGACATTGTCGACAACTTCTCCAAGTTCATTGAGCCGCTTCGCCAGAATGGTGTTATCGATCTCGCCCAGTTGCCCGAGGGAAAGAATGAACCGAACACACGCATCCGCGTGTATGTGGCCGACGAGCCTGGCATCGAACCGCGGGACGTGTTGCTCCCCCAGGTTCAAATCGACAAGGTGCTCAACGAAGCCGGCGCGCTGGGGAGCAAATGGGCGTCGTATCCATTCCTCACTGCGGAGATCCGCCCCGCTCTGTCGTGTTGGCTGTTGCAGGAGGTGCCGACCACACTGGTCTTCAATCCTGAACGCACTCGGTCGATGCAGGAGGCGGTTCAGGAGGCCGAACCCGATCGCTTCGATGTCTATCGCGCCGGCGACTTGATTGTTCCACCGGGACAGAGCATCGATGACGAACGACTGGCCATCCTGAAAGCCGAGTACCAGGCCGTGGAAGCCGAGATCGGTTGGCAATCCCGACTGGGAAGGATGGGAGTGGTCTTCGCCCTGCTCATCGTGCTCGCGGTGTTGATGGGCTATTATCTGGCGGCCAACGAACCGCAACTTGTGGGGAACTCATCACGACTGAGCATCTATCTGGCCGCCCTGGTGCTGTCCGCCGGATGCGCCCATTGGCTGTCGGCATTCGATCCTTGGCCCGCGTACCTGATTCCGCTGCTCGGTATCGCCATGGTCTGTGCACTGGCTTACAACCAGTTGTTGGCGACTCTCACATCGTTCGCGCTCGCGTTGATCTATACGCTGGCCACGACCGGCCGCATGGGCGACTTCATCGTCTTGATGAGCGTGATGGTGACGGCATCCATTCCGCTGGCGAGAGTCCGCAAGCGTGATCGATTGATTCTCGTCGGCATCCTCGCGGGTGCCGTCTACTTTGTGGTCAAGCTCGGCGTGGGTATCATCGAGAGCCAGGCCCTGGTCGAAGCCTTCGGCGACGCGGCACTAGTGGCGCAAGCCACCCGCGGAGCCGCCATGTGCCTGGCCGCGGGCTTTGTCGTGGCCGGCAGTCTCCCCTTCATTGAACGCCGGTTCGGCATCGTCACCGACATCGGCCTGCTGGAACTGAGCAACACTTCCCACCCGCTGCTGCAGGAACTGATCCAGCGCGCCCCGGGAACGTACAACCACTCGATCGCCGTCAGCACGATTGCCGCGGCGGCAGCCGAATCGGTCGGAGCCAACGGCCTGCTGGTGCGAGTGGGGGCCTACTTCCACGACATCGGCAAGATGCTCAAACCCTACTACTTCGTCGAGAACGTCGAAGCGGGGGGAACGAGCCGGCACGAGCATCTCGCGCCCGCCATGAGCACGCTCATCATCATCGGCCATGTGAAGGACGGGGTCGATCTTGCCAAGCAGTATCGATTGCCGCAGCAGATCATCGATTTCATCGAACAGCATCACGGCACCACACTCGTCGAGTACTTCTATCGTGCCGCTGCCTTGAAGATCGAGGACGAACCCGATCACCGTACGGACGCCGAAGAGTCGTCCTTCCGCTATCCCGGTCCTAAGCCCGCGTCGAAGGAAACAGGCGTGCTGATGCTGGCTGATGCGGTCGAATCCGCCAGCCGCGCGCTCGCCGATCCGACGCCCAAGCGGATCGAGTCGCTGGTGCATGAGATTACAATGCGGCGACTGCTGGACGGGCAGTTCGAGGAGAGTTCGTTGTCGCTGTCGGAGGTCCATCAGATCGAGCAATCGCTGGTCAAGTCGCTGATCCACATCTACCACGGACGGATCAAGTACCCCGAAGCAAAGACGGCTTGACGGTGTACGACATTCAGATTTCCTATGAACAGTCGACGTTGGAACTGAATGAAGAATCGATTCGCGCCGTCGCAAAGGCAGTTCTCGAAGCAGAGCAAGTCCGTTCCGCGACGATCAGCATTGCGATCATCACCGACGAAGTGATGCACGAACTCAATCGCCGGCACCTCGATCACGACTATCCGACCGATGTGCTCAGCTTCGTGCTGAACTCAGTGCCGACCAAACCACCGATCGACGAACTGGATGGAGAAGTCATCGTCAGTGCCGACACCGCGCGCAGAGAGAGCGCGGCCCGCGGCGTCGACGCGCGGGAAGAACTGCTGCTCTACCTGGTC
>JANNSB010000662.1:0-3515 GCA_031402175.1 Planctomycetaceae bacterium
AGAATCTGCGCGCGCCGCACCTTTTGACCGGTCCCCTTCAACTTTTTCACGACGCCTTGAAGCTCGCCCCGTTCCTGTTTCGTCAGCCGGACCACGTACAATTTCCGCATGGCGCACCTCCTTGTGACACGCAATATCGCCGATTCCCTCAAAACCGCCAATCCGACTTTTTAGCCGTGACACAGCACTAGCGCGAAGCTTGCATTGCTGTAGCGTCGTTGCTGGGCTGCAGAAGATAGACCGCGGATTGGGCGGATGACGCGGGTCTTCGCGGATCTGCAACACAGTGCGAATCAACCTCGGTGTCTCTGATCCGCGGGAATCCGCCAAATCCGCGCCATCCGCGGTCCATTCCGTGACTGCATGAGACACTACACCAGTTCGGGCTTCGCTCTTGGAGACTGTTCTGGGCAATTTGCCTTCGCAATACCGGCGCGCCTCGACTGCATACCGCGCGGTCAGCGCCTATGATGCACGCTGCATCACATTGCTCGCAGGCCGCGTCTCCAACAGTCGACGTTCCATGATTCACATCGCCCTCGCTGCATTCGCCGCGCTGTTGTTTACCGCCACCTGCCTTGCCGATGAGACTGCGCATCGCATCCTCACCGCTGATTCGTCAGCGGGACGCATCGCGATCATCGCCGAGGACGGCAGCTCCGAATGGGAGTGCGAGATCGGCCCGCTGCATGACCTGCATGTGCTGGGGAACGGGCATCTGCTGTTTCAGACCGACTGGACCCAACTGGTCGAGATCGATCCCCACACGAATGAAGTGGTCTGGGAATACGATTCCGCAACGAGTAACGGCAACGCCGGCCGACCCGTCGAGGTGCATGCGTTTCAGCGGCTGGACGACGGAGTGACGATGATCGCCGAGTCCGGCCCGTCACGCATCATCGAGGTCGATCGCGACGGCGTCTTGCTGCAGGAAGTAGCCCTGCAGGTGACGACTCCTGATCCTCACCGCGACACCCGGCTGGTTCGCAAGCTGGAGAACGGCCACTATCTCGTCTGTCACGAAAGAGAAGGTCTGGTTCGTGAGTACGACGCCGCCGGAGACATCGCCTGGGAATATGAAGTGCCGTTGTTTGACGAGCAGCGACGGGACGGGCATGGGCCGGAGGCGTTCGGCAATCAGTGCTTCGCGGCCTTGCGCCTGGCGAACGGCAACACGCTCATCAGCACCGGCAACGGGCACGGCGTCATCGAAGTCACGCCGGAGAAAGAGATTGTCTGGCACCTGCAACAGAATGAACTGCCGGGGATCACGCTCGCCTGGGTCACGACGCTGCAAGTGCTCCCCAACGGCCATTTGGTCATCGGCAACTGCCACGCCGGCCCGGAGAACCCGCAAGTGATCGAGATCACCCGTGACAAGGCAGTCGACTGGACATTCCACGACTTCGAACGCTTCGGGAATTCGCTGACCAACACGGTCGTACTGACGACGAACGGGGAGGAGTTGGAGCCGGGGCCGCTCGTGTTCGAGTGACCCACTTGAATATCTTCAACCAGCAAGCGCAGGCTTCTCGTGCCTGAAATTGAACGCGTCCTCCGCACGGCCACGCCACGGGGCCGTTCCGCGCGGAATTACAATCATCCTCGTGACTCGGAACTCGAATGCAGGTGAATGCTCAGCACCGCCGCGAAGTGCGTAAAGTCTCCATCAGTCGTGAAGATCGAGAGGTTTCGTCGTGCCGTGACGGCGCAGATCAGGAAATCGATCGACGAGCCTTGGATGCCGCGTGCTCGACATGTGTTCGAAAACTCGGCCGCAGCCTCGTAGTCGCCTGAATCCAGTGCCATATCCGGAAAGGCACGCAGCCGGCTTTTCAGCAAATCGAACTGCCAACGATCCTTCACGCCCGACAGAATCTCCTGTCGGATGGGGCCGATGATCGCGGCGCGGCCGTCACGAATGAGCTTGGTTAGTTCAACGGCAAGGGGCGAGACCGAGGATCGGGAACTCCGACGGAAGGCCAGCGACCAGACGGACGTGTCGATGAGAATCATCATCGGCGTCGCCGTGCTTTCTTGTGGTCATAGGCGGGATCGAATTCGACGCGGCCGAACAGGTCGATGATCTTCAACTGTTTGCGACGGCGAATGTACTCCTCCAGCGCCTCGGTCACGGTCGCCCTCTTGGTGCGATGCCCGCCAATACGAAGGGCTTCATCGAGCAGTTTGTCATCGAGGGCGAGATTGGTCGGCATGCGAACATCTTACACAATGCAATGTGTAATGGCAAAGCCGACCGCGACACGCGTGTCGCTTACGCTTCCGGCTCTGATGCGGGCTGTTGTTGCGTCACGCAGTGGATTGCTCCCAGGCCCCAGACGAGGCGGGTGCAGTTGATGCCGACGACTTCGCGGGTTGGATAAAGCTCCTGCAGCGTGTCGAGCAGGATACGGTCGCGTTCCTGACCGTACACAGCCGCCAGCACCACCTTGTTCGCCATGTAGAAATTGGCGTAACTGGCTGGCAGCCGCTGTCCTTCGTAGTCCATCGGCAGAGGCATTGGCACGCTCAACACGCGCAACGGCTCGCCGTCGAAGGCCCGCATTGTCTGGAGTCGATCGAGGTTGTCCTGCAACAGGTGATGGTTTTCATCCGTCGGGTCCGGCTCGATGACGGTCAGGACCGTGTGCGGATCGATGAACCGCGTCAGGTCATCGATATGCCCATCAGTGTCGTCGCCGATGATGCCTTCGCCGAGCCAGAGGAATCGCGTGATGCCCAGATAGTCGCTGAGCTTCTGTTCGATTTCTTGCTTCGACAGCGAGGGATTGCGGTTCGGATTGAGCAGGCACGCTTCGCTGGTCAACAGCGTCCCTTTGCCGTCGACCTCGATCGAGCCCCCTTCCATCACAATACCGGGGACGAAGCGCTCTTCGCCCGACTCTGCCGCGATTCGCGAGGGAACCGCGTTATCCAGATCGAACGGCGGATATTTGCCCCCCCAGGCGTTGTATTCCCAATCGATGAGGGCCCGCCGTTTCTTACCTCCGTCGGCTGCATTCACCACATAGATCGGCCCGTGATCCCGCATCCAGGCGTCGTTCGTCGGATTGAAATGGAACCTGATCCTCGACAGGTCGATGTCGGCTTCGCTCAGCAGTTTTCGCACACGAGAAGCGAACGCCTCATCCGCCACGTTGATCCGCACCAGTTCCGATCGTGAGAGTTGTTTCGCGATCTGCACGAAGACGCCGGGAACTTCATCGAACGCGCCCGGCCAGCTCTCGAGCTTGTGCGGCCACGAAAGCCAGGTCGCCTCGTGCGGCTCCCACTCGGCCGGCATCCGGTAGCCCTGCGCGGCGGGCGAACCAGGCGTGAACTGCGAACTGCTCATGGGGCGGAACCATCCAGGTAACGGGACGTGATTTCGCCGTAGGCATCGATCCTGCGGTCGCGCAGAAACGGCCAATGCGTCCGCTGGATATCAAGGAGGTTCATGTCGCACGTCGTCTGCACGATCTCTTCCTCGTTCACGCTGCCGCGAACCAGCACCC
>JANNSB010000663.1:0-2273 GCA_031402175.1 Planctomycetaceae bacterium
GTTCATTGGTGGTGGTCGAGTCGACTCGGAGCGTATCTGCCTTCTCCCCGCATTCCGCCGTGCTTGCAGAATGTCCGAACCTGCGGGGAGAAGGTGGCCGCAGGCCGGATGAGGGGCGCAATGGACGCTTGCCTTTGGCCCACACCCCGGCCCTCTCCCACAGCGCTGCGTTCTCGCGATGGCGAGCAGAGCGTGGGAGAGGGAGAGCAAACCACCACCAGTTAACGGTTGCACCCGGGGAATCCCGCCTCAATCCCCAATCCTGGACGCCGACTGAGCAGGAAATGTACCCTGCATCCGATGTACAATGTGCATGTCGCGATGGCGAATGACATCAGCCCAGCACGGTCAATGTGTGCTGATTTGAAACGTTCGTGTGTGCATCCGCGCGTCCTTGTATTCTCAAATCAAGAGCATGCAGCCCACGTCTGGCGTCGCCGAATTGCAACACAACGGCATTCTATAGACTGACTTCGAGAGCAGTAGGGTTTGCTGATCCGGATCGCTGTCTATCGACCGTCGCAGCGCCCGCGTTGTGAACGCAGCACTCTGCACTCCGTTCGTGGCTGACGGCATCAATGAGGAAAGTGGCCGGCGATAGTCAACACGCGCCGCTCAGAACTCGATGCCGTATTTCTGCGTCATGTCGCGGCGCATGTCGGCGGTGGCGTTTTCCAGTTCGTTCCACGTCGCGAAGCGCATCTTGTTGGATTCGGCACGTTCCTCGGCGCGAATCGTGTAGCGATTGTGAGTCGCGTCGTAGTAGCCCCCGGTCCCGTAGCCGTAGGCGTCGTAGGTGTAGCTGTCGTAGGATTGAGACTGCATGACGCGCGTGCCGGCGTCGATGTTCCGGCTGCGGGTTTCGAGCGACATCGTGCGAAACGTCTCGGAAACCATGGAACCCCAGTCGAGCAGTGCATCGTCGACATTGAGAATCGGCAACGCGTCGATGCGGCGGCCGTAGCGTTCCATCCACAGTGCGTCGTTGTTGTGCCGGTTTTCCTCCATATACTCCCGCAGGTCGTCGAGCAACGCAGTGACCGAACTGAAGTAGCCGACGGAAGCGGCCACATATTGGTCGGTCCCCTGTTCGGCCGGCTCGCTGTCAGACAGATCGCTGAACTTCGTAGTGGGAATGTCGAGCAGCGTCGCGATGCGGCGGAGCCCGCTCTCGGAGAGGTTGCCTTCCAGCACGAGGCTGTTTCCCTCATTGCGGGAGGTCCAGTTCTCGATATCGGGGAGCATCGCATTGTGGCGATTGAGCACTTCGAGCATGAAACTCTTGGCCTGGCTGAAGAAAGGGGAAGCGTCTTCTGAGAAATCGAACTGCAGTCGCCCGATCATGTCGCGCTGGACGCTAATGGTGAGCGTTACCCCCCGCGCGCCGGTCACGAGCGGCACCAGCCGGTCGATGCGGTAGTCGTTCATCATGAATGTTTCCGACGACATCAATCGTTCGCGCACGCGGTGCGGCGTGAGGGCGTTTTCGAGGTCGATCGCCATCACGACTTGTGTTTCGGGACCGGCGAGCGCCACGGCCTCGCGCAGATAATCGGAGACGGCCACCGACTGATTCGACTCGACGAAGTTGGCCCAGCGCGACACCGACTGGCGGTCGGCCGGATACATCATGCCGAGGTCGTTCCCCGGCAGATCGATGATGTAGGCGTTCGACGGCGTCCAGACCGTCGAGACTCCGCCGATCGTGTCGACATAGCCCCCTTCCGGCAGCGCGATCTGGTCGAGCGAGAATTCGCGATTGAGTTGCAGGGCGGCGAGTTCCCAAGTCAGGCCCAGGTTGCCGGCGGTGTCGAGTTGGGCGCCGACGACGACGCGGCTGGCTTCGGGAGGCAGCAGCACGGGTCGCGACCCGTAGTTGGCGCTGCGCTTGTCGGCCCAGCCATCCTGGACGGCGAGTTCGGACGCGAGCAGCGACTCGACGTCGACGACGACAATCGCGTTCGCACCGGGCGGAATGTAGTTGATGAGGTCCTGTTGCGCGACGGCGGCTGATTGACCGATCGCCATGATGATCAGCGCGAGCTGCGCCGGACGAAAGCAAGACCTGCGAGAAGAGGGTGTCATGTGAGTGCTTCCAAGGATGTGCGGGTGTCCGGCGAGTGATGTGACTTCAATGAACTGGATGAATCATGACATCCCGCATGACCATTTCCAACTTATACGCCGACATCGCTGTAGGGAACGCCC
This sequence comes from Planctomycetaceae bacterium, assembly GCA_031402175.1. Classification (GTDB taxonomy): domain Bacteria; phylum Planctomycetota; class Planctomycetia; order Planctomycetales; family Planctomycetaceae; genus JANNSB01. Next base: position 2,209 of record JANNSB010000663.1, read on the forward strand.
TCCGTGGCGTTCCGCCCGAGGGACGGTCGGTAGCCGGAAAAGCCCGTCGTTCTCGTGATGTTTTG
>JANNSB010000664.1:0-14812 GCA_031402175.1 Planctomycetaceae bacterium
CGACTCCCTCTCTCTCGTCGGCACCGAAGTCGCAGACACCGCCGATGATAAACTAGGTCGCATCGAAATCGGCCAGCGCTTCTACGCCAAAATCGTCGACAACACCCCGGGGCCACCCGGTCCGACGCAGGTTAGGAGGACGTTCCATCCCTCCGTCGCAAGGCCTGACTGACAGACCGCATGAGCGCCCCCGGTAAGTAGACTCAGAACTAGCCAAGACGCGAATCGGGCCGAACAAGAGGGGGTGGTCATGTAGTATCACAGGCTGCGACTGAGTTCCGTTAGGGCGAGAAACAGACTTCAACTGACCGCCGATACAAGTTTCAACTCCATCGCCAAGCCCTTCAGCTTCGCCAGTGCTTTTACCTGAATCTGCCGTACTCGCTCTTTCGACATGCCGAACTCCGCGGCGATCTGCCTTAAGGTCTGCTGCTTGACCTGGCTTCCGGTGCCGTATCGTCGATTCAGGATTGAATGCTCTCGTTCCTCAAGGCAATGTTGGGCGGCATCCATCAATCGGTTTACTGCCAATGCAGGTGCCGTCTCGATGTAGGTTTCTTCGTCAGCCGGAATCATGTCCACGAGTATATGATCGGGGGTCGAGATGTACCTTGCGTCAGAGCGTTGCATGCGCTTCAGGACTCGCGAGAACTGCCTCTGAAGGGAATGCGTCAGGTAAGTGCTGAATCGAAAACCGCGCGAGTAATCGAACTTGTCGAGTGCGGACAGCAGAATGAGCATTCCCTCGCCGACAAGATCCTGGAAGTCCTGTGACTGCTTTGAGAACTTGCGAGCTACCGCAACGACCAGGCGAACATAAGAATTGGCCAATCTGCTCCGCACATTGTCTGCCTCGCTCAGCAACACTTCGATCTTCCGATGCTTCATATTGCCATTCCGACGGCCACCAACTTGCAAGTGAATTGCTTCCGCCTGGGATCGGATGAAGTTCATCCTGCGAAAGAGGATTCGCTCTTCCTCGGTTGTTAGTGGGGGCAGCGCCGCCGAAAGCATGATCCCAACCGGTGACTCATCGAGTACCGTCTTGCCACTTGCAGGTACTTGCGAAACAAGCTGGTGAACGAGTTCCAGCTCCTCCTGCGTATACTCAAGTCCATCAAACTCGTCAGCGGGAATGTGCGGAATCTCTGAATCGGCCAATCGTGCATTTCGTCCACGATGGTACGAGTTAGGTACTTTTCCCCATCTGGAATTCGCCATCAGCGTCCTCATCTAGTATTGTAAAACATCCAAATCGTTCATGCAATGATTGCGGCCAGGCGAGCGATTGTCAACCAGAAATCATGTGGAATTAGTGAGATTCACCAGATTCTGCGTTCGCGTGACCAGTCTAGACGTAAACTGTAAACGTCCATACCATCCATTCACTACGACTGCTTTGGCAGGGTGGCCGTAGCGCAACCACCCGCGAGAGAGTGGCACCGAGGTGACGCCGGCGGAGGTAGCAAACCTAAGGGGCGTACCACTTGAGCCTAAGGGGCGTACCTCTTGAGGTAGCCTTTGACATTGAGCTTGCGAGCCGTGTTGTCGCTACTCATGTAGCGAATCTTCCCGAAGATGGGCCGCTCCGGACCCCCAGGCTCGATCGTAACGGCCCAGCACCCAGAAGATGCCGGAGTACGAATTGGGGTTCCGTCCGTCCACGGCAAATTTATTGTTGAGTTCGATCATTGTCGCCAGGGCGTCTTGCGGAGTCGGCGACCACTCGAGAATCTTCTTGCCCCACAACATCCGCAGGTAGTTGTGCATGCGGCCCTCACGCACAAGCTGATTCTGGGCGGCGTTCCACAGGGGATCGTGCGTCGCGGCCAACTCGAGCTGCTGCAATTCATAGAGGTGCTTCCGCTCATCACCTGCATGGTCGACCAGAGTTCTCTGAGCCCATTCGGGGAGCGACTCGTATTGATCGTAGTCCTCCCGTTGCCAGCACATGTTGTATCCCAGCTCGCGCCAGGTGATGAGTTCATCCAGAATGCTCTCGGCTTCGGGACTCATCCCCCACCATCCATCGCGGGCACCGGTTGATTTTTCCGAGAGCATCTCAGGGGACCAGTTCTCCCGCTTTGACAGTCGATGGAAGATGTCGTGCGCTGAGACATGTCCGAAATGTAGATACGGGGACAACCCACTGGCGGCTTCGTCCTCTGGGTCGTTGCAATCCACTGCATACCGCGACAACCTGCTGTGAAGGAAACGGTCGGCAACTTTCCGGGCATTGCGTGTTCCCCCATCGAACACGGCTGGCCCCACCGTGTGATCAATCGGCAAGTGATTGAGCTGGTCGGCTGCCGCTGTGAGCAACCTGTCACTTGCCTCGGGCCAGCGGTCGAGTATCGCCCCCGGTATCTCGAGAGCCGGCAAATGTTCGATTCCCTTCAATGGATCGGGCCGTGGATGTTCCGAAAGATGAGCAGCCAGATGCTTCTGCAGCCAACGTCGAAAGTCGTAGGCTCGGGCAAAGACTCGGTCGGCAGCCCGCATCGGCAGGAGACCGTTGGAATCGACAGCCTCCAGCTTGATGTCGACACGTTCCGCAACCGACTGAATCATGCGTGGCAGGAAGAAGCATGGAAAGTCATCCGTCACAATGACGGATGCCCGCCGGGCGAGTTGTTCCATCAGGCCGCGACCGTGCCCCGGTGTTGGCTCGACGTAGCTGTAATAATGCACCGGCGAGTTGGCAAAACTGCGTCGATTGTCGGCCATCCCTTGCAGCACGAAACGATGCAGTCGATCGCTGGCCCAGGGATAGCCGCATCGCAGAGGTTCAAAGACCAATAGCGGTTTGCCCAGGGCTTGGCACCATTCCAGAGCGCGATCGAGACTGTAGTTCCACGTCGCTCGGCGGTTGGCAATCATCCAATACAGGACGTAATCGCCAGTTGCTCGCGGCGGCTGCTCATTGACGTCACGGATACAGATTTGCGGTACCGCCATCTTGTTCCAGAGCCTCCTGTGGTCAACCAGTTGACGTTGGCGGCCACGGGAAGAACGGGCTGGTTCGTCGGGCGTATTGGGCGAACGCCGGTTTTTGAGACATCGTTTGCTCGAGTAGCGTCACTCCGGAGACACGCATCAGAAGCAGCGACATTAACAAGGGACTAAACACAGTCCAAACCTGTGCGCCGTGAGCAATCGAAATCAGATAAAATCCCCACCAGACGCAGAAGTCCCCAAAGTAGTTGGGGTGACGCGTGTACCGCCACAATCCGGTATCAAGCACTCGTCCCTGATTCTCCGGCTGTGACTTGAAACGTGCCAATTGCCAGTCGCCAATGGCTTCAAAGCACATGCCGATGCAAAACAAGATGAGACCTGCGACATGCAGCCATGTCCATCCTGTCTCGGCGAAGTTGATGCCGTACTGCAGTGGCAGCGAGATGCCCCATAACAACACCGCCTGCAACAGGAAGACAAGGTACAGACTCCGCCACCAGAAACTCGACGCACGCTTCTCTCGCATCGCGGCATAGCGTTTGTCTTCGGGTTGGCCGTGATTTCGCCACGCCAGGTAGGCCGAGAGCCTGAATCCCCAGATGGAGGTCAGCACCGGCAGCAGCCAAGCCGAAGGGGCTGAGAAAAGGTTCTCCAGGCTGATCATGTTTCGTGAAACGGCGACAGCAAACGTGTTCCACGCGACCGCGGCGAATCCCAACCCCCACACCAGATCGATGATGCTGGCATTTCTCAGTGGGAGGCTCACCAGCCAGACCATGACCATCAGTGAGGTCACGACCGATGCATTCGTAAGCAGTAAGGCGGTCATGACACTTTCTCAATCTCTGGCTGGCTTGTAGACGGTAGCTCGAACAGGTAGTGCGAAACCCACCACTCGCTGCCGTTGCGATAACCAAACATTTCTGCACAAGCCATGAAGAAGATTCGCCACCGTTGCATCCAGCGATTCGCCTGGCCTGAGCCGTAAGTGTCTTTCAGAACGCTGACGATCTGTTCGCGATTCTCGTCGAGCCGTGCGAGCCAGGCATTCGACGTGCGTTGATAATGCACTCCGCTCCATCGCCATTGCTCCAGCAGCTTGAGATCTTCTTGATACATCGCCAACAGGTCGTCGCTCGGCATCATTCCGCCAGCAAAGAAGTAGCGGGTCATCCAGTCTCGCGGACCCTGATCCTCATAAAAATAGGGCGTGTTGCGATGACAGAAGACATGCACGAAAAGTTTCCCTGCTGGCATGAGCCAGTTTGAGATGCGTTGGAGCAGCAATGAGTGGTTCCGCATATGCTCGAACATTTCGACCGACACGACACGATCGAATTTCGCCGCGATATCAAATCGGTTCATGTCCGCCGTCAGCACTTCGAGATTGTTGAGTCGAAGTTGTCTGGCGCGCGACTCGATGAATCGCCGCTGCCCGGTAGAGTTGGAGACAGCCGTGATCTTTGCATCGGGGTAATGCTCAGCCATCCATAGTGAGAGCGATCCCCAACCGCAGCCGAGCTCCAGAATCCGCTGCCCATTCTCCAGGCGGGCGCGTTCGCAGGTGATCCGCAGAGAAGATTCTTCGGCCTCGGCCAAGCTGTCGCAGCCTTGGTCCCAGTGGCAACAACTGTATTTCAGCCGAGGACCAAGAGCGCTGACGAAGAACTCCGGCGGCACTTCGTAGTGCTGTTCATTCGCCAATTCCGGGACTTCGGCGATGTTTGCCTTGGCGCAAGTCTGCAAGAACGAATTGAGTTGCTCTTCTCGGAGTGAAGTGTCGCGTGCGGCATGACGGGCCCGCTGGCCGACCAGATGACGAATGCCGCGACGCACGAAGGCGTCGGGAATCCGACCTCGTTCCGCAAGTTCCAGGACACCGGCCATGATCGACATCAGTCAACTCCTGTTCGCAGGTTGCGCTTAAAGGTTTCAGTGACGCGTCTTTTCCCATACGTACTGACCGACGCCGACGGCGCGTTCGATGAACGCCCCTTCGCAGTAGCAGAGGTAGTACTGCCACATGCGAATGAAACGTTCGTCGAAGCCGAGTTGTCGGACTTCGTCGAGTCGATCGAGAAATGTCGCGCGCCATTCATGAAGCGTGCGGGCGTAGCTGTCGTGAAACTGCAACGCATCGATCAACTCCAGCTTCGTTCCTCCGCTTACCGCGTGTTGCATGGCGCCCACCGAGGGGAGATGGGCGCCGGGGAAGACATACTTCTGGATGAAATCGACCGAGCGGCAGTAACGTTCGTAACGCTGTTCGGGCATCGTGATCGCCTGAATCGCCATTCTGCCTCCCGGCTTCAAGAGGCGATCGCATGCCGAGAAGTACGTAGGGAGGAACTCGTGGCCGACCGCTTCGATCATCTCAATTGAAGCCAGTTTGTCGAACTGTCCCGAGAGCATGCGGTAATCCGACATCACAATATTGATGCGGTCATCAAGCCCCGCGGCTGCGACGCGCGACTGGGCCAGCTCGAACTGTCGACGTGATATGGTCGTGGTGGTGACACGACAGCCATACTCTCCGGCGGCATGCATGGCGAAGCTCCCCCAACCAGTGCCGATCTCAACGAGATGGTCGGAAGCCTTCAACTCCAGTTTGCGGCAGACCCTGTCGAGCTTGGCGATCGATGCCTCTTCCAGACTCATGTCGGGTCTGGTGAACAGGGCCGACGAATAGGTCAGCGTGGGATCGAGAAAGAGAGAAAAGAACTCGTTGCCGAGGTCATAATGGGCGGCAATGTTCTTTTTGCTGCGGCCCATTGTGTTGCGGGCAAGCCAATGCGATCCGCGGGCGAGAGCCATTGCCAGCTTGGCAACTCCGCGGTCCATGCCGACAAGATTGTCGAGGTTTCGGCAGAGAATGCGCATCAACGTGGTCAGGTCATCACACGACCAACGTCCGGCGATGTAGGCGTCAGCCGCGCCAAGCGTGCCGCCCAGTGCCAACTCGCGAAAGAACCGCAGGTCGTTCACAGTCACTTCGGCATGCAATACATCATCTGAATGCGTTCCGACGCGATGGCACTCACCATCGGGCAGTCGAATGGCAATGGTTCCATGCTTGAGCGACTGCAGCGAACCGAACACTTTGCCGGACACCCAATCCAACCGGGATGGCCTGATGGCGCGACGTGTTGCTGAAACGACGGGTTGATCGACGGCTGGTTGTGTCAGAGTCGTCATGATCGGGAAACTCCTTCGATGGAATGACTGATTGCGGTGACGCTGGTTTCCAGCGACTTCGGATGCGGGTAGTAAGTGGCCTTCTTCCACCACAAGCGGAATGCCTGCCAATAGATGGCGGCGATCACCTTGACCGTCATCAATGGGTAGCGTGCCAGAGTCGTCGCCAGGGAAAGTGGCGTTATCTCGCGTCGCCGCAGCAGCATGGATGCCGTCAGATCGAGTTTGCCCTCACGGCAGTCATCGATGTGTAAGAAGAGTCGCTCTCCGGGAGTCGACAAAGACCAGCGGTACTCCATGTCCATCGGAAGGAATGGAGAAACGTGAAACTCCTTCGGATGAGACTTGCGCAGCAGTTTGCCAGAGTCCAATCGATTGTGATCCAGCACATAACAGTGCCGCTCTCCCCAAGGAGTGTTGTTCACCTCCGCTACGACCGCCTCGACTTCAATTCCCTGCGGATCGAAGCAGTAATAGAAGCTGACGGGATTCATCAGATAACCGAAATATCGCAGATGTGTCAGTAGTCGAATCGGCCCAGCCGGTCGTCGTCCGATACTGGCTGCGACAATGTCGCGAACACATTCGTCGAGTGGTCGTGACACGTCACCGAGGTGGTCGCTGCGACAGAATCTTGCCACCGCCCATTTCGACATCGACCAGAGCCAGCTCCGTTGAAAGACCTTGTCGAGCTCATCCAGATCGAGATAGGCCAGAAACAGCCGATAGCGGAACTGATGCGAGAACGGCGTGAATCGCTGATGACGCACGACCCCCTCGTACAGGCAACTGTGAAGATCGCGGCTCATGCGACCTCTACGACTTCTGGTCTGCGTGGGACATGTTCCATCTTGCGCGGCGCGGTCGTGCGCCAACTCGGTTGGATGCCAAACTGGCTGCAAACGGCCAGTGCGCTGTTCACGCCATCTTCGTGAAACCCGTTACCCCAGTAGGCTCCGCAGTAAGAGACATTGTCAGCACGGATCAACTCGTGATGTCGTAATTGGGCCGACCGTCGCTCGGTGGTGAAGACAGGATGGGCATATTCGTATCGACCCAGAATCAGCTTAGGATCGATGATATCTTCGTCATTGAGCGTCACAAGAATAGTCCGCGGCGTGTCGAGTCGCTGAAGAATGTTCATGTCGTAGGTCACGCTCGGCGCGTTCTCTTCGCCGATGGGAATACGGTAGTTCCAACTCGACCAGGTGGTTCTTCGTCGAGGAAGCACTGATTCATCGGTGTGCAGCAACGCGACATTGCGCGAATAGGGAAACTTTGCCAGGATCTTCCGCTCCGCAGGAGATGGCTGCGCCAGTAACTTCAATGCTTGATCACTGTGACATGCAAAGATGACTTCGTCGAATGCTTCGGTTCCGAAATCGGTTGCAATCTCGATACCACATTCAATACGAGTGACACGCCGCACTGGAGTCTTCAGCCGGATGGCCTTCCGAAAACCGGCAGTGATGCGGGAAACATAGTTCTTCGATCCTCCTGTGATGGTTCGCCAGATAGGACGGTCGCGAACCTGCAGCATGCCGTGATTGCGGTAGAATTCGATGATGAATCGGATCGGAAACTGCTCAAAGGAAGCCGTGGGACATGACCAGATCGCCGCGCCCATCGGGAGCAGGTAGTGTTCGACGAAGCCTCTTGAGTAACTTTCTTGCCGCAGGAAATCTGCAACCGTCATCTCATGCGAGAGTTGATCGACAACGCCGACGGCGTGCTTGTGGAAACGCAAGATGTCTCTCATCATGTGGTAGTGCCGGGGGCTTAGCAGGTTTTTCCGCTGAGCAAACAACGTCGATAACGAGTTTCCGGCGTACTCGAGGCCGCATTTGTCACAGCGCACGCTGAATCCCATCGATGTGGGCTGCGATTGGACCTCCAGCTCGCCCAATAAGGCACAGAAGTTCGGGTATGTCCTCTCGTTGAAGACGATGAAGCCGGTGTCGATGGCAAGGTGCCTTCCATCAAGTTCTATATCGACAGTGTGCGTGTGCCCGCCAACGTAGTCGTTGGCTTCGAAGACGACCGCCTCATGCTCCTGCTGCAAGAGGTAGGCGCAGACCATGCCCGAGATTCCCGAACCGACGATTGCAATCTTCACGACTGCACCTCGCGACTCGTTGCATTCGGTACGCGACATGCATCCTGGCAGCGTCCGGTCCATCGCAGACGATTGCGGGCAAACACGCGATAGCCCCACTCGACCAGATCAGAAACGACAGGCCATCGCGTTGGCATTACCAACCATTTCAGGCCCACTGCGGAGTAGACCCGGCGAAAGACTTCGACGCCTGTAATCCAGGTTCCATCAGGGAGTCGGGCGTGAATCTTGGCCATCAACTCGTCATACGACTTTTCGCACTCTTTCGCCGCAAAATCGATCTGAGTGAGATCGGTAAAGCGAACTCGCTGCTGGCGATCTAGTCTCCTCAAGAACGCGATTTCTCGATCACACAGTGGGCACTCGGAGTCATAGAACAGCTCGAGTGCGAATGTGCCTGGCCCAGTATCTTCAGGTCGAGGCGACGACACCGTTCCGTTTGACTGGCGTGAATGAGATTGCGTAGCGAACATGCGAAGCAGTCTTTGGTCGACGGGCGCGTTGTTGTTAGGGGTGAGTGGAGGCGTGCAGCGACACTCACCGCAATCGTAGAACCCTGCAGGGAGTTGGCCACGATCAATCGTCCAAAACGATCTTTTGAAGTGTCCAAACGCTGCAGGCAGGCTATCATCACTCGCGGGGACGATACGTGGTCTCGAGAGTGGACGATTTTATCTCAACACGTCGGGCAATGTCAGAAACTCTTTCACCAAAACAAGTTGCACGGGCCATTGGGGTCAGCGAATCGTCGCTGAAACGCTGGTGCGACCAGGGGTTGATTCCGTTTTTGAAGACGGCTGGCGGACACCGGAGACTGGCGTTGCAAGACGCGATTTCGTTCATTCGGTCGCGAGGACAGGAACTTGCCAATCCGGAAGCGATTCGCCTGCCTGTTCACACCGGAAAGACTCATTGGACACTCGAGCGTGCTCGCGATGAGCTAATCGAAGCATTGAATTCGGGAGACGAGGCGCTCTGTCGTCGGATCGTCACCGATCTCTATCTCTCGGGGCATCCCGTGGCGACGCTGTGCGACGAAGTCCTGACGGCCGCCTTTCACGAAATCGGCAATCTCTGGGAATGTGGGATGGCGCAGATCTACCAGGAACGGCGGGCCTGCGAATTGTGCCTGCGTGTCGTGTTTCAACTGCGGACACTGCTCCCTCAACTTCCTTCGTCAGCCCCTGTGGCTATCGGCGGCACTCTCGATGGCGATCCCTACACGCTCGCAACCGGCATGGCCGAGATCGTGCTGTGGGAAGCCGGCTTTCGTGCCATGACGCTCGGAAACCTGTTGCCCTTCGCGACCATCCACAAGGCGATTGAGGCACATCATCCGCGACTGATGTGGCTGAGCGTCTCGAGCATTCGCGATCCGCAACGTTTCGCGGCCGAGATGAATCGCCTGTTTGAAACGGCTCTCAAATTCAACGCGGCACTCGTGCTGGGCGGTGCAGCTCTTACTGAAGATGTCCGCCGTTCGATTCGTTACAGCAGCTACTGCGACACGTTCACGCACCTCGACAGTTTCGCTCGTTCGCTGCTGTTGTCTCAGGCGACGACCTAAGAGTTTACCCGTCAATTGTTCTTTTAATCGGGATCACCGATGACCAAACAGATTCTCTTGACCAGCTTGTTGATGACAGGACTTTGCACTGCGTTATTTGCCGATGACCCTTCGTCCGACTGGAATCAGTGGCGAGGCCCGTCTCGCGATGGCCACGTCGCAACCAACGAAGCGTGGCCCGATGAACTCAATGAGTCGACGCTATCTCAGATGTGGTCGGTCGGATTGGGGCCGGGCTACTCGGGGCCGATCGTTGTGGGAGATCGCGTGTTCGTCACGGAAACGCTTAATGAGGAGCGGGAGGTCGTGCGGGCGTTCGATCGTAACTCGGGTGAGCAACTTTGGACTACCGACTGGACCGGCGCGATGACAGTCCCGTTCTTCGCGTCCTCGAACGGCAGTTGGATACGGGCCACTCCCGCTTGTGATGGAGAACGCCTGTATGTGGCCGGCATGCAGGATTTGCTGGTTTGCCTTGATATTGAGAACGGCGATGTGGTCTGGCAGGTCGATTTCATGGAGAAGTTCGAGACGCCCCTGCCCGCGTTCGGCTTCGTCTGTTCTCCCTTGATCGATGGGGATGTTGTCTATGTTCAGGCGGGCGGCGGAGTGTGCAAACTCGACAAATTCACTGGCGAAGTCATCTGGCGAGTGCTCGATGATGGGGGTGGCATGAACGGCAGTGCGTTTTCGTCTCCGACAATCGTGACGCTGGAGGAGACCCGGCAACTAGCCGTTCAGACCCGCACCTCTCTTGTGGGCGTCGATCTCGAAAGCGGTGGTACTCTGTGGACGACCGAAGTACCGACCTTTCGGGGCATGAACATTCTCACCCCGACTCTTGTTGGTGATTCGATGTTTACCAGCAGCTATGGCGGCGGAACGTTCATGTACGACGTGTCGCTGGACAGCGGAAACTTTGAAGTGGCATCCAAGTGGACCAACAACCGCAACGAAGGTTACATGTCTTCACCGGTGCTAATTGACGGTTACATTTATCTCCACCTGCGAAATCAACGTTTCACTTGTATTGATCCTGCCACGGGGGAGGCACGTTGGACGACAACTCCCTACGGGAAGTACTGGAGCATGGTCGTCAATGGCGATCGCATTCTGGCACTGGATGAACGTGGCGATCTGTTGCTGATCGCCGCCTCTCCCGAGGAATTCCAACTGATCGCCGAACACCACGCCGCTTCAGCAGAATCGTGGGCTCATCTTGCCGTGTCGGGTGACCAGGTCTTCGTGCGCGATCTCGAACACCTGACAGTCTATCGCTGGGCGACTGACCAGTAGAACCTGGTCTGTCAGCCGTGTCAGTCATTTACGAGCAACATGTGAATCCGCGGTTGGCTGGCATTGTTCGCATGCCCGAGCCGCCCCTGAGTAATCTTCATCAGTCGTCCGACCGCAGCTCTCACAGAGATAGCCGCGTTGGACGAGAATGGAGGTGCGCATAACATGATCTCCCATCAGTTTGTTCCTCTTGAATGGGTCTGGGAATTCATCAGGACCGCCAGAGACCACTCAACCAGCGGCCGGGTGCCTTCAGATTATCGGCGAACGCGACACGCTCCTCGTTCGGTGTGATTAACACGGCCGTCGCGTCATCATCCCTCAGATTAGTTGGATTCAACGACTCGATGTGGTTGATGACGTTCGGCAGTAACGATTGCGTTTCATCGAGTGCGTATTGACGCACGACATTGAGCAACCCCTCAACACCGAGCATCTCATCGTTGGCGTTGACTGCCTCGATAAAGGCATCGGAATAACAGAGCACCAGGTCACCCTGTTCCAATTGCAGTCTTGTGGTGCCATAGCGCTCCTCATCGCTGATACCGAACGGTAGTCCACTCGCCTGCGCAGCCTTCGCGGGTTGAATCGTTGTCAGGCACTCCCAGCGTCGCTGCGCATGCCGATAGACCAGTAGAGGGGGGTGTCCTGCCGTCGAAACCACTAGTGAACGAGTCGGCAGGAAATAGGTCACGAGAACGGCCGTCGCGAAGCGGTCGCTGTGCTGTGCCTCAGAGAATTCGCGATTGACCTCGGCCATCATTCGACTCTGGTCAATGCGGTTGATGTTCTTCCGCATGAGATCTCGAAGTGATTTCGCAATGCCTTGAGCATCGACACCGTGGCCGCTCACATCAGCAATCAGCACTCTCGATATCCGCCCCGAGGCGCACGAAGAGATGTACAACACGTCTCCCCCTCGATCGGAGTCGCGATAGACGCGGCTGAAGGCAACGACATCGATTCCGGTCATGCGCAGTGACCTGTCGACAGCCTGATGGCCGCCCCACACCTCCATGCATTGCATGCGATGCTGGTCGTTAGAGCTAGAAAGCAAGTTCATCCGAGCTCCCCTTGGGTTGTGATCGATCAGGATTCTGGTGATTCCGGGCAGACGCGTCGTCAGTAACCGTTTCTTGATCGAGCTTGAAAGTCGTGAAATTGTGGGCCGATTTGGCAATTCCCTGGAGCATGCCGTTGAACACGAGCTGATGCAACGGCCAGATTCCGTACCAGTAGACGAGCCCCCAGAGACCGATCGGATCGAAAATAGCCGTTTGCCGAATGATCGACGTCGTGGTCGTCTCTGGTTGCACCTCGAATTCCAGCCACGCGCGGCCTGGCAGCTTCATTTCCGCTGAAAGTCGCAACAGTCGATCTGGGACGAACTGCTCCACCCGCCAACAGTCGAGTGTTTCTCCCACCGTGATGTGCTCTGAGTCCCGCCGTCCACGTCGTAAACCAACGCCTCCGATCAGCAAGTCGAGAGCCCCGCGGACCTTCCAGAGCCAGTTGGCATAGTACCAGCCGGTCTTGCCCCCAATGCGTCGAATTGGAACAAACGCGTCCGCCGCTGGTACATTCACGGTGACGGCACGTGAATCGACCATCCGACTCCCGAAGGGGACGCCGCCGAATCTTTGAGGCCTTCCCGTGGAAGACATCGCATCTGACCAGCGCGTCTCGGCAAACTCCTGATCCTCGTTCAGGAGTGCTCGCTGAATGGCCTCGCTCAAACCGCGGGGCCGAATAGCGAATGCATCCAGAGCGCGGTGGTCGGTGACAATCGTCGGGTTTCTCAGGCTCTCCACAAGTTTGCGACCGACACGGGCATAGACTGGCGTCACCAGCCCCAGCCACAATGCCGAAAGCCGCGGCGAAATGAAGGGGAACGGAATTGTCCAGCGCTTCAATCCGCGTTGCCGGGCGAATTCCAACATGATGCCTCCGTAGGAGACACGATCAGGGCCGCCTATCTCGTAGACCTGGCTCTCGCCCAGCGGATGTTGCAGTACTTCAATCAGATACGCCAGAACATCTTCGATGGCTATCGGCGACGCTTCCGTCGAAACCCATTTGGGCCAGATCATGATCGGCAGTTTTCGGACGAGTGACCGCACCAGTTCGAATGAAAGACTCCCAGAACCAATGATGACCGATGCGCGAAATTCGACAACCTGCGCCCCGGATTCCTTCAGAATCTGTCCGACTTCCTGCCGGCTGCGGAGATGCTTCGAGAGTCGATCGTCTGATCCCCCCAAACCACCGAGATAAATGATCCGTGAGACGCCCGCTTCCCGAGCAGCCATTGCAAAGTTTTTGGCGCCTCGGCGATCGTCATCCTCAAAGTCACTCGCGGTACCCATCGAATGGACAAGGTAATACGCGGTGTGCACTCCCTGCAGGGCTTCCGCGAGAGTTTCCGGCTCGAGCACATCGGCCTGGACGATCTCGGTCTCCGAATGGAGTCGTTGACGAAGGTTCTCCGGCTTCCGGGCCGCACATCGCAATGTGACCGGCAATTGCTGGAGCCGTGGTATTAGCCGGCCACCGACATACCCGGTTCCCCCAACGACGAGTACCAGCGGTGAGTTTTGACTCAACATGAAGTGCGTGTTCCGATCGGAGGTTTACCTCCAGACCTCGCGTCAAGGCATGCTGCGAAGCGCGTGAATTGCTCATTAACGAGAGCAAGGCACGATCCAACGTGGATCGTACCTCGACATCTCGCGTTGATTGACGATCGTGTAGATCAGTTTAAGAACTTCACTGTGAGTTGCAGGCCTAAAGTCTACAATCTCACCAACTATCGTCGGTTAGCCATACGGTTGGAGGCCCGACTGCGACATGAAGGCTGCACCCGAATCGAGACTTCTTCCTCGACAACAGGGGCCGGGGGAAGCAAGACGGTATCGATGACATGGATCACGCCATTCGAGGCGTCAATGTCCGTGGCAATGACCGTCGCATTGTTGATCATGACCTTGCAGTCTTCCACCGAGATGTGGATTTCGCTGCCGAGTAGAGTCAAGGCATCATCCATGCCAACCACAGCTTCCGAGTAGACGCGGCCGCTGACCACGTGATACTTCAGGATTTCGGCAAGCTGATCCCGATTTTCCGGACGCAGCAGGGTCGCAACGGTTCCCCCCGGAAGCTTCGCGAAGGCGGCATCAGTCGGTGCAAACACGGTCAGCGGTCCGTCACCACTCAGTGCCTCGACTAATCCAGCGGCCTGGGCAGCGGCGAGAAGGGTTCCGAACTGTCCTGCCTCGGTCGCAACTTCAGGAATCGTTGCACTGGCTGGAAGAATCACAGTGTCGATGACGTGAATGACACCGTTGCTGCAAAAGATGTCGGCTTGCACCACGGTCGCAGCATCAACCTTAACACCATCGTCGGTGTTGATGTCAACTCGCTGACCATTCAGCGTGACTGCTCCCTTGAGTTCCATCACCTGCTCCGCGGTCACTTGTCCGGAAACGACGTGATAGAGAAGGATGCTCTTCAACGACTCCAGATTCTCTTCTTCGAGAAAACTCGCCACCGTGCCTTCGGGCAACTTCGCGAAGGCTTCGTCCGTCGGTGCGAAAACAGTAAACGGCCCCGCACCCTGAAGGTCATCGGCCAGTCCTGCGGCAGTGGCCGCAGCTATCAGCGTTTCAAAACTGCCTGTCGCG
>JANNSB010000665.1:0-3540 GCA_031402175.1 Planctomycetaceae bacterium
TCTTCAGCCCCACGCCGGGCATCGAAGCCCTGCGCCCCCAGCAACGCACGCCATGGCCCGGCATCACCTGGTGCGGCGACTGGACCGCCACCGGCTGGCCCTCGACAATGGAAAGCGCGGTCCGCAGCGGACTGCTTGCGGCAGACAATGTCCATTGAAACAGTAGCCTCGACACACAACGCGTCGCTACCAACACTCTTGGTTGCCATGATGATCGTCAAAGCTGTTCAAATTCAGGAACACCCACATGCCTGATCCCAATCACGTCGCAATCATCACCGGCGGAGGCACCGGAGTCGGCGCCGCTACCGCACGTCAACTCTCCCAAGAGGGCTGGGCCGTCGTGGTCATCTACTCGCGGTCGCAAGCAGACGCCGAGTCGACGGTGAGCGAGATTCGTTCAGCCGGCGGCCGGGCAATCGCGATTCAGGCCGACGTGGCGGTTGATGAACAGTGCCGGGCGATGGTCGATCGCACGCTCGCGGAGTTCGGTCGCGTCGACTTGCTGGTGAACTGTGCGGCGATCACCGAGTTCATACCGTTCGATCGTCTCGAAGACGTGAGCGACGAGGTCTGGCTGCGGTTGTATCAGGTGAACGTGATGGGGGCGTTTCACTGTGCCCGCGCGGTGCGCGAGCCGATGCTGAAGGCGGGCGGCGGGCAGATCATCAACATCAGCAGCGTGGCAGCCCAGTTATCGCAGGGGAGTTCGATCCCCTATTGCTGCTCGAAGGCCGCCCTCGACAGTCTGACGGTGTCTCTGGCCCGCACGCTTGCCCCGCACATTCGCGTGAACGCGATCGCCCCCGGCTTCATCGCCAACCGCTGGACGAAAGCCGGCCTCAGCGATCGTTACGAGAGCGTGAAAGACGCCTACGCCAAGACCCTGCCGCTGGGCCGAGTCTGCACCCCCGACGACATCGCCACCGGAATCCTCAGCCTGGTCAACGGCAGCCCTCTCGTCACCGGCCAGACCCTGACCGTCGACGGCGGGATGATGATCTCGGGGTTTCAGGTGAAGCTGAGTTGATAGTCAGTCTATGGATGGATGAGAGGTGGCACAGACATTCCTGTCTGTGGAGGTTCAAGCGTTCAACGACTCTCTGGCCATCAGCCACGACTTACCCGCGCCCAATGTAAGGCATCTGCGTGGCCATCACGGTCATGAACTGCACGTTCGCGTCGAGCGGCAGGCTCGCCATGTACGCGACGGCGCGGGCGACGTTGTCGACGTGCATCATCGGCTCGACGGCGATCGTGCCGTTGGCTTGCGGGACGCCCTTTTTGATGCGGGCCGACATTTCTGTTTCGGCGTTCCCGATATCGATCTGGCCGCAGGCAATGTTGTAAGGGCGGCCGTCGAGCGACGTTGATTTGGTCATTCCCGTGACAGCATGCTTCGTCGCCGTGTACGCGATCGACCGGGGACGTGGGAGGTGCGCCGAGATCGAGCCGTTGTTGATGATCCTTCCTCCCATCGGCGGCTGCGACTTCATCATGCGGAACGCTTCGCGAGTGCAGAGAAAGACGCCGGTCAGATTGACGTCAACGACCCGCCGCCACTGATCGGTGGTGATCTCGTCGATCTCGACGCCGGGCATCCCCATGCCGGCATTGTTGAACAGCAGATCGAGCCGGTTATACGCGCGGGAGACGGCGTCGAACAAACCTTTTACCGAGGCTTCGTCCGCGACATCCGTCGGCACGGCCAGCGCGGGAGGCGAATCGGGATCGATGAGACGGCGGGTTTCTTCGAGCTTGTCGGCCCGGCGGCCAGCGAGGACGACCGTCCAGCCGTCGGCAGCCAGCGCGAGCGAGACAGCCCGGCCGATGCCGCTGCCGGCTCCTGTGACGAGGGCAATTCGTGCGGGTTGTAATGTCATTGCGTTTCTTGAGTTGTTGCAGTTCCGAATCAAATTACAAATTCACGCGGGATCATAGACGGACGTTGATGGAACCGTCATCATTGGAGCAGGGAGCAGGGAGCGAGGAGTGAGGCAAGCAGAACCAGACGAAAATGGTTCTGATCCCATCCATTCACAGCTCCTCAGTTCACAACGTCCCGCCCATCCGTCCTGCCACTACCCACAACCCACTCGCCCGGAATGACCGCCGAGAGTATCGATATTTCGTTTGCCGTTCCGTCCACCCATCGCCTGCGGTTCACGCGGGATGCATTCGGTGACGACCGCCAGGTACTTGCCGACCTGCTGGCGCCATCGGGGAGCGAACCGGCCAAGGTGCAGTTCTGGCTCGATGAACATGTGGCCGAGGCTCAACCCGATCTCAAGTCGCGGATTCGGTCGTTCGTCAAGTCGCAACCGCAGCTTGTCATGCCCGGCAGCATTCAGATCGTGCCCGGCGGCGAGGACGTGAAGAACGATGTGCACATTCTGGAGCGAATGCTCAAGTGCATCAATGCGGTCGACCTCGATCGGCGCAGCTATGTCGTCGTGATCGGCGGCGGCGCGGTGCTGGATGCCGTCGGCTTCGCGGCGGCGATTTCTCATCGCGGCATCCGGCTGGTGCGCCTGCCGACGACGACGCTGGCTCAGGCCGACTCCGGAGTCGGCGTGAAGAACAGCGTGAATCTGTTTCAGAAGAAGAACTGGATCGGCACGTTCGCAGTCCCGTGGGGTGTGGTGAATGACGCCCGCCTGCTGTCGACGCTGCCCGATCGCGACTACCGCTGCGGCTTCTCCGAGGCGGTGAAGGTGACGGCCCTCAAGGATCGCGGCGCGTTCGAAGAGATCGAGCGACTGGCGGACCGCATTCGCGAACGCGACATGGAGGCCGCCCATCGGGTGATCGCGCACTCGGCGAAACTGCATCTCGATCACATCACTCTGGGAGGCGACCCCTTCGAGTCGCTCGAAGCCCGGCCCCTTGATTTCGGGCACTGGTCGGCTCACAAGATGGAAGTGATGAGCGAGTTCGGCCTGCGGCACGGCGAAGCAGTGGCCATCGGCGTCGCCGTCGACACGGTGTACTCGTCACTCAAGCACGGCCTGCCCTGTGAAGACGCCGACCGCATCGTGCAGTGCCTCGTGCGCCTGGGACTGAAGCTCGATCATCCGTGCCTGCACGACACGCAGGCATTGTTCGCCGGCCTGGAAGAGTTCCGCCAGCACCTCGGCGGCAGATTGACGTTGACGATGCTGACGGCCATCGGCTCGAAGATCGACGTGCACGAGATCGACCGCGAGGCGATGCTGGAGGCGATCCGCATCGTTGCCAAGATCGGCTCCGGTCCGCTGATGAGACAAAAGAGCCGCGCACGATAGTAAGCGGCGCGAGCGGCATGGCGTGGCGCTTACTATCGTGCGCGGCTCTATGTGCGCAGCCCCGCGAGAAAGTGCTCGATCGCGGCGTTGACGACAGTGGGAGCTTCGAGCGGGGCCATGTGGCCGGCGCGGGCGACTTCGACGAATGTCGCTTGAGGGAACGCATCCGGGTTCGTTCGCATTTCCGCCGATGGAGAGATCACGTCATGCTCGCCGACGATGATGAGCGTCGGGAGATCGATGTCTTTCAGTCGAG
>JANNSB010000666.1:0-18424 GCA_031402175.1 Planctomycetaceae bacterium
TCACACTCTCTTAACATGCGGTCCGTTTACATCTTCACAATCCACGAGTAGCGTCTCGGCACAACAAACCCAAACTCATGTCCGCCACCACTTCTTAACAAATCCATGCATTCCCAGCACTCGATCAAATCGTTCATCGCCACACTCGCATTTGTTGCCTTGGGAGCTTGTTCGGGTTGTATCGAACAGGAAGAGCCTGGCACGTCTCCCTCCGGTGGCGGCTCGACGCCCAAAGTGGTGATCGACGGCTCCAGCACGGTCGAGCCGATCTCACTGGCAGTGATGGAATCATTCGCCGAGTCTCACGACGGTATTCAGATCACAGTCGGTCGGTCGGGCACCAGCGCCGGGTTTGAGAAGTTCGCGTTGAACGAGTCCGACATCAGCAATGCCTCGCGACCGATCAAGCAAGCGGAGATCGATGCGTGTGCGGCCGCAGGTATCGAGTACGTCGAACTGGCGATTGCCATCGACGGCCTGTCGGTCGTGGTGCATCCCTCCAATGACTGGTGCACGAGCCTGACCGTCGAGCAGCTCAAGGCGATCTGGGAAACCGGCAGCGAGATCGAGACGTGGAACCAGATCGACCCGAGCTGGCCGTCTGATCCTATCGCACTGTATGGCCCCGATGATGCTTCCGGAACCTACGACTACTTCCAGGAAGCCATCCTGGGCAAAGACGCCGCCGGCGAGAAAATCGAATTCCGGAACGACTACAACCCCAGCGACAACGACAGCGAACTCGTCGAAGGCGTGGCCAACACGCCCGGCGCGCTGGGCTTTTTCGGCTATGCCTTCTACGTGCAGAGCTCCGACAAGATCAAAGTCCTGGGCATAGCGCAAGCAGGGAGCGAACCGGTCATCCCCAATCCGACGACGATCGAAGACGGGACCTATGCCCCATTGTCTCGACGGCTCTACATCTACGTGAACAAGGCGTCTCTCGAGCGACCGGAAGTGCGGGATTTCGTCGACTACTATTTGTCGGATGCAGGGCTGGAGCATGTCTCCCAAGTCGGCTACGTCGACTTGCCAGCCGAGGAACTGGCGGCCTCTCGCACGGTACTGAAGGCAGCATTGGGAGAGTGACGAACCGGAAGGATCCTTCGGTGACTCGCAGCCATACGCGATGGGATGGAGTGCATGTCGGAACGCGGTAACAATGCCCGTTTGCCCGTGGACGATCTGCTGATCCGCAGGAGTGGGCAGAGATTTCGCGAGCAGACAATCCGCTTTGCCCTGCAGCTTTGCGCACTGCTGTCGATCTTCACCACGGTGGGGATCGTGTTCATTCTGTTCAACGAGTCTGTGTTCTCGATCAGCAGCCTGTTCGCGGCGGATCGCGGCGAGGAGAGTCTCGCGTTCTTCCAGCAGGTATCGCTGGGCGAGTTTTTCGGATCGACGGACTGGTCTCCCCGCGCTGAAAAGTACGGCGTCATCCCGCTGTTGTCGGGAACGCTGATGATCACCTTCATCGCGGCTCTCGTGGGGCTGCCGATCGGAGTGCTCGCGGCGGTCTATCTCGCGGAATACGCATCGCCCCGCACGCGAAGCATCGTCAAACCAACGCTGGAACTGCTGGCGGGCATTCCGACGATCGTGTTCGGTTTCTTCGCCTTGCGATTCATTACGCCCTACTTGCTGAAGCCGATCTTCGGACTGGTCGGACTGGAAGTGGGCTTTCAGAACGCGCTCAGCGCCGGGATCGTCGTGGGATTGATGATCATTCCGATGGTGTGTTCCCTCAGCGAAGACGCAATGCGGTCGGTGCCGCGCACTCTCCGCGAGGCGGGCTACGCCCTCGGGTCGACGAAGTACGACGTGTCGGTGAAGGTGGTGATTCCTGCTGCCTTTTCGGGAATCATCGCATCCTTTCTGCTGGCCTTCGCCCGCGCGATTGGGGAAACGATGGCCGTCACTCTCGCGGCAGGAAAGCAACCGGTGCTCAATCTGAATCCGCTCGAAGGCGTCTACTCCATGACGGCTTACATGGTGAGCACTCAAAGCGGCGAGGCGGATGCCTATGGCTTGCAGAATAAGAGCTTGTACGCAGTGGGGCTGTGCCTGTTCGTCATGACACTGGTGATGAGCGTCGTGTCTCAATGGGTGATGAAGCGCTACCGGGAGACATACCAATGAGCGCTGCACTGCCGACTCCTGAAACATCTCCGCTGCTGCCCGGACCAAACAACCGTGGCCAGGGAGAGCGAATGTGGTTCGCCTGGCTCAGTTGGGCGAGCGCCTGGATGAGCCTGTTCGTGCTGGGCGTTTTTCTGGCAGTCATCGCCGTTCAGGCGGCCCCGTGGTTTGACTGGCAGTTCCTCACCAGCAACAACTCGGCCATCGATCCTCAGAAAGCCGGGATCCTGTACGGTCTCTGGGGATCATTCTGGATGATCTGCCTGATGGTGCTGTTCGCGGTACCCGTCGGCGTTGGGGCCGGACTCTATCTCGAGGAATACGCATCGGACTCCTGGCTCACTCGTGTGATTCGCGTCAATCTCGCCAATCTCGCCGGCGTCCCTTCGATCGTGTACGGCATTCTCGGGCTGACGGTCTTCGTCCGCATGTTCGGGCTGTTCCAAGCCAAGGACCACTTCGTCTTCAATCTGGTGATCGTCCAGGTTCCGTTACCCTTTGGCCCAACGATCATCTCGGCGGCATTGACGCTGGGATTGCTGGTCTTGCCGGTCATCATCGTGGCGACTCAAGAGGCGATACGCGCGGTGCCGGCGTCGATTCGACATGCGTCGCTGGCACTGGGCGCGACACGCTGGCAGACGATCTACATACAGGTGTTGCCGATCGCCACGCCGGGAATTCTGACTGGTGTGATTCTCGCGGTGTCTCGCGCCATCGGCGAGACGGCGCCGATCATTCTCGTCGGGGCGGCGGCGGGGATTACGATCCCCCCTGGCGGGATCGATTCGATCGGCGACATCGTACGGAATCCAGGTGCACTGCTGAATGTTCCCTTTGGGGAATTCACGGCGCTGCCCATGCAGATTTACGGCTGGGCGACGGAAAGCCGGACGGAGTATCACGGCGTGGCGGCGGCGGGGATTTTGGTGTTGTTGCTGCTCCTGCTGTTCCTGAACGGAGTCGCCATCTACATTCGCAATCGGTACCAGAAGAAACTCAAGTGGTAGATCGGCATGCTGCCTCAGAGTCATCCCACGATGAACGAAACACTGCCATCTGATCGTCCCGAACGGCAGCAGCCGGCACCGGGCGTTCGCGCGCCGGTGGTTCCGACTTCCGTGGCGAGCGATGGGACCGAGACGGCAGCTCCTGCACGCACGAAAATCGAATCGAAGTCGCTCGATTTCTTCTATGGCAAAGCCCAGGCACTGTTCGATGTGTCGATGTTGATTCCCGAGAAGTCGGTGACGGCGCTGATCGGCCCGTCGGGATGCGGCAAGAGCACGTTTTTGCGAACGCTCAACCGTATGAACGACATCATCGAAGGAACGCACTTGACCGGACAGGTGCTGATGGAAGGCATCGACATCTACGAGCCTCGCATCGACGTGGTCGCCTTGCGGAAGAAGGTCGGCATGGTGTTTCAGAAATCGACGCCGTTTCCGAAGTCGATCTTTGACAACGTCGCGTTCGGACCGAGGATCGGTGGCCTGCGGGACAAGGCCCGCCTGAGCGAGATCGTCGAGTCGTCGCTGAAGCGAGCCGCGCTCTGGAGCGAAGTGAAGGACCGCATGCAGGAATCGGCGATGGCCCTGTCGGGCGGCCAGCAGCAGCGATTATGCATCGCCCGCACACTGGCGACGAATCCCGACGTCATCCTGATGGACGAGCCCGCTTCGGCGCTCGATCCCGCGTCGACGGCACGCATCGAAGACCTGATCTTCGAACTCAAGGAGAACTACACGATCGTCATCGTCACGCACAATATGCAGCAGGCCGCGCGGGTCAGCAATCAGACGGGATTCTTTTTCGAGGGCCGGTTGATCGAAATGGGAAACACTCAGGGAATCTTCACCAACCCCAAAGAGCAACGCACCGAAGACTACATCACGGGCCGATTCGGTTGATCGCCGACGCTTCACTGACTGAAAGAGCTTGAGCCATGTCCGTACACCTCCGTATCGACCTCAACGAACTGCACAAGGATCTTTTGTCCATGTGCGCCAGCGTCGAGGACATGATCCATCGCGCCGTCGGGCTGCTGTCCCAACCCGACATCGATCAGGCGAAGCAGTTGATCCAGCAGGACAACGAAATCGACCAGTGGGACGTGCGGATCGAAGACAGTTGCCTCAAGATCCTCGCGCTGCATCAGCCGGTGGCGATCGACCTGCGCCGCATCACCGTCGTGATGAAGATCTCGGCCGAACTGGAACGTGTCGCAGATCTGGCGGTCAACATCGCCGAACGCTCACTCGGTCTGCTCGACGGTCCTGAGTCGACCGTGCCCGAACTGCTGAAGGACATGGCGCAGCGGGCCGTCGACATGCTGCATGGCAGCATCGACGCCTACGTCGACCTCAACAGTTCCCGCGCGCGGCAGATCATCCGGGAGGACGACCTGGTGGACGAGACCAATCGCGAACTGATCAATTCATTGATCCGGCAGATGCATGAACAACCCGATCGGCTGGATGCGCTGCTCCATCTGTTCTCGGCGCTCAGGCAGGTCGAACGGGTCGCCGATCATGCGAGCAACATTGCCGAAGACGTCGTATATCTCGTCGAAGGGCGCATCATTCGACACGCTACTCACCTCGAAAAGCCGCAGGAGGCACGCACAGAATCATGACCAAACCACGAGTGCTGGTTGTCGACGACGAACGGTCCATCGTGGAAACGCTCGTCTATAATTTGGAAAAACACGGCTTTGAAACGTCGACCGCTTCGAACGGACGCGAGGCGCTGCAGAAAGCGCAGGCGCAGGTTCCCGACGTGGTCATCCT
The DNA here is from genome assembly GCA_031402175.1 of Planctomycetaceae bacterium. GTDB lineage: Bacteria > Planctomycetota > Planctomycetia > Planctomycetales > Planctomycetaceae > JANNSB01. The sequence goes on from JANNSB010000666.1 coordinate 4,929, forward strand.
GGACCTGATGCTGCCCGTGATCGACGGTTTGCAGGTCTGCCGGCAGATTCGCAGCGATTCGCGGCTGAACAATGTTCGCGTGCTGATGCTCACCGCCCGTGGCGACGAGACCGACGAGATTGTCGGTTTCAACATGGGGGCCGACGACTATGTGGCCAAGCCGTTCCGGATGCGGTCGATGATCGAGAGGGTGAAGGCCTTGTTAAGGCGCACCACGACCACCGACAGCCGGCAGATACTGACGATCGGCAACCTGGTAATCGACCGCGTCAAGCACATCGTCACCTTGGGGGACGAATCGCTAACGCTCACCCCGACCGAATTTCGCCTATTATGGACACTGGCACGCCAGCCGGGGCGGACCTTCTCCAGAAACGAATTGCTCGACTGCTCTCGCGGCGAAGACGCGAACTCGATGGAGCGGACGATCGACGTGCACGTCCGTTCGCTGCGGAAGAAACTCGGAGATCAAGCCGATGTCATCGAGACGGTGCGCGGCATCGGATACCGCTTTCGCACACCCTGATCTTGCCGTGGCGTGCGAGAGCGAGAGCGGCGAAGGCTGGAACTCAGTTGGCTTCGGCCGCATCCGCTTGGGACACGTTCACCCGCCGGCCATTCTGATCGAAGACCACAGTGCCGTCCACGAGAGCGAAAATCGTGTAATCACTGCCCAGGCCGACATTTCGGCCAGGATGCCATTTCGTCCCACATTGACGCACAATGATATTGCCCGCGCGGACACGCTGTCCTCCGAACTTCTTCACTCCCAGACGCTGGGCCTGCGAATCTCGACCGTTGCGTGACGATCCTTGCCCCTTCTTATGTGCCATGATTCAACCTGATATCTGATTCTCGTAGGGTCGACTTTGAGCCAAAGCGGAGCAGTATGATTTTGGAACCCCGGTTTAGCAAGACTGCAAGCCGCAAGTCGTCTGTTCGGAAACATTTCAGCCGCTTCAGCAATGCACTGCGTCGAGTCCCGTTGCTTGACACAATTGGGGCAACTCCATAATGTTCCAGCAGTTCCATACGTAGAGGACTCGGACGACCTGCCTTTTGTGTGCGACTCGCTTGCTCGGCGGGACGCAGGCTGGGGTTGGGGTCTTGGACTCTAAAGCCGTGAGGTTCACTATGTAAGTGTCTGCCTACAGATTCTGCCGGTGCTTCGCGGTGTGACCTTGCCTGACAGGGTCGATGCGCGGCAACCGTATGCATCAGGTGAAACGGTGGGACGTCAGTCCCACTTTTTTTTTAACTGCCAATCGGTGTCCCTTATGAACGGCCCTGAAATTCTACGGATCGTCGACTCGATTCACCGAGATAAGGCGATTGACAAAGAAATCGTCTTCGAGGGAATCGAGCAGGCCATCGTATCGGCGGGTCGCAAGCACTATGGCGAGGAACGCGATCTCGTCGTTTCCATCAACCGCACCTCTGGAAACCCCTCGGCAGCCCTCGACGGGGTGCCTCTCGAATCTGATGAACTTGGCGACTTGTTCGGGCGCATCGCCGCACAAACCGCCCGGCAGGTCATGATCCAGAAGATCAAGGAGGCCGAGCGGGATTCCTTGTTCGACGAGTTCTCCGAGATCAAGAGCCACCTGGTGACGGGCACGGTTACCCGCCTGGATCACGGAGTGGCGACGGTCAACCTGGGCAAGGTCGAGGCTTTGCTTCCCAAGAGCGAGCAGATCCCCGGGGATACCCACAAGGTCGGTGAACGCGTGCGCTGCGTGATCATCGATGTCCGCAAGTCGGGGAGCCGCGTCAAGATCGTGCTGTCCCGCACCCACCCCGATCTTGTGAGGCGGTTGTTCGAATCCGAAATCCCCGAAGTCTCGGAACGAATCATCGAAGTGCGCTCGCTGGCCCGCGAGGCCGGATACCGATCGAAAGTCGCCGTGTCGTGCTACGACAACAGCATCGACTGCGTCGGCGCCTGCGTGGGGGTCCGCGGTTCGCGCATCAAGAGCATTGTGGAAGAACTGGCCGGCGAGCGGATCGACATCATTCGCTGGAACGATTCCCTGCAGGTCTTGATTCCCAATGCAATTCAGCCGGCTGAGGTCGAGGACGTCATCCTCTGCCCGATGCTCGGCCGCGTGATCGTGCTCGTGCGCGAGGATCAACTGTCATTGGCCATCGGGAAACGCGGTCAGAACGTCCGGCTCGCCTCGAAACTGGTCGGCTGGGACATCGAAGTCATGACCCGCGAAGAGTTGAACGAGCAGCTCGAACGATCGCTGGGAGCCTTCACCAGCACGCCTCACGTCACCGAAGAGCTGGCGGAGATGCTCGTGACGCAAGGCTTCTTCAGCTTCGATGACCTGTCCGTCATCGAACCCGATCAGCTCCTCGAGCTCAGCGGGCTGACTGAGGAACAGTGCGAAGAAATCGTCGCCTACGCTGAGAAAGAGGCGTTGAAGGAAGAAAAGGAGACCGAGCACCGCAAGAGCCTGGAGCGACAAGCTCGCGAGGCCGAGCGCAAAGCACAAGAGATTGACGCCATGATCACAAAGTCGGCGTCCGGAGAGCATGCCGACCATGCGAGTGCAGCCGCCGGAGAAACGGCAACGGAGCCCGCGGAGGGCAACGTATTGGCGGAGGCGGATGGGACTGTTCTCGCGTCCGCCGAGGAGAATCACCCACAGGTGGAAGACGCTTTGGCAGTGGGATCGGTTCAGGAGAATGAAGAGACGACGACTCTAAATACCGAGGAATGATTTAAGCGCCGAATCGAGCGGAACGGCGGATTGCGGCTGATGGAAGTTGATTCAGGTCCAAGACCACATGCTCTGGAGTAACGTTTGAAGATTCGCTTGTTCGCGCTGGCAAAGGAAATGGGACTGGATAGCAAAGAGCTGATCCAGATTTGCATCGATGCTGGCGTCGAAGTCAAGAACTCACTGGCAACCTTGACCGCTGAACAGGCCGAGCACGTCAAGACGTTCCACAAGTCGCAGGGCAAGGGAGGCAAAGCCTCGGGGGGCGAGACTCCCACCCCAATCCGTGAATCGGTGGCCGTGGATCGAGACAAGAGGATCCGGGAACTGCCGACTGCGCGGCGCACCGCTGCTTCTGCTGCGGACGAAGGCGAGAGTGGCGGGGGAGCCGTCGTCGCGATCGAGCAGCTCGCCGATGCCAAGGTGACACCCGACGGTGGTCCACCACCGACGAACGGCGAAGCCCATGTGAGAGACGATGCCTTGGCGGACGCCACCGCCACTATCGACGTGAGTGATACGGCTGCCACAGACGCGTTAGCGGATCCAGCGGAAGAGACCGGAAAGGCGCCGGCGTTCAACCGGTCCGAATATGTCGCCCCAACGGGCGCGGGACTTTCTGGCATCCGCGAAATGCGCTCGCGAGGGAACGTCCGCGAAGGGACGGCAAAGGCACAAAAGAAGGACAAGGAACGCTCCAAAAAGCCGTCACTCCCGAATCTGGCGGCCGCCCCTTCGTTCAAGCCACAGGACGCATCGTCGAAGGTGGAAGGTCCCGTCCTAAAACCCGATCTGGCGATTACAGGCGATATCCTCAAGCAGTCCAGCAAACTGGCGGACATCCTCAAGCAGAGGCACAAGGAAACGACCGGTCGCCCCGCCCGCGTCGAAGAAGAGGAGGCGCCCGGCAAGGGGGGGGCAAAGGGCGTGCCGGGACTGGGACTCACGCAGGCGCGCGAGGAACGCAGGCGCAGGCGGCAACGCACTCGCGTCGGCGAAGATGATGATGATGGTCGTTCGCGCCACGTTCGCCGTCAACGGCGCGGTGGCAGCAGCGTGGTCCGTAAGTCCGAGGCCACGGTGGCGATGCCGGCGACGATTCGCACGCTTTCGGATGCCATGGGCCGGCCCGTGAAGGATCTCTTGTCGATTCTGTTCACGCGCGGCCAGATGATGACGATCAACGACTCGGTGGACGAGGAATTGGCGATCGAACTCGCCCTGGAACTCGGCGTCGATCTGACCATCGAACGCGAACAGGATGTCGAGGATGTGCTCGCCGAACGTCTGGAGATCCCCGAAGGCGCGGAAGTGCGCCCGCGGCCGCCGATCGTCACGATTCTGGGTCACGTCGACCACGGCAAGACCACGCTGATCGATCGCATCCGGTCGGCGAACGTGGCAGCCGGAGAAGCCGGCGGAATCACGCAGCACATCGCAGCGTATCAGGTGCAACACAACGGGGAGACCATTACGTTCGTCGACACTCCAGGCCACGCCGCTTTTGGCGAGATGCGGGCGCGAGGGGCGAACGTCACCGACATTGTGGTTCTGGTAGTGGCCGCGGACGACGGCGTGATGCCGCAGACGGTCGAGTGTATCGCCCATGCCAAGGCCGCCAATGTCCCCATCGTCGTCGCGATGAACAAGATCGACCTGCCGGGGGCGAACGAGCAGAAAGTGTTGACCGACTTGTCCCATCACGGCTTACTGCCGGCGGAGTGGGGCGGCGAAACCGAAGTCGTGCGGACCTCCGCCATCAACGGCACCGGCGTCGACAAACTGTTGGAAACACTATCGCTGACCGCGGAACTCAACGAGTATCAGACAGCCTACGACATCGAAGCCGACGGTGTTTGCCTGGAAGCGTTCCGCGACGAAGGTCGCGGCCCGATTGCCTGGATGATCGTCCAGAAGGGGACGCTCAAGGTGGGCGATGTCATGCTCTGCGGAACGGCTCATGGAAAGGTGCGGGCGATCTACAACGATCGCGACGAAGAACTGCAGTCCGCCGGCCCCTCCATGCCGGTCAAGGTCGCCGGCTTCGACATTGTGCCCGGCGCCGGCGCGCACTTTTATGTACTGCACGATCTCGACCTGGCCCGCGAGATCGCCGACCTGCGCCAGCAGCGCGGGCGGACAGAACAACTCGCCAGTCGCGGCGGCCCGCGCAGCCTCGAAGACTTCTTCGCCCATCGCGATGGATCGGTGCGCGTGCTGCCGGTCATCGTCAAGGCCGATACGCCCGGCTCGATCGAGGCTCTCAGGCATGAGCTGGAGCGCTTCGAGCATCCCGAAGTCAAGGTCAAGCTGCTGCACGAGGGTGTGGGAGGCGTCAATGAAAGCGACGTTTATCTCGCCGCGTCGTCGGGCGCGATCATCGTGGCGTTTCACGTCGTGGCCGAGGACCGGGCCATGGAACTGGCGCAGAAGGAAGAGGTCGAGATCCGGCGCTACAACATCATCTACAACGTCACCGACGAAATCCGGCAGGCACTCGAGGGCCTGCTGAGACCTGAACGTATGGAAGTCACGACCGGGCGCGCCATCGTGCTCAAGACCTTCAGCATTTCGCGGATGGGCACGATCGCCGGTTGCCGAGTGCTCAACGGCACGATCGAACGCAACCACCGGATGCATGTCATTCGCGACCAGAAGATCATGAACGACTATCCGATCGGGTCGCTCAAGCGTGAAAAGGAAGACGTCCGCGAAGTGCGCGAAGGCTTCGAGTGCGGCATCCGGCTCGAAGGCTTCAACGACATCAAGGAAGGGGACTTGTTCGAAGCGTTTAAGATCGAGGAACGCAAACGCTCGCTTGATGAATAGCATGGAGCGTGGAGTAAGAATTAGACTTCTCATTCCATCCTTTCATTGCTACCCACTATCAACTACTCACTATCTACTTCCGCATGTTCTCCCGTCGCATCGCCAAAGTCGCTGCAGGAATTCGACAGGTGGTCAGCACGTCGATTCTGTTTGAACTGCGCGACCCACGGGTCACGAACGTCACCGTGCTCGGCGTCGATGTGGCTTCCGACTTCAAATCCGCCAAGGTCCGTGTTTCGATCATGGGGGATGACAAGCAGCAACGGCTGGCGATTAAGGGGTTGGAATCGGCCTGCGGCTTCCTGCAGTCGAGGATCGCTGATGAACTCGACCTGCGGTACACTCCAGTGCTGACGATCGTTCGCGACGACGGCGTCAAGAAGAGCATCGCCGTCGCCTTGGCGCTTAAGGAACTACAGGCTTCGGGAGGCGACGCAGCAATTGATGTGGAATTGATTGACGACGAAAGTATTGCCATCGCCGAAGACGAAGGTTCCAGCGACGCGTACCCTCAAGTTGACGAGTGATGGCCGGTGGACGAGGCGGACACGATGACTACTCGATTTGAATCTTGAAGACTCTGATGACGGACCATTCGAAAATGAAGGCGGCAGATCGGCAGAAGATCGTCAAGCGCCTGATCACGTTCCTCAAGAAGCGCTATGGCGGGGCTACCCCCAAGGGCCAGAAGCCGGTGATGGAATCGCTCTTATTCGCGGCTCTGCTGGAGGACAACCCGCGCGCCGACGCCGAACCCGCGTACGACGCGCTACTCGCGGGATTTCACGAGTACAATGAGATCCGCGTGAGCATGGTTTCCGAGATTGAGGAAGTGCTCGCGCCACATCTGTCGCATCCCGGCATCCGGGGCCTGCGGGTTCGCGAGGTGCTGCAATTCGCGTTCGAGAAGAATTACGACTTTCACCTGGATGAACTCAAGCGTCTGACGCTCGACGGCGGACTTAAGGAACTCGACAAGATTCCCCATGCCACGCCGTTCATGAAGGCCTACGCCGTTCAGAACTGCCTGGTGGCGCACGTCATCCCGCTCGACGACCGTACGCTGCGCATGCTCGACGTGCTCAAGGTCTGCGATCGCCAGGGAGCGGCCGATGAAATGAAATCCTGCGTCCGCAAGTCCGACGGCGTTCTCGTCGCCCACTTGCTGCACGAGGCGGCGAACGATTCCGCGCTCAATCTTACCAGCGACCGCGACGCCGAACCCTCCGACGCTGCGCGGCGTCTGGATCAGGCCTTCAAGCCCGTTCGCAAGAAGCCGAAGAAGGCCGTGGCAACTTCGAAGGTGGTCAAGAAACCCTCGTCGGGCCGCAAGCCTGCCGCCAGAAACTCCAAGCCTGCCAAGGCCAAGCAGACGGCGGTGAAGAAGAAAGTGTCGCGGCCGAAGAGAGTGGCTCGTCGATAGCCGCGATCGAACGCCCACAACTCATTCCGCGGCGCAGGTTCATGGATTTCTCCGAATTCAACCTCGAAGAGCAGCTTCGCAAACTGTGGTTTTCCACGCGCATTGCGCGAGATGTCCACTATTCGCTCTTCACCTTCGGAGACTCCGACCTGCCCTATTTCCTGGTGGAGGACTCGCAGGCGGCCGGCGAACTGGTCAAGTTGCACGAAGGCAAGGTCGCCATTTCGCGCCCGCGAATCATCACACCGTCCCCGGAAGCCCCGGAGTTCGAGGGCTTCTTCGACGACGGCGATCAGGAGCGGATGTTCAGCGTGCTGCTCAGCCGAACCGCCGCCTTCTCGCGAATGTCGTTCTCCAACACGCACGGACCGACCAAATCGCAAAGCGACAGCGTCGAAGAGGTCGTCGGCCGCCTCAACCGCCAGCTCGACGCCGAGGAGGAAGACCGCGTGGCCATTCTCACGGCTCCTCACGGCCTGGGAGGAGTAGCCGTGTTCCGCTATACGGTCGAACGAGTCCTGCGTAGCGCGCCCGAGAACATCCAGGAACTGCGCGAACGCGGGCTGCTGGAGTGAAGCAGCCGGTTGCCGTCAGAACCACTCCCGCTTGTCCACGACGTTGAGCAGCGGCTGACCCGCGCTAAAGCGACGGACGTTTTCTGCGAGCGTTGCCAGATGCCGCTCGGCGATGCGCGTGGACGCGGCGGCGATGTGCGGAGTGATGATCACCTGCTCCATCCTCCACAGCGGATGATCCACGGGTAATGGTTCGATCTCGAACACATCGAGAGCCGCTCCGGCGATCACCTGCTGCTGGAGTGCAGCGGTCAATGCATCAAGGCTGACGATCGCGCCGCGGCCCACGTTGATCAGCACGGCGCTCCGTCTCATCTGCTGAAACTGCTCTGCCCCGAACAGTCCCGCCGTCTGAGGTGTGTGGGGCGCGGCGAGCACGACGAAATCGCACTTCGACAGCAGTTCCGGCAACCTCTCGGTCGGCCAGACTTCGCTCGAGACTCCGGGAACCTCGCGGACAATCGGATCGATGCCACACAGCTTCATTCCGAATGCCTTCGCCCGCCGCAGGATCTCGGAGCCGATCGCCCCGGCTCCGACAACACCGAGTGTCGCGTCGGCAAGGTGGATATGCTTGCGATCGATCTCAGAGACTTGTCCCGGCCCTGCCGCGACTCCGATACGAGCGGTCTCGCCGCCGACAGCTTCCCAGCACGATGTCTGTTGCTGGCGAATGTATGTGTGCAAATTGCGTGCGAAGCACAGCACGAAACCCAGCACATGGTCGGCCACCACGTCCGAGAACAATCCCCGCATGTTGGTGAGGACGCAGGGATGCTCGATCAGCTCGGGAAACAGGTAATGCTCCAGGCTCGCAGTCGGCGTCTGCACCCACTTGAGTTTGCGAGCGACTGCCAGGAGCGGAGGCGTGATCTTGCCGAAGAATCCATCGGCATCGGTGATCGCCGCGGTCGCAGATTGCGCATCCGCGCAGTTGACGACGACCATTTCATTCGCTGCGTCGTGGACAGCGCTCAGTCGCGCATCATCGATCGCAGGGGAGATTACAAGCTTCACGGCACGCACCGTTCACGCCAAGGTTCCTAAAGATTGGGCCTGAAGCGTTGTAGACTGGTGCGGCTAACGCATCAAGCACGAACGTGATCTGTGTCCGCAGCGCCGCTTATCACGGGAACGCAAATCCCATTGGAGCCGGTCATCCCGCCGTCGGTATGCCACGGAGGGCATTCCCTACAGAAGGTCCGTCACCGCACGAGGCACTGGAACGACAGCACGCCGCCGGTTTCGCCGGGGAGGGGCTCATCGAGTTGGAACACGATGATCTGGCTGCCCGCGTGGTTGTCCTGCACTTCGAGCGTTCCGCCGCGATCGAAAGAGACCGAGCCGGGGACAAGTTCCAGGCGCGGCGAGAGGTTGTCGAGAATGCGCACTCCGTTCAATTCGCGTCCGCCGATGTTGTCGTAGCGGATCACGAAGTTGATCACGTCGCCGGGCTGTGCCGATGTCTGTTCGCAGAGCTTGACGATCCGCAAATCTCCGGGAGTGCGCGGATCGTGAATGCCCGTCATGTCGGCCGCGCGAAAGCTCGCTTCGACGATGCCGCCCTGCAGCGAGTCGGCCATGATGATCGGATACAAGTCGTGCGACCAGTCGTGGGCGACTTGGATCGACATGGCGATGCGGGCATCGTCTTCCTGGTGGAACCGGCCGTCACGCACGAAGCCGACATCCTGCCACAAGCGGTTCACTTGAATGTTGCCGCCGATCCATTCGATCTTGGTCAGGTTGCCTTCCGAGACATCGGCGATCAGGCCGCTGGCGCTGTCGCGACGATCGAGTCCGATCGGCTGGTCGGTCTGAGTCTCGACGCCCGGACGCAGTTCGTTGTCCATCCCGACAAGTCGCTCGTCGTCGTGATGTCCCGCCAGCGTGTCGTAGGAGAAGTCGAGATGCGAGACATCGATCGCGCGCACCGAGGCGAACCGCGGAGCGTAGACGCAGACGCGAGTGCTGGGCTTCACATGAGTTTCGCCCGTGTGGTCCACATACTCGGCGACGGTGTCCTCGAAGTTCAGTCCATGCCGCAGAGAGTCGGTGTAGTGGACTGGAATGTCCTTGTCGCCGCCGTCGCAGATGTACTCATCCGGGAAGTGCGTGTTGCAGTCGAGGGCGTAGCAGCAGTTCCCCTGCGGGCATTCAGGCCCGTAGAGCATCGGTTGTGGACAGAAAGGCCCCCCCTGGGCATGTTGCACGTCGTTGCGTGCGGTAACTTCGTGAGCGACGGAACGGATCGGGCCTGCGTTCGCTTCCGTTGACAACTCTTCACCCGTGATGAAGCTCGACTGTGTGACCACGAAGTCTGCTCCGCGGAGAGATGCCGACCCAATTGGCTCGGAAGGATTCTGCGCACGAGCCAGTTCATTCGGGATTGAATGCGCCGCAGTCTCAGCAATCACCTCCGACACGATGACTTCGCCTGCGGGCGGCAGCTGCATCGCCACGGGTGATGCAGCCGACCACGAGGCGCATGACGACGCTCCGAGCAGTAATGCTCCGGCCGCCAATCCCAGGTGCCGGCGACTACGGCTCGCCCACTGGTCCAATTGCTTAAGGAGCGTGATCATGAGGCTACTGTCTTGCGGCCCGCATTACGGGCTGCTCGTAACGGGCAGGCCGGCAATGGGGGCAGTGGAATCGTTGGCATTCAGGAAGTCGTGACCATCGAAACGGCGGCCACCGAGGCGCAGGATCGCCATCGGCCGTCCGTTCATATCAGCCGCTTCCATCAGGTTGAGCGACGGATGCAGGTCTTCGACACGCACGGTCGCGCCTTGCGAGATCGGCGCCGACAAGTCGGGCTGCTCCAGGTAGATCACCTTGGTCACGAGCTGGTTGTCGAGCGCGGCCGCGATTTCTTCCGCGGTGATCTCGATCGGAATCGGATACTGCTCGACCAGCCCTGCGGGAGGATGCAGACGATCGACGACTTCGATCGTGGGGTACAGTTCGACGCCAGGAAACTCCGGCATACCGGCCACGCGAATGCGATAGAGATGCCCGACGAACATCGCGGCCTGAGCGGGAGCCGCCGATTCGCTGGGGCCGTCGGCGGAAATGAATGTCAAGCTACCGGTCGAGGGGAGCAGTACCGCAACCTGTTGCGGCGCGTTCTCCAGACAGCGGTCGATGGTGACGGCCCAACCTCCGGCGGTGCCGGGGGGCTGACGGTGATCGAGCGGGAAGTAGTATCCCGAGTCTTGTGCCACCAAAGTGCTGCCTGCCAGAGAGCAAGCGAGCCAGATGGCGAATGGAAGGGTCGATTTCATCATCTTAGTATCCGTGTCTGTCCCCAGACACGGGGCGACGCAGGAGGTTGTTATCTGGGTGCACGGATTCAACAAAGGAGTTCGTCTCATGCTTTGGTCCCGGCGTCTGGGGACAGACGCCGCTACACAAACGAACCGGCCAGCTTTCGCAGTCGTTTATTCTGTGAAAGCCGGCCGGTGGGGCGAATCAATCTGGTTCGAAATTCCTTGTCAGCTCGGCCGACTACGGTGCAGCCCAGGCCGGACGAGATACTTCACCTTCGTGATAGATCGGGTGCGTCTCGGTGTACTGGATGTGCCGCACAGGGTCAGGCATGCGAATGCCCGGCTCGTGGCGAACGTCGATCAGCATGTCTTCGACAGGCTGCGGCATGTAGTTGTCCGAGAGGTTGCGCACAGTGTGCGACTGCAGACTGGCGGGACGTCCCAGCGGAATGTGGGGCGGACCGGGGAGTCCGATCGGCGTGCCGGTGAAGGGCATGCCGTACATCGGAGCACCATACATGCCGGAGATCGGTTCGTACGGAGGCATGCCGGGTCCGGCTGGTCCACCGACGAGCACGTCGCCGGGCACACCTGGACCGTCCATCATGAAGTTGCCGATCGGCATCGGAGGCACCCACTGACCTTCTTCGCCGTCAACCTGCTGCACGTGAGAGGCAGGCCAGACTTCTCCATTCGGCCCGACACCGCCGGCTTGGATTGCACCGGGCATTTCAAGGTCCATGTTGCCCATGCGGATGACCACCATGATGGTTCCCATCCTGTCGGCTTCATGCACCGGATCGAGACCGGGTCCGAGACGGGTCGAAACAAGTTCCTCGACGTTGGCGACGGCCAAGTCCTGATGCTTGGGATCAGGCAGATAGATGACCTTGGTCACGAAGTTGTTCGTCGCAATCTGATTCAAGTCCTCCGGGGTGATCCGAATCGGAATCGTGTTGTGCGACAGGAACGCCTGAGTGGTCGGATGGGCGGGATACACATGCAGCGACGGATAGACCGTCATCATTTCCCGCCGGGGGATTCCCGCGAATTTGAGCCGGTAGGTGGCTCCCTGCATGAAGTTGTATCGCTGGGGAGTGAGCAACTGGTTGTCGGCAAAGCCTTGGCCGATCTGCCAGCCGATCGACATGCCTTCCGGTCCCAGGAAGTTAATCTGGGTCGATCCCGGGGGCTGCATAGGCATCATCCGGGGCATGGCCATGACGCCGGGTCCGGGTCCGCCGACCATCGGTCCGGGTTGGGCGAGCATTTGCGCCGGAGGGGCGACATATTCGTCCCTGTGTGCGAGTTGCTGTCCATCGCCGGCACACCCAACGCAGACGATTAACAAGGTGCCTAAAGCCAGGAAATAGCACTTCATTGTGATGCCTTTTCGATTCAGGTCCCGTCGAATCGTCTCGATTTGCGGTCGACCTGGCTAAGTGGATGTCGCTAAGATCGCCTCATCCAGCCGGGGCGCCGTCCCTTTGCGGACAATACGGCCGCTGGTCTCTTCATTCTTTTCGGATCGTGAGAACCCGTTTCTTTGCTAAATTCGTCATTTTCGGCACGACATGAACAAATTCGCTATTTTGACATTCGCCGCGTTGGCGATCGTGGCTTGGGTGTTCGGGGAGTCGAACTGGGCGTTTCCGGGCGATGATCCCAATGGGCAAATCGCGACCGATGAAGCCGCGCAGCCTTCCACTGCGGGTAATGCCGCGACTGTTGATGAAGCAGCGACGGAAACCGAGGTTGAATTGCCCGTTCTGCCTCCCGATGACGAGGCCCTGGCGATCTTTCAGGAGGCCCGACGCCGGCTGTTCGAGCATTCCTCGATTCGGGCGCGCTATCGGGAGGTGGTTTCGTTCCCGAACCGGAACTTTATAGCCAGAGGAACCTATCTGGCGGGCGGCCCTTTGCAGATGCGGTTGGAGTACGAAGTCGAACTGGGAGACTTGCGCGGCACGTTGCTGCAGGTTTGCGATGGCCAGGTTTCGTGGACCCGCAGGGAAATCATCCCCGTTCTCCCGTCGGGCGAGGCTCCGGCTGAAGAGGAGATCAACACATATACGTCACGCCGCGATATCAACCAGATTTTGCGTGAGGTCAACAACCAGGGGGGTGTCGAGGGAGCCGTCTTGGTGGCTGAACTGGGTCTCGGCGGCCTGCCTGCCATGATGGCGGGCATCGAGAGAATAATGACCTTCGATGGACATGAAACGGTGCAACGAGAAGGCCGAGGGTACATCGTCGTACTTGGTCGGTGGAGCGACAACCTTCCGGCGGAGTTGCAACAGGTGACAGATGCCGGACCCGATCGTGTGCGGATATTCCTGGCGGAGGATTCGTTGTTTCCAGAGCGGTTCGTCTACCTTGCACGGATGTCTGACGACGGAGACCGATATCGTAGGATTCTCGAGCTCCAATTCCTCGATGTCGAATTCGACGTTCCCGTGAGTTCGGAGGCATTCACGTTCGTTTCGCCTCCCGGAACTGAAGAGCACGACGAGACCAGGCATTTCCTCGACCTGCTGCAGGGGGGCGAGGCAGGCGATGGATCCGAGTCAGTCGCCCCTCCGATGCAGTAGCTCACTCAGTTACGATGCAGCGCGAGTACCCATGTTCGCAGAACTTCGCCGCAGACGACCGCTGATTGCACCCTCGATGC
>JANNSB010000667.1:0-2352 GCA_031402175.1 Planctomycetaceae bacterium
TCTGCTCGTCGGTGGCTCTACGCGTATGCCTGCAGTCACATGTGGCATCGAGGAACTCTCGGGGAGGAAAGTCGACCGATCACTGTCGGCCGACGAAGCCGTCGCACATGGCGCCGCCATCTATGCGGCATTCCTAGAGAAGGAATCCACTCATTCATCCTTGCGGTCATTGCAGATCCAGAACGTCAATTCACATAGTCTGGGAGTCCTCAGCAAGGATCCTCACACGCAGCGGCAGCGCAACAGCATACTGATTCCGAAAAACACCGCGCTCCCCGTCACACGCACACGCCGCTTTGTCACGGCAAAGGGCGACCAGCGCAATGTCATGATCGTCGTCGTGGAAGGAGGCGACGCATCAGGCCAGAACTCCACGAAGATCGGCAAGGTGGTCGTCACTGATTTGCCACCTGGGCTACCGGCAGGATCGCCGGTTGATGTTGCGTTTACCTACTCAGGCAGTGGTCGGCTGACAATCTATGCTCGGCTGCCTGAAGCGGACATCGAGAAGAGAGCAACCATTGACAGGGCATCTGGGCTCTCGGAAGCAGCGATGGACGACTGGTCAGCGAGGATCGTGGGTATCACACGACGCTGAGATTAACCTCGAACTCGTCCTGCAGATCCCGCATTGATCTACGCAATTGCGAAGGGCGTTCCAGTTTCCGACGCCACAACCCGAGACTATGGAATTGGCGACGCGGAAAGACCTCCTACGTTACCTCGAATAGGAGTTCTCGCAATACGTAGACCGATGTTGTCGTCTCGATGAGATGGTGCCAATCCATCCCGATTCGCAGATCGAGCGTGGCTCGCCCCGCCGTCGAACGATGCACCGCGAACAACGCGCAATTCGGTCGAGGTCGATACCACTGGATCCACGCTGACTATGGCTCGCTCTCGATACGCGTTTTCGTGATAACTATCCCAGCACCATTCCCAGACGTTGCCGTGAGTGTCGACCAACCCGAATGGGTTGGGTCGAAACTGTCCGATCGGAGCGCCAAACGCGAATCCATCCTGAGCTCGGATGAATGGCCAAGGTGTGTAGTCACCACACACTTCCGTCGCTGTTCCGTCACCGATGTTTCCCACATTCGCAAGGCCTTCGGCATCCTCACCATGCCAATACGTGGTCACAGTTCCAGCACGGCAAACGTACTCCCACTCGGCTTCGGTCAGCAGACGATATCCGTCGCCACCGAGAATTCGCGCGGTATTGCGGTCATGGGAAACATCATAATACTGGGGCAGGGCTTCGTGACGACTCATCCAGTTACAGAATGCGATCGCATCGTTCCAGGTGAGATTCACGACGGGGTGTTCGTCCGTGTATGGCTCCCATCCCGTATGGTTCCAAAAGTATTGAGGGTGCGGACCATCCATTCTCCGGTTGTCCATGTCCCAACCATGTCCTCCGTAGTCAGACTCCGCTTCGGTTTCGTAATTGGTAATCTCGATGAACTGCTTGAACTGACCGAGGGTGATTTCGTGTATTCCCACGAGAATAGGTTGCGTCAGCTGCACCCGATGCCGGTCTTCGTTCGCACTGCGACCAATCTCCGTCTCCGGTGACCCCATCCAGAATTCCCCCGGCGGGATGACGGTGAGTTGAATGCCGAGACTGTTTTCGACGATCTGGCTGCATCCCAGATGATTGGCCCACTGCTGTTGCGCCTGTGCAGCGCTTGCAGAGTCGAAAGGAAAGGCCAGCGTCGGCGGTAGTTGGGGGCCTTCGTGTTCGTTCGGCCTCTGTGTGTAGACTGTGATGCAGATCGCCAGCAGCACGACTGTTGCCAAGATCCCAATGACTTTCCTATCGGGGACTGTCGTTCTCTTGGAAGTCTCGCGTCTGCTGCTTTCCGCCACGACTTTTGTTGGCATCGTGCTGGGAGGGATTTCAAAGTCGGTCGAATTCGTTGCCCTCGATTCTGACGTTAGACGCAGGTCATAGTCACGCCGACGATCTGCATCGAGCAGACAAATGCGAGCCTGCGCAAGCTCGTTCAAGATTCTCTGGGACTCCGCCCTATGCGGTCCGTTCGACAGTTGCTGGATGAAGCTCATCCTGAGGTCCGCGGCTGTGCCAATCACATCGGGATCAGTTTCAAATCGCACAACCCCCAACAACCGATAGTAGTCGGCCGGCTGGTCCTCTGGCGGGATTGCAAGCCACTTATGGTATGGATCGAATGTCGACATCAAGTCCTACTTGTCGACTGGGAAAGTTCAACACGGGGAATCCGATGACACTGCGTTGGTATGCAAATTCAAATCCCACGTCAACTCTCATCAATCAGAGTATGTGCTCGCTGTGGAGGGGTGGCATGTATGGGGTGCCATGCCTGCATC
>JANNSB010000668.1:0-9156 GCA_031402175.1 Planctomycetaceae bacterium
GCCGCTCAGGCGTTGTCGGCTCCGAACTACGATGAATTTCAATCCAATGAAGAAGTCTGGGAACTCCTCCAGAAGCGGCCGGGCAACATTTTGAAGGTGACGATGCCGCACTGCGACATCGCCTCGGCTGAACAGATGCTCGAAGACGGCTGCGAAGCCGCCCTCGACAAGGCCCGGGCCAACATGCAGGACATTGCCCACGGGCCACAGGTTCGCCGAGTGAGCCAGGTGTTGTGGGTGTATGAGATCATTTCCCCGAAGCGGCCGAGCGTGAGGCTGATCGGACTCGGCGGCTACGCGAAAACAGGCGAGATTCGCACCGACCGCACTCCCGCAGGCTGCATTATTCGCAATGAATGCATTCGACAGAAAAAGGCCGATGGACGGGCGCAGCTCATTCAGCAGACGCAGTGCTTCACCGAAGGCGTGAACTGCGCCGTCGAAGATCGCGGGAACAATCTGATCTCGACTCTGGAGCGCATCGCCGACAGCCGGCCCTGCGACTATTCCTGCATCGACGAAGCCGGCAACCGCCACAACTCCTGGCTGGTGGCGGATCCGTCAACACAGCAGGAACTCATCACGCTGCTCGCTGCCGAGCCTGATGCGTATGTGGCCGACGGCAATCATCGCAGCGCGGCTGCGGCGACGCTGGGGCGAGAGCATTTTCTGTGCGTGTTCTTTCCCACGTCACGCATGGGCCTGGAGCCCTATAACCGGCTGGTGGAAGACACGGGCATATCATCGTCGGCGCTCGTCGAGCGACTGGGGACGGCGTTCCATGTGCAGAATCTGGTGTCGAAGTCCCCTTATCGCCCCGCGCAGGTGCATCACATCGGGTTGTATCTCGCAGGAACGTGGTACCGACTGGAACCGAAGCCCGGTACCTTCGATGCCGACAATGCCGCGGAATGCATCGATGCCGACATTGTGCAGCGGCACATCTTCGCGGGGGTTCTGGGCATCACCGATGCCCGCGACGAGCGGCTCAATTTCGTCGGCGGCAACAAGGACTCCGCCTACCTGCAGTCGCGCGTCGACTCGGGCGAGTATCAGTTCGCGATCTCGCTGGCTCCGGTGACGATGCAGCAGTTCATCGATGTCTGCATGCAAAACCGGTTCATGCCGCCGAAGTCGACGTGGTTCGATCCGAAGATTCGCAGCGGGTTGGTGATTGCGATGTTTTGAGCGAGTAGCGAAGAGCGAGTAGATGTTGTCATTGGCCACTTGTCATTCGTCAATTGGAGAGCGCGGATCGGAGATCCAAATGACCAATAACAAGTGACTTCGTTTCTACTTGCTTCGGTGCCAAATCGAACCTCGCGGCCAGACCTGCTGTGAACGCAGCGTCGCCTCGCCTTTGGCGAAAAACTGCACTCCCCGGCATATCTCCGACGCGGCTTTTGCGGAGCGAAAGGCGACTATGCGCGCGTCCACGGCGCCGGATACGACAATCCCAACTGCAGGATGCGATTCAGGAGATCCTCGAACGAAACTCCGTCCGCTGCCGCCGACGCCGCGAAGTCCTCGTCGTGGCTCAAGTTGGGATTGGCGTTGGCTTCCAGGACGAAGATTTCGCCGTCCTCGCGCATGCGAAAGTCGATGCGGCCGTAGCCGCTCATGTTGAGGGCACGATAGACTCGCTTGCCGATGCGCTCGACTTTGGCCTGTATGGCATCGGGCAGGTGTTTCGCCTTGCCCGTCTTGATGCCGTACTTCCTCTGATATTCGCCATCCCATTTCACCTTGCTCGTAGCGATGTGGGCGGCGTCATCAGGCATGCCGGAGAAATCCATTTCCCAGACGGGGAATGCTTGCAGGCGATCGTTGCCGAGAATCGCCAGGTAGAACTCGCGGCCATCAATGAACTCTTCGGCGATTGCTTCGGTATTGACGGTCTCATGCACGAAGGCGACGCGCTCGGCCAACTCCGCGGGACTATTGACGACCGAGGCCTGCGAGATCCCATGCGAAGCGTCTTCGGTCGTCGACTTCACGAATAGCGGAAAACGCAGCTTTGATGTCAACCGCGCCTTGCGTCCCATCGGAAATACAGCGAACTTCGGCGTCGGAATGTGGTGATGCTGCAGTATCTTCTTACTGAGTGCCTTGTCGTGCGTGAGTAGCAGCCCGCGCGCGTTGCACCCCGTGTAGGGTTGCCGTTTCAGTTCCAGATAACTGACGATCGCCTGATCGTAGGTCGGGATGCCGTGAAACTCTTCGAGCATCATGAAGGCGATGGGCGGCTGCCACTCGGCGATCATGTTTCTGATAGGCGCCAAGTCGTCATAGACACCCAGCACTTCGACTTCGTGACCCATCTCCTTGAGCGTGGAGATGACGTCGAACTCCATCTTCCATTCGGGGAGCGTGTCATCCGGCACGTCGTCCAGCGTGGGCGGCGGAACCAGCCCTTCTCGAACGAGCGCCATGATGCGCAGCGGTTTCATAGCGATATCTGATGTTCGCCCTGTTCAATACAGCGCATCGTGTGTTTGGTCAAGACAATTAGCACGCTACGCTCGGCCTGCCGTGATGGACGGTCCACCTTGAGCTTGAGTTCACGGCACCTCTGGATCATCTCTCCGAGCACTGAATCGATGGTGTAGCGAAACAGCCCCGTCGACTCGGCGACCTCGCGCCGCAACCGGCCGCGAATGCGATTCAGAAAAACCGAAGCAGACAGACGCCGCTTCTTCGTTGAACCGTTGGAAAAGATGCGCAGCAGATCGGTGTCGTAGTCTTTCGAGGTTTCGACGTGATAGTACGACCGACGTTGCTCGTAGTGTTCCCGGAGCGTCTTGCGGAGCGACTTGATCGGATCGACGTGCCGTCGTGAGTGAACCAGAGGTTTCTTTTCGCCAACCTCCCTCACGAGAGTGTGGACGTATTCGAGCTTGCGCAACGCCGGCCAGTTCTCGTACGCCTGCCGCCAGCGAGACCGGGGCCTGAGCCAGACCGCGAAGGTTTCCGCGAAGTCCTCGACCGGATGCGCCTGCCCGTACCACATCTCGATGTTGATCACGTAGCTGCGGCTGTAGGGACGCGGTACGTAGGCCCGCGGATAGGGGATCGACACGTTGCCGAACACTTCGCGGTAACTGCGGCGGCGGCGCAGTCGATACGCGTTATCAAGAGCGTGGCCGACTTCGTGCCGCAGAATGCGCATGCACCATTCGGCAGCGCCTCCCTCGACCTCCTGCATCCGCGAGCGTTCGAGCCGCATCAGTCTGCGGTCGGCCAGATAGAAGGGAATCGCAATGCCTGGAACGCCGTCGGGCGTGAACCATTCTTCCGACAGCCAAAAGTGCGGACGAAACCGAATCTGCTTGGCCGCGAGTTCGCGCGACACATGTGCGATGCGCTGCTCGAGTGGAGTCCCTTCGATCTTCAGACCAAGATCGCACATGCGCAGAGACAGCAGCTCGTCGTCGCTCAGGTCGGAGAGTTCGGGATTCCCAAAGTAGCCTGAAGGAAGAGTTCGTTTCCGTTTCTTCTTCACTTCACGACCTCGGAAACCTGCATCTGTGCTGAGTGTGGCGAACTCCTGATAGGCGATCGCTAACGATCGCACGCTCCGATTATCGGCCTGGCCGCACCCGCTGCGACAGACAGATTGGGGCGGCGTCAGGGTCAGGCAGAATAGGCATGTTTCCGCCGAGCCTCAAGCAACGCGGTCCTGCTGAAATCCCTGAGCCAGGCGGCCCGCTTTGACGATGCCTCCCTGCATGACGGCCACGAACCGGTCCCGCCGCTGCAACAGCGATATATCCTTCACCACGTCTCCGGCGACGACCAGAACATCGGCCAGTTTTCCGGCAGAAAGAGTGCCGAACTCATCCTCCCGACCCAGGATTTCGGCCCCGGTTTTCGTGGCGCACTTGATCGTTTCCAGCGGCGTGAAGCCTACGAAGTCCACGAAGAATTCCAGTTCCTTGGCGTAGTCTCCGTGCGGATTCCAGGCGAAACCGTAGTCGCCTCCCATGCCAAGCCGGCCGCCGGCCTTGAGAATGCGCCGGGCGCTCTCGGCCCCCCCCTCGAGGGTTTCCTGGTGCCCATCGATCACCGCTTGAGGCATGCCGATTTCCGGGCCGCGCTCGACGCTGGCCATCTCGAAATAAAGAGCGGGCACCACCGGGACGTCGCGTTCCAGCAGCAGGTCGAGGGCCTCGTCATCCATGAATGTGCCGTGCTCCAGGGTGTCGTAACCGGCCCGCAATGCGTTCTTGATCCCCTCGGTCGCCCGGCAATGCCCCGTGACCTTCATCGCATGGTTATGCGCAGTCGCCACGACGGCATGCATTTCTTCGTAGGTCATGCAGAGGGTGTGATGGTCGTTCACGTCGGGAGCGGCGGCATCGCCGGTCGGATAAGTCTTCACCCATTCGACACCATCCTTCACCAGTTTGCGGACGGCCGACCGGGCCTCTTCGGGGCCGTTGATGAGCAGCACCAGCCCTTCCATGCCGATCTTGCGGTAGTCGGGGTTCCAGTCCATCAGGCCGCCGACGCCGCAAATCTCTCGACCGCTGGCGGCCAGTCGCGGGCCGGGGATCAGGTCTTTCTCGATCGCCTTCTTGAGCCAGACATCGATGTTGAACAGACTCCCACCGCTGCGGGCTGAGGTGTAGCCGCACTCGAGAGCCAGTTTCGCATTGCACGCGGCCAGCAGCGTGACGTACTCGACCGGATACTTGATATCGAGGTCTTCGAGAGCCGCCACATTGAAGTAGGTCGGATGAAAGTGCGCCTCGACCAGTCCCGGCATAATTGTGCCCCCCTCGGCGTCGATCACGCTGATCTTCCCCTCGATCGTCGGCGCCAGGCCCGCATCGCCCGCAAAGGCGATCATCCCTTCGCGAATCAACACGATGCCGTCCGCGATCGGCGGCGACCCGGTGCCGTCAATGAGTTGACCGTTGCGAATGATCGTCGTGCCAGTAGCTGTCCGCATGCGAGTCTCCGGTGGTTGCAGGATAGCCGCGATTGTAAGTGGTCAAGGGACTAGGGACGAGGGTCTAGGGAGGTTACGATGAGAGGCTGTCGTCGTGAGACCTGAACTCACGTCTCTCAACTCTAGACCCTAGTCCCTGGACGAATGTCCGTCGTCTTCATCTATGTCACGACTCCCAATCGTGACGTTGCACTCTCGCTCGCTCGCACGGTCGTCGAAGAACGTCTGGCCGCCTGCGGCAACATCCTCGACGGCATGACATCCGTCTACCGCTGGGAAGGGGAAGTGCGAGAGGAAGGCGAGACCGTGCTGATCCTCAAATCTCGCAGCGATCTCGTCGAACGCCTCACCGCCCGCGTGATCGAACTCCATCCGTACGAAGCGCCCTGCGTGGTGGCACTCCCGATCGTCGCTGGATCGCAAAAGTTCCTGGACTGGGTGGGCGCGGAGACAAGCTGAAACGAACCAATCTCACCCCGCAACAGCAATTTCCCTTCAATCACCAATGACAAGTCTCCCATCCCCAAGCGCAAATGTCCCCTTGCTGGCCGACGACGGCGCAGTCGTTGTCGGACTGTTCTTGCTCTTGCTGGTTCCGCTGCTGGTGATCGGCCTGATCATTTACTTCGTGATGCGGCACGAGCGGAAGCGCACCGAGGCCTTGCAGCAGGTCGCGGCCGAGATCGGACTGCCATTCTTTCCCCAGGGGGATGATGAACTGATTGGCCGGCTGCGGAAATTGTTTCTCTTCTCGCAGGGACGCGCCCAAAAGACCAACAACATGCTGCACGGCGTTTCCAACGATGTCGAAATGGCCATTCTCGACTATCAATACACGGTGGGCGGCGGCAAGAACTCGCAAACGCTCAAGCAGAGCGTCGCTTATTTTCGGTCGGATCTGCTGCGCCTGCCGCACTTCGCCATGCGGCCCGAAGGGTTCTTCCACAAGATCGGTGGAGCCTTCGGATTTCAGGACATCGATTTCGACACGCACCCGCAGTTCTCCAAGATATACTTGTTGCGCGGGAACGACGAGGCGGCGATCCGACAGTTCTTTCACGCGGATCTGCTGTCGTTTCTCGAGACCCAGCCAAAAATCTGCGTCGAGGGGGGCGGCGACCAACTCATCTTCTATCGGCAGTCGAAACGCATCTCGGCCGAAGAAGTACGAGCGTTCATGCAGGAAGGCTTTGAGATATATACCGCGTTCCGCGGAGAGCTGCCGCAAGCGTCTGATGAACCTGGGGAGTTTGCGCCCGGTGATGCGGAACCTGAGTGATGTCGCATGCATCGAGTGCCGGGAAACGAGACCGAGTCCGCTGCTACGCCGTCACACGCTGATCGCGCATGCGCTTCTCCATCGTCGTGTACGCCCAGATGGTGAACGCGAACTCGATGGCGAGGGCCGCAATCGCCGCCCAAGTGAGCGGCTTCGACGGGTCGAACTCGTCCCAGCAGCGAATCACCGAAATCACGATGCAGGTATTCCAGATAAACGCCGCCTCCGTCACCTTGCGCAGCGATGTCCAGCGGCGGTCGATCACGGCGTAGGCATGCACCGCCACCGGCGCGATCAGCACGCTGCCGAGTACTCGGGCGGCCAGCGGCTTCATCTGCCAGGGCCAGATGGGGATCAACTGCTCTGGCGCGATCAGCAGCGACATCCCGACGAGCAGGAACGCCACCGCCAGCCCCGCACTGAAGGCGCGAATCGACGATGGCAATACCGCGTCGACTGCTTCCGGTTGCCAGGGGTCGCGCCGGCGATTCAGGAACAAGAGAGCCGCCACTGCCGGCGGGAGGCAGATATAAACGAAGAACCACAGGCGGAACGCGCCGATCGGCCCGTTGAACTTGTCGAGGTTGAGCAGCGTCACCAGACCCAGCAGCGAGATGACCGGCAACGTCGCCCACATGATGACGGCCGCCCGATGCCACTTGCTCGCCAACGCCACGTATGAAAACGTGAACAGGACCGTGAAATAGAACGATCCCTGAAACATCGCCGCCATCCGCGGTTTGAGAGCCCAGGCGAAGTAGACTTCCGTCTGTTCCGGGTACATGAACAGCCGAAATGCCGCGGGCAGCACCAGGATCAGCAACAGGGCGTGCACGATGCGGTTCACCAGCAGAACCTTGTCATCACGCCGGTCGATTGCGGGATTCATGTGGGCGTCGAATTGCGGGTGCAGAGCGGCCTGTTTAGTGTCAGGGACTTCAGCCGCGTCGGCACACAACATAGTGCCGATGAGCTGGAACTGCTACCGGTCGAAATGTTGATGGATTTCAGCCGCGAAGTGTAGCGGCGTCTGTCCCCAGACGCCGGGACCGAAAGAGACGATCTGCTCTTTGATGTAACACTATGACCGAATCACGTCCACCGCGTGTCGCCCCGTGTCTGGGGACAGACACGGCTACAAAAACTGACATCCTAGCCGCGAATATTTGGTCACCCCGCGACCTGTTGCGCACAGGTCGTTGCGGGTGGAATGCGGTTGAAATACCTCTCGGCGTCTGGCAGACTGTTTGTCGACGGATCGGTGCGGCTGAATGGAGTGGGCAAGTTGGCGGCGGTTTCAACCAGTCTCTCTGTTCCGGAGCAATTTCATGTCACGTCTCAGGCTGTTCGCTGTATTGGCGGTTGCGTTCGCGGGTCTATCGTCGCAGTGGGTAAACGCGGACGATGACGTCAAGCAGCCTCGGGAGGCCGGCACGAAGGTTTTTGGCTATTGGGAGGCCGATGGATTCTGGTATCCGGCCACGGTCCTCAACGAGACCGCAGCGGGAGTGGATGTGCGGTTCGACGATGACGGCACCGAGAGAACGTTGCCGGAAGGCCAGATTACGAACATCGCGCTCGAAGTCGGACAGGTTGTTGAAGGCAACTTTCTCGGCCAGGGCTTTTACTACGAGGGAGAGATCGGTGCCATCGATGGAGACAACATCACGATCAACTACAATGACGGTGACGTAGAGACAACGACCGTCGCCAACATTCGCGTCGAGCCGTTCTACACGACCGGCTTTGCCATCGGGCAACTGGTCTTCGCCCGCTGGGCGTCCGACGGCTACTGGTATCCCGGTCAAATCACCGCGATCAACGGCGAAAACTACGACGTTCAGTTCGATGACGGCGATACCGACACCGTCGATGCGAAGGGCATCAGTTATCACACGGTGACCGAGGGGAGCCGCGTCGAAGGGAACTGGCTGGCCGGCGGCCTTTATTACCCCGGCCGGATCACGCATCGCCGCGGGAGCGCGATTCACATCGTCTACGATGACGGCGACGAAGAGGACACGACGCTCGGCTTCGTCCGCCTCGTAGGTCCGCCGAGCGAGTGAAATTGCCCTTTTTTGCGGCAGAAACTTGGCGCATGTTCGCTGACCAGGGAAGGTGTGCGCGCCGTCACGACGGGTGACACTGTCAACATTTGTGTGTGCCACTGGCTTTGCCAGTGCGAATGTTGAGTTGACGATCAATCGAAGTCAGCCTCGACTCAGTCCAACATGCCAATCGGCGGGCCGTGAATGTGGGGCAGACCGGGGAACTGTTGCCGGGGCGTGTCGAGCAGGTAGTAACGGGCCGATGACCACTTCCAATCGACAGCCCGGGCGCACCGGGTTCATGTGGATGTAGTCGATCGAGGCCTGAATGGCTTGCCGAGTATTGAGGTTGCGGTCGTACCCGGCACCCTCCTGCCAGAATCGAAAACACGTCTTGCCGGGCCGTTCGCGAACTGTCAGCGTCATCAGCAATGGGGAATGAGTGGTCAGCAGGACATCCTTGATCTGTTTCGAGAACGGCTGCTTGATCATCGCCAGATAGAGACCAAGGTTGGGTTCCGGCTGTCGTGGATAGACCAGCAGATGCAGGTGCTCGGGCATGAAGACAAAGGCCACAAGATCGACCTGTTGCTCGGTACACGCCTCGTTCAGCGACCGGGCCAGTTTTTCACGCCAATCCTCATCGGTGAGCAGCGGCCGACGCTGATAGCACGAGAAGGTGAACTCGTGCAGATCGCCTGGTGTGTGAAAGTGCTTGATCCGTTTTCGATGGGCCATGTCGACTCCGATGACAGGCATCATGCCGCAGAACGAACCCGATCCGCAAGCACGATTCCCGGAACTCGTCGGCCGTTCGCCGTCTCCCGAAGAACCAAGCCCAGTCACCATTCGCACTGGCAAAGCCAGTGGCACAC
>JANNSB010000669.1:0-1694 GCA_031402175.1 Planctomycetaceae bacterium
GGCTGCCGAAAAAGGCCAAAGAGAAGGTGAGGACGGTGGCGACGAGAACGGAGAACGGGGAAGGCGAGAATTCGCCGTGCGAGGCCTCGATTTGCTCGAACACTCGCGGGGCCGGCGCAGTCCATACTTGGCGGGTCTGTCGCGGGTGGGAACGACCTGCCTGCACTGTTCGTAAGCCTTAAACATCAAAGGATTTATTGCCTGGTAAGTGAATTCGCCTTGAGAAGAAGGCCGGGTCGGCTAAGCTGGTGTGACCATTTCCTCACTTCGATCGGCTCGTTCGAGTCCAATTCACGGCAGAGGCCCCGACGTACGGAATCGGGGACTACACAGATTCGGGCGTCGTCACACCCTGTCGCCGTCGCCAGCACTTCGGAAGCAGTACGCGCTCCACGGGAACTGCAAAAGCACAAATTGGTGAATCCCTGATGCACGGTACGGAACCGACATCATCGATTGTGGGCATATCGAACGACATCCAAAGACCGATGCCGTCGATTCGAGGGGAGAGGGAGCGCGCGCAGCGGGATTCTTCGGTGCATGTGCCGATCGACCGCAAGCTGTTCCCGGAATCGTCGCAGGATGTCGAACCGGTCGCTGGCACGCGCCTCGGACACTTCGTGATCGAAGAGCAGATCGGCCGCGGAGGAATGGGGGCCGTCTTTCGGGCCGTCGACCAGCGATTGAATCGCGTGGTCGCGTTGAAGGTACTCGCCCCCGATCAGTCGCGAGACCAGGCGTCGGTGCAGAGGTTTCTGAATGAAGCCCGCGCGGCGGCCCGGCTCGATCACGAAAACATCGCCCGTGTCTTCTTCATCGGCGAAGATCAGGGGCTGCAGTTCATCGCATTCGAATTCGTGACGGGCACCAATGTTCGCGAGTTCCTGCACATTCGCGGCAAGCTCACGGTCGAGGAAGCCGTCAATTATACGCTGCAGGTGGCGTTGGCGTTGCGTCACACGGCGGCTGCAGGCGTCGTGCACCGCGACATCAAGCCCTCCAACATCGTGGTGTCGGCGACAGGCCGTGCGAAGCTGGTCGATCTGGGACTCGCGCGAACTCAAGTCGTGGGAGGGGGCGACGAGCTGACCGTGGCCGGCACCGCGCTCGGCACATTCGACTACATCTCGCCAGAGCAGGCCCGCGATCCACGACAGGTGGACGTTCGCAGCGACATCTACTCGCTCGGCTGCACGCTGTATCACATGCTGACGGGAGAACCGCCGTTCCCGCAGGGAACGATGTTCGAGAAGGTGATCGAGCATCATGGGTCTCGGCCGCCGGATCCGTCTCTCAAGAATCCAAACGTGTCGCCGCAGTTAGCGCGGGTCGTGCAGCGGATGATGGCCAGCCAGCCAAATGAGCGCTACGCGACGCCAGATCTGTTGATTCAGGATCTGGTGGAGATCGCGCAGTCGATGGGATTGCGCGCCACCGCACCGGATTCACCGGTGTGGATCACGCCGCTCTACGATCACCCCGGTTTCTGGGAAGTGAATCGCGGATGGCTGGTGACTCTGGCCATACTGCTATTGATTGCGGTCTTTATCGATCGCTTCCCGTGGGATCAGACGCAGCCGGGTAACTTTACTGCCGCGTCGTCGAGCAGCATCAATGAGAATGCTGACGACGAAGACACACTTCCCGACGAAAGCGACGACCCGGACGAAACGAATACCGCTGCCGACGGCAAT
>JANNSB010000670.1:0-10006 GCA_031402175.1 Planctomycetaceae bacterium
GGCCGACCCGCATCGTGTGGAGTCTGACCAACTACGGCTATGCCCACGAACTGGCGATCCCGTGGACGATCGCAACTCGCACGCACTGGGCCGAGTGTCCCGGCGAGCGCATCCTCGAAGAGAGCCTGTTCTGGGTGCAGACCCGCGCCATCGGCTGCAACTACTGCATGGGTCACTGCGAAATGCTGCTCGAAGTCGCCGGCCTCAACGATGATCAAATCGCCCATCGCACGCGACTGTTGGCCGAGACCGACTGGTCAGCATTCCCGCCGGAAGAACAGCGAGCGTACGCCTTCGCCCGCAAGCTCAGCCAGACTCCGTGGGAAATGACTGCCGCAGATTATCAATCGCTCGTCGATGACTACGGCGAGCAGGAAGGGATGGCCCTCTTCTGGTGGATGTGCCGCGGACTCTACATGACCCGCATCTCCGACGGCTTCCAACTGCCGCTGGAACGGGAAAACGTCTTCGGCCCGCCGCCGGAACCGGTGCCGGTGGAGAGGGACTAAAGGTGGCAGGGTGAATTTCCCGGCGAACACCGCGATCTTCGCACATGCGCATTGAACACCTTTCACGCCGGGTTCAATGACGCTAAGTACACCCGCAGAATTTTCTAGGCGGCACGGCGTCGAGAGGTCGGTTTTTTTTGACGAAACAAGTCATCGTGGTCAAACATAAAGCCCATGTGCTCGCGGTGGCCGGTGGTTGACTTGCCGACGACGATGAGCAAGTTCCTGTACCTCGGCATGCCCATGGAACAGATCATCCGCGCCGCGACCTCGGTCCCGGCCAAAGCCATGCGCGTTCACGAACGGCTCGGCACATTGTTACCTGGCCGTCAAGCGGACATCACCATTCTGAAATTGGAACAAGGTCAGTTCCCACTGACCGATGTGGAAGGCGTCACTCGAATCTCCCCGCGGCAACTCGTCCCCATTTCGGTCTGTAAACGCGGGAAATGGTCAGGATGCGGCTTGGGTAACTCCGCGCGCACACAGAGTTCGCAGCACCGAGACGAACTCGTCATTCCGCGACACCGGGAGATCCGCTGAACCGAACTGCCTCGGCAAGTTCGGCACGTCCGAATCACAGGCGAACTACTCGCGGGCGTTCGATGAATTGCTTCCCGTCAGGTCGCACGTCGTCAGAGAAATTCCCCCTGCCTGCCATCGTAGAACCGCCGCTACTTATGAGCGAATGGCGACTATGACTTTGGCGCAAAGGTCAAGAACCGTTCGTACGCCGATTGCCATTCCCCGGTCATCACCGGTTCATACGTCTTGATTTCGTACGAGTTCCGCACGACATCGCGAATCTGCGACAGCGTGCCGATGTCGCCGGAGGATCGTGCCTGAATAAGCACGTTGCCGAGGGCTGTCGCTTCGGTCGGACCCGCGACGACCTGTCGACCGCAGGCGTTCGCGGTGAACTGATTGAGGAGTTCGTTCTTCGAGCCGCCTCCGACGACGTGAATCACCTCGCACTTCACGCCGGTCAGCGATTCGACTCCCTCCAGCACCGAGCGGTACTTGAGGGCCAGACTTTCGAGCGCGCAGCGAATGAACTGCCCGTCCGTCTCGGGCACCGGCAGGCTGCGCTCCCTGCACCACTGCTGCATTTCGCGGGCCATGTCGACCGGGCTCAAAAAGCACGGATCGTTGGGATAGACCAGCGAGTAGAAGGGCTGAGATGTCCCCGCCAGGTGCGTCAATTGCACATAGTCGTAATTGCGCCCCTGTTGATCGAACGACCGTTTGCATTCCTGCACGAGCCAGAGTCCCATTACGTTCTTGAGCAGCCGATACGTGCCGTCGACGCCCCCTTCGTTGGTGATATTGAGGGCGAGGCCCGCATCGTTGATGACGGCATCCTGCACCTCGACGCCGATCAATGACCACGTCCCGGAACTGATGTAAGCCCAATTCGGCCGGCCTGTATTGCGGGTTGGCACCGCGGCGACCGCGCAGCCGGTATCGTGAGTGGCAGGCGCGACAACCGGAATGCGCTTCAGTCCCGTGGCCCGGGCGACTTCTTCGCGAATGTTGCCGAGCTTGGTGCCGGGGGCGACGACCTCGGGAAAGATCTCTGACGGAATGCCGAACGTGTTCAGCATGTCCTTGGCCCAATCCCGTTGTCTGGGGTCGTAGCATTGACTGGTGGTCGCGTTGGTGAACTCGACCACTTTGCTGCCGCAGAGGAGCCAGTGAAAGAAGTCGGGCATCATCAGGAACTTGTCGGCCTGCGCCATGAGTTCGGGATCGTTCTGCCGCATCGAGAGCAGTTGATAGAGCGTGTTGATCTCCATGAACTGCAGACCCGTGTGCCGGAAGATCTGCTGCTTAGGCACCTTAGTGAAGGCGAACTCCATCACGCCGTGTGTGCGGGCGTCGCGGTAGTTGTAAGGCTGGCCGAGGATTTCGTTCCGTTTCGACAAGAGGACGTAGTCGACCCCCCAGGTGTCGACGCCGACCGAGACAATGGCGTCGCCGTACTTCTTCGCAGCCAGCGCGAGTCCTTCTAGGATGTCGCTCCACAACCTGAGGATGTCCCAGCGACGGGTGCCGGCGACCATCACCGGACCGTTGGGGAAGCGATGAATCTCATCGAGCGACACGCGGCCTTCGTGAAGCTTGCCCGCAATGACGCGTCCGCTCTCGGCTCCCAGATCGACGGCCAGATACACACGCTCTGCCATGTTGAACCTCGAGGCTGTGGTCCTTGAAAAGTCACCCGAATGCACCGACCGAAATGGGGGAATGCATGATAAGGAATTTCAGCGTCGAGATCTCGGTTCCGCCGATTTTCGTGAACCTTCCGCACTCGCTTGACGTTGCACTGAGGCGTCCCGGACACTCTGGCAGCGCCCGTAGTACCGGCCCGCGATTCCAACCACGAGCATAGATCCCAAGGTAACGAGAATGAGCACAGCCCCCGCGGCCCCCGCCAAGTCCTCTGAATCCAAGCAGGAAAGCGTCTACCTCATTTCGTATCCGAAGGTGATCTTTCTGTGGCCGACGCTGATCGTGGCGTTCGTCGCCAGCCTCTTTATGTGGTTGACCAAGGGGCACTTCGGGCCCGATGGCGTCCCGTCGGCCGGTGCAGTCATCTGCGCCTGGACGTTTCTCATCATGTTGTCCCTCAACCTGGTCGTGATCTCGTTCGACTTCCCTCGTGGCACGTCGCTGACGATCTTCTTTGTCATCGTCGCGATCATTCTCGGCGCCGCGCTGCTGGTGAGCTGGCGAGAAGGCATCTTCGACCCGCTAAGGAACTTTCTGATCAGCCTCAAGCCTGTCGCGAATTCGACGTTCTACTTTACCTTCACGCTCGTGATGGCGATCATTTACGTGGCCGTCTGGCTGCACAGCCGGTTCGACTACTGGGAGGTGCGGCCGAACGAACTGCTGCACCACCATGGGATGCTGAGCAATCTGGAGCGACTCGCGGCGCCGAACCTGCAAATCGAGAAGGAGATCAACGATGTCTTCGAGTACCTGCTGGCCGGCTCGGGCCGCCTGATCTTGAAACCCGCCAATGAGCAACGCGTGATCATCCTCGACAACGTGATGATGATCGGCAAGAAGGAGCAGCAAATCACCAAGCTGCTCGGCGCCCTGCAGGTGCAGGTGCGGAACGTGACGACCTGAGACAACATAACCGAGAGCCCGACGAACATGCCCCCCCTTCGCGGATCTGACGCGGACGACGATCGATTTGCTCACCGTTTGTACGAACCGCCAGACGACGAGGTTCGGCAATAGTATCTGGATCGCGCCCACAAGCTGACGGCGTTGCAGATTCACGGCGTCTCGACCCCGCTGCATGTCGAGGAACTCGCGGAGGGCGAAGTGCACATCCGCGAGAGGCGACTGGGCGATCCCTTGTCCTGGCCTTCGAGGGAAATGGAAGGACTGTCTCCCGAAAGGGCCGACGCGATTTGCCGACAACTCCTGGATGCCCTGGCCGCGCTGCATGCCGCCAAGATCATTCACGGCAACATTCGTCCGGAGCAAGTCTATCTCGTCAAGAGAGACGGCCGGGAATTCGTCACGTTGGGCGGAGTCGCGATGGGCCATATTCCATTCTGGACGAACGGCAAGTCGATCGAGGGAGACATGCAGCCCTGGCTCCCGTCCGAGTGGAATGGTTCACCACAGGAACCTGCGGAAAGGGCCGACGTCTTCGCGCTGGGGCGCGTGTGTCAGGCCCTGTTTCGCGGTCTGGAGGTACGTGATCAGGACGGAGCCGAGCGGCGCGTCCAGGGGGCGTCGGGGCCGCTGCGGAAACTGCTGTCCAATATGACGCACAAGGATCCCCATCAGCGTCCCGCGAACGGCGTGATGGCAGTCGACGAGCTGCGGCGGAGAGAGCGGAACTCGCGCATTCTCTGTTCGTCGCTTGGCGTAGCGGTGGCGATCGCGGCAGTCGCGTGTTTGCTCTGGCTCTGGAGCAGGGACCACGAGGCATTGTCTTCCGACCTGAAGGACACGCAAACGGAACTGGCGCGGAGCGGCGACGACTTGAGGAGCGCGCAAACGGAACTGGACGGGCGCGACGATGATGTGAGCAATGCGCGCGACGTGGAGGAACTGCTCCTACTCCGACGCGAGAACGCGGATCTGAGTTCGCGGCTCGCGGACGCCGAGGGGGACGATTCGCCGCCTCCGGATGACGCGACGCTGGCCCGCAGGCAGGCACTCTGGAAACAGAATGCCCCCGATAAGGGACTTTTTGAAGAAAGCAACTGGAGCAATCTGGAAACGTTCATCGGCGATCAGCCGGACATCGATCGCGCTCAGTTCCGTACCTGGTTCGACATCTGCGAGCCGTACCGGGACTACGGCAGCGACTTTATCGAATGCGACATGGTCCTCAAGGAGGCGTACAAAAAGTTTGTAAACGCCCCCTGGGAAGACAAGGAGATCGTCCAGCAGATTGCAGCGGTAGAACGCGCCCGCCAGCTCTGGTGGAGTTGGCTACGAGATGATCGCCTGACGTTTCGACAAGTCCGCGCTTTGATCGAGGATCCAGTGTTAATCGATGATCCATCACTGAAGGATTTAGTACGCGACGTTCTCGACCGATGGTACAGGGCCTGGGAAGCTCGGATTGCCAACAACGGCCCCCGCTGGAGTTTGACCCTGCTGACGGGAAAAGTGCCGCCGGGCCATTGGACCGAGCGAGTCATCGTCATTAATGGAAACGAAGGGCCGGAACACGAATGGACATCCGAAACCGAGCATCAGTATCAGGCAAACAGCAACCGCAGCCGAATCGTCTTCGATTGGTCGTCAGGTAGCCCTCTCACAATCGAACTATGGGGAACTGGTTACTTCGGGAGAGAAGCACTGCTGACTTGTCCGTACCGTGGACCGTTGCCGATCGCCTTGTTGGCCAACAGTCCTGGAATCTTTATCAGGGGAGATAACGTCACCGAGATCGGTCCGTACGCCTGGACGTTCCATCAGGCCGACGGTTATCTGCTGCCGGCCAGGAAGATCGAGGGAGTCTCGCTGCGTCTTAGGAATGTTGAAGGCCGCAACATTGCGATCGATTCTCTCGAAATCCCGCGCGGACAATTTGTAGCCGTCATCGGCAAGAGCGGGATAGGCAAGACGACGCTTCTTAAAGCGCTGCTCGGTTCGCGCGGAGGCTCCGTTCACGGACAGATCGAGGCGGACGGTCGCGACATCAGGAGTAACATAAAGTGGTTTCAGTCGCGCATCGGCTACGTCTCGCAAGGCCCAGTTCTGCACGAGACATTGCCCGCTGATTCCATTGTGCGATTCGCGTCGCAACTGCGAGGAAAGCGCATCAAAGACGTGAGAATTCTTGAGATTCTGCGATCGGTGGGCATCCCGGAGAAAGAGGCGAAGCGGCCTCCCGCGAAACTGAGTGGTGGTGAAGGGAGTCGGGTGCGCACTGCCGCGGAACTGGTCATCGAGCCGGGAAAGCTGCTGTTGGACGAGCCGACCAGCGGTCTTGATCATTCCAGCGCCAAATCGCTGATGCGGCTGCTGCACGTTTTGAAGTTGCGGGGATGCACGATCGTCGTCGTGACCCATACCTACACGAACATCCAACAGTTCGATCGCGTGCTGGTTTACGCGAGGGATAAGTCGACAGGGAAAGGGTTGATCCGTTTCGACGGAAATCCGAATGAACTGATCGCGGCGGGGGGAGGGCGACGACTGGAGGAGATCGACTTCGACCTTCTTCCATTTCGTTCCGACGGGCGCGAGACGGTCTCGACACCTGAGGCCGACCGCTCGTCGCCGGCAAAGCCCCCTCGCCTTGCGGGTCGTCAATTCCGGGCGTTGTTTGCTCGTGAAATCGAGCTGATCGGCAACAACCGATTAAGCCGGTTAAGGCTACCGTGCTGGCTTGCGAATGTCATGGCCTGGCTGCGGAATCGCTGGGCGGAGAAAATTATCCCACTAACTTTCCGGATGCACACCCGGCTACCGGTCTGGCTTGCGAATGACTTGCGGGAATCGCGATCAAAGCTCCGGCAGGTGGCGGGCAGGTTAAGGCGACTGTTCGGGTTGGCGATTGTCGTGCCGGCGATCGTCGTGCCGATGTTGTTCGCAATCGCCTACGCGATCGCGATTCCCGCTCACGATCTGACTCTCCTTGGGTTTCTTTCCATCCTCGCGGCGATCTGGATGTCGGAGAAGACAAGTCGCGCGCCCACTTTATTCTGCCGTTGTTCATGATGTTTCAGATCGTGTTCAGCGTTCTGATCGCGTGCAAGGGGGAGGGAGAGGTGCTTGACCAAGCCTATCGCAATTTCCCCGCTGCGTCTGACGACTCCTCTCCAACTTGGGCAGCCGGCGCATTGTCCTACCTGACAGTTTCTCGACATGCCGATATCGCGCTGCGAAGCTTCGCCTATTTTGAAAACGATCTAGAGAAGCTCTCTGACAGCGGCGACGAACTCGAGGAACGATGGAAGCCACAGTCGGCGTACACGTACCGCAAATGGCGAACACGCGCGTGGTGGAAGCTGGGAGGGTTCATCGTGGGTGGTCCGATCCTGGCTTGGTTGCTGTTGGCCGCGTTGCCGCGGCGCGAAGGTGCCTGACGCGGCCGGATGAGTGTTTTCCCCGCAGGGTGCAGTGTATTACCTGATTTAAGCGCAATCGGGGTCGGTAGGCGGTCAATTCGGTACGACCGGTTTGTTCGCGGATCGATAGAAAGAGCGCATTCATCGGCCGCCGGTGCGCTTCTCCTTGCGCCTGGCCTGCCGTTGTTGAAGGCGGGGGAATTCGTGCGATGATCGTACTGGTCGGCATAGGGATCGTGATTACCGCGGTGCTGATCGGGTACAGCATGGCGGGTGGGCACATCCATGCATTGGTACACCCTTCGGAAATCATCACGATCGGCGGAGCCGCCCTCGGTGCCTTGATCGCCAGTAGTTCTCCGCGAATCCTCAAGGATCTGTGGCGCGGCGTCCTGGCGGCCGTGACAGGCGCGAAATGCGACAAGAAATCGTATCTCGAAGTCTTCAGGTTCCTGCATGAGATGTTTTTCATTGCCAGGAAAGAAGGTCTGCTCGCGTGGGACGGTCTGTTGAACGATCCCGACAAAGGCAAACTGTTCGAAAAATACCCGCGAATCCAGAAAAACCATCATCTGGGCGAGTTCCTCACCAGCGCGTTGCTCACCGCGAGTGACGGAGCAGAGCCGAAAGAGATTAGCGAACTGCTCGAGGCTGAGATCGGCACGTTCGAAATGGAACACCACGAAGTGGTGGACGCCCTCACCCGAACCGCCGACGCACTCCCTGGTTTCGGGATCGTGGCCGCCGTGCTGGGAATCGTGATCACAATGCAGGCCATTGACGGCCCGGTGGAAGAAATTGGTCACAGCGTCGGTGCCGCTCTTGTCGGAACATTCCTGGGGATTCTACTGTCCTACGGGATCGTGGGACCGCTCGCCGGACGAGTGCATGGCGACGGCATCGCCGAAGTCGGCCTGATGCGGACAATAGCCACGGCGGTCTCGACGTTCGCGGCGGGAGTCTCGCCACGAGCCGTGCTGGACAAGGTCCGTCGCGGCGTCATGTCGGACTGCCGTCCCAGCGCGGCTGAAATGGTGCAAATGGTCGGAGGACATGAGGGCCAGGCGGCCTGACGCCCTGGGTTCACATTCCACCGCTGCAATGACGAACATTGAGGAATCTGTACCTGTCTGAAGTTTTTGAGAGGACGGATCGAACATGGCTGGCAAGGGAGGAGCATGGAAGGTCGCCTACGCCGACTTCGTGACGGCCATGATGGCGTTCTTTCTCGTCATGTGGCTGATCTCTCAGGATCAGAAGATCAAGGAGTCGGTGGCGCGGTACTTCCAGGCGCCGGCGGGGCTCAGGCTCTTCGACGCCTCGACCAAACCCGCGAGTGCCGGCGGCTTCTTCGAAGCCGACTTGAACGGCCCGGTTCCCGACAGCCCTCTGCAGTCGTCGGGTCGCGGACTCGGCGACGCCCAGGATCCCACCGATCCCGATAATGAGACCCAGATCGTCAGCGAATGGTTGTTGGTCGATCCCAACTGGGCCGAACAGTGGCAACCGCTCGCCCGCGATCAAATCAGGCGGTCAGAGGAAATGATGTTCGAAGGTTCCGCCGACGAACGCGAGAAACAAGCCGCCGACTTCGCGCGGCATCAACTGGCGATTCGGTTGCAGCGGATGGTGCTGTCTCAAGGCGACGCCATGGAGGATGGCGTCGGCAAGGACTTGCTCTACCGCGCGGTTTCGCGGGTCGAATGGCATCGCGTCGCGGCAGAATGTCTCTGGGAATTGCAGGATCCGTCGGGCGAATTGACCGCGGAGTCTCGCCAAACGCAACAGTTGAGTCTCGAATCGACGCCGACGATGCGTTAGGCCGTTTCGGAACGCCTTCTGCCGATGTTTTTACTTTTTTGCCGGTCGGATCTCGTAGCTCTTGCCGTCGTAGTTGAGGACGGCGGGTTGCTCGTCGACGATCGTTTCGAGATGAACTGGGCGGCTCCAGAGCGCGTGCAGATTCACCAGCGTGTCGCGGGCTTCATCCTGCTTGAGCTCGACGCCCTGGAACTGGTGCTGCAGATACAGTTCTCCGCGGTTGCGATAGTTGCCGTCGACCACGTAGATGAACGGCCGTGAGTGGTTCGTCAGGCTGTTCAAGAGTTGCAGTTTGATCTCCTGAAACTCGCGGCTGGCAATTTCGTAGTACTCCGTCGATTCGTTGTACGCGAACGTGAAGAACTTGTGCTTGCGGCAGAAGTCTTCCGTCAGAAACGCATCGATGAAGGTGACATCGTTGTGCACGCGGCGGACTTCGAAGATCTTGTTGCGGCCCAAGCCCACCTGCTTGTCCCATTTCTTGCGAGTTACGAAGTCGTCGCAGGCGTCGTACTCGAGACCGAACTGTCCTTTGTCCCAGCGCTCTTCGATGTCGCGAAACAGTTCGATGCCGATCTTGTACGGGTTGAGGCGCGTGGGTGACATTGCCATCGTGCCGGAGTGATGGTCGGCATAGTCGATCACTTCGGCATCGGTGAGGCCGTGCCGTGTCATGATCTTGGAGTGCCAGTAGCTGGCCCAGCCCTCGTTCATGATTTTCGTCTGACCCTGCGGCGCGAAGTAGTATGCCTCGTCGCGGACGATGGCCAGCACATCGTGCTGCCAGGGCTGCAGCGGCGCGTAGTCGAGCAGAAACTTGAGCACATCGCGCTGTGGCTCATCAGGGAACTTGCGGTTCTCCTCAAGATCATGTTCCTTCTTGCGGCGGTCCTCCATTTCGCGGGCGATGACCTCGGGCGGGTTCACGAACGAATCCATGTATTCCTTGGCCTGGAACTTCCCTTCGGCCTCGGGGAGGCCGCGTTCGTCCTGTTCCTGCCGGCGGCGTTTCTTCTGAGCGGCTTCCTCGACGTCCTGAGGTTTGGGCGTCCGGCGGATGTGCGGCGAGTGGGGATCGATGAGATCCTCCAGCGACAGGCAACTGTCGATGAACTTCTC
>JANNSB010000671.1:0-3230 GCA_031402175.1 Planctomycetaceae bacterium
AATATACGACGTAATTGGCTCGAGTCGCGTTATATCGCGAGAGCCACTGCCGCCCAGAGCTTGGCTCAGACCTCAAGGCAACCGGGTTTGAATCGACGGTCACGACTGGTAAGATGCTCGCCGGATCGGAAGGGTTGTTCGCATCATATTGAGCAATAGACACTTCTGACCGGAACTCTGGAGATTCACGACGCCTTCTCGAAAGATTCATGTGAATAACCGAGAGTAGATGACGAATCGCAACAGGGAGAGATTGCATTCCAACTGGACCACTTCGGGCCACCATGTGTTCCAGCTTCTGTGGAGGATGATATGACCGACGCCACGCCTAAAATTCGCCGAGTGCGTTCGCTGTTTCTCAGCGATGTGCATTTGGGAAGTCGGCATTCGCAGGCCAAATTTCTCACCGCCTGTCTCGCCAGGCTCAGGCCCGAGAATCTGTATCTGGTCGGGGATCTCATCGACGGCTGGCTGTTGAAGAAGCGCTGGCATTGGCCGCAGGCGTATCACGACCTGCTGGCGCTGTTCGTTTCATGGGCTGAGGACGGCACGTCGGTCTATGTCACGCCGGGAAACCACGATGAGTTCCTGCGAGACCTCAACCGGCTCGGCGTGCTCGCATCGGCGGAGCACATCAAGTTTCAGAACGAGTTCGTGCACTCACTGGCGGATGGTCGCAGGTTCCTGGTCACGCACGGCGACCTGTACGACAGAATCGAGCAGCATCGCAAATGGCTGTCACAACTCGGCACGGTCGGCTTCGAACTGCTGTTGATGGTCGACGGCATCTTCGGCCGCCTGCGTCGCGCCCATGGACCCAAACGGCTATTGTTCGCCGGCAAGGTCAAGCGCTGGGTGAAGCGCAAGACGGTGAACCTGACTGAATACCGCGAGAAGCTATTCGCTCGTTCCGGCGACCTCGAATGCGGCGGCGTAATCTGCGGACACGTTCATGCGCCCGCGCTGACGCAATACGATCAGATGACATATTGCAACACCGGTGATTGGATCGAGGGCTGCACGGCTCTCGTCGAAACAGATGCGGGGCGTTTGCAGCTTTGGCAGTTCCACGACCCCGATGACATTCGTATTCTGGGAGAGAGCGAGGAAGTCTGCACCGCGTCGACCACGCCGACTGTACTTGCCGGCGACGAAAGCCGCACCGTCGTGGTCGGATCATCGGCCTCTCGTTCCAAGGTGGAGCGGTCAATCTAAAGGCGAGGCGTTGCATGGCACGTATCGTCTACAGCCTGGCAGGTGAGGGACGGGGACATGCCACCCGCGTGCGGGCAGTCGTCGAGCATCTGCGGCATGCTCACGAATTCACGCTGCTGGCGCCGAGTGTCGCCTTCGACTTTCTCTCCGGCGTCTACGCGGGTACCGAGGTCAAGGTCCGCCGCATTCCCGGCCTGCTGTTCCATTACCGCCGCAGCAAGTTCAGTTATTGGAAGACGACTCGAGAAGCCGTCCGTTATCTCGCCCGTTTCCCCAGACTGGTGAATTCGATGCGGGAGCTGCTGGACGACTTCGAGGCCGATCTGGCCATTACCGACTTCGAGCCCGCGCTGCCGCGCGCGGCTCGCAAGTCGGGTGTGCCGGTCATCAGCATCAACCATCAGCACTTTCTGGTCGCGTACAACTTGACGGGTGTGCCTCCTTCCGCGTGGTTTCAGGCTGCGGTCACTGCCCCACTCATACATGCCTACTGCAGAAACGCCTCCTCCCGAGTCGTGTCGGCGTTCTACTTCCCGCCACTCAAACGGGGATACGAGGACGTCATTCAGTCGGGCGTGCTGTTGCGGCCGGAGATGCGCCGTCCGCCGAATAACGGCGACCACGTGCTCGTCTACCTGCGCCGCTTCGCCGAACCCAACGTCATGCAGGCTTTGGCCGAATGTGGACGCGAGGTCCGCATCTATGGTCTGGGGAAACGGCCCGCGAGCGGCAACTTGCGATTCTTCGAAGTGAGCGAACAGGGTTTTGTGAACGATCTGGCGTCGTGCACCGCGCTCGTCAGCAACGCCGGCAATCAGCTTGTGGGAGAGGCGCTGTATCTGCGCAAGCCCGTGCTGGCGATGCCCGAGTCCGGACTCTTCGAACAGCAGATCAACGGATACTTCCTCAAAGCCGGAGGAGGAGGCGACTCGGTCTCGGCAGAGTCGCTGGATGGACGCGTGCTGCGCAGATTCCTCGATGCCCGAGACGAGTACGTTTCGCGCATCGACACGACGCGGATGGACGGCATCCCCACTGTCCTCGAAACAATCGCGCGTCATCTACCCGCCGTCAGCCGCAAGGATCGCAAGGCCGCCGGCCGCGAGGCGACTCCTGTCCAGAAAGTCACGCAGCCTAGCTCGGAGCTCGTTGCATGCGACGCATAGCCTCCTGGTTTACCGACGTACTCAGGAACCGTCGCCGGAAGACAAACCTGCCGCGGTTTCTGACCTACACGGTCAGCTTCGCCTGCAATGCCCGCTGCATCATGTGCGATTCGTGGAAACTTCCCGCGAAGGACGACCTCAAGTTCGAAGAGATCGAGCGGATCGTCGACCAGTTACCGCGGATGGATGCCGTCCGTCTGACCGGCGGCGAACCGTTTGTCCGCCGCGACATGGCCGACATCTCGCATTTAATGGAGCGCAAGCTGAAGCCTTGGGTGGTGTCCGTCACGACCAATGGCTTTCTGACGGACCGCATCGTCGAGTTCGTTCGCGATCCAAGGCGCAAAGTGCCGCTCGATCTGCTCGTTTCGATTGACGGCCTCGAAGCCAAGCACAATCACGTTCGCGGGCATTCTCAGGCGTATCAGATGTGCCTGGCGACGCTCAAGGAACTCGCGCCGCATCGCAAGTCGCTCAGGCTCAGGCTGTCGGTCAATCAAACGATCGTCGATGAGGATGGCGTCGAGCAGTACAGACTTTTGCGAGATGCGCTGAAGCCGCTGGGCGTCGTCAACAAACTCGTGATGGCCTACGACGTGAGCGCCACTTACAATCTGGAACGCGGCATCGAAGTCGCTCCCGAAAAGATCGGCGACTTCGCGACGTTTGGTGACTTCACGCAGGAGAAGATCAGGGAGCTTCTCGACGAAGCCGAAAGCGATCTGCCGAGCCTGCCGTGGGCCAATCGGATCGCGAAACGGTACTACCTCAAGGGGCTGCGATCTCGTTTGTTATATAACGAGGTCGCGCCCAATCCGCGATGCGTGGCTTTGAGTTCGCATTTGCGCA
>JANNSB010000672.1:0-9182 GCA_031402175.1 Planctomycetaceae bacterium
GGAATCCGATGACCTTTGCCAAGGAGGGCTGTGATGTTGGAGATCGTGCTCACACCTGAACAGGAGGCGGAAGCGGAGCGGATTGCGGACATCTTGAAGGCCAAGGCGACGGCCGAGATCAATGACATCGCGCGGCTGTTGGCTTCCCAGTCCCATCGGGAGTTGCTGGGGGCGACGGAGTTTCAGCTCAGAGACGCAGTCCATCGGCTGGGGGCCGCAGGCTTCGATGCCGCTCTGAGCGAGCGGAAAAAAAGGGGTATCCAGGGTCGAGCCGGGTCTGTCCGAACTGCGGCGCAGACGCCCGCTTCCAAGGGTCTCGAGACTGCCACGTCACCACGCTCATGGGGCACGTCGTTTACGAGCGGGCGTACTCTTACTGTCCGCATTGTCGCCAGGGGCCTTTCCCGACCGATGCGGAGTTCGCGCTCGTGCGTCAGCAGTCCCCCGCCGCGCAGGAAGTGGTGACGCTGCCGGAGATCAGTCAGCAACTGCGGCGGGAATGCCGAGCGGTGGGTCTGGGCCGGGTCGAGGTGATCAGCGCTTGAGCGACGGCGGCAACGGGCTCGAGAACGCACTGCTGGAATCCGTCGCCGGCCTGGGTGCGGACGACATCGAATTCATCCTGGACTTCTACCATGTCAGCGAACATCTGGAAGAGTTCGGGAAAACGCTATTCCCCGCGGAGGAATCCGCCCGCCATGGCCAGGTACGTTGGTGTCGATCCCCACGAGTGTCAACAATACCTGGCTGGCAAGATCCTCGATGCTTCCCAGATCGGTGGAGAACAACTGGTGCACAACTTGTCGCGGCTGCGATCCTGGCGCGGCTTCGGCGGGAGTTTCCGGTAACTCGAAAAGCTGCACCTCGGTGATTGTCGGCTCCTTGCCTCCCTCCTTGATCCAGAAAACCTGGCTGGGTTGGATCAATTGTGGTAGTCCGAATGCATCGGTTTCGCTGAACAAATACTTCAGGAGGTCGTCCAATTCGACCTGAACGAGGACGCCTTTTTCATATGTCGGAGAACCGGTGGCCGGCGGCGGCACATTGTCCTCGACGACTTTGTAAATCAGTTCGCCCGTATCACCGCTCATCGTCCCATCGTATCTCTTCAAAAACGTTTCCGTCTCTCCAGCAGCGGACGGCCAGACGAGGTTCCACTGATATGAGCGGTTGAAGGTTGGACATTGGAGATCGTAAACCCAGCGCATCCCCGGCTCCATCGGGAAGTACTCACTACTGTCGATATCCGCCAACGCGACCGGCAAACTGGCTGCGGGGTCTTGCGGATCGTCGGAGCAGCCGACCAGGCTACACAGCACGAACGCGGCGGCGTGCTTTGGCCGCTTCGCGCCGGCATTGTGGCCCGATATAGTCGTTGAGCTTCTTCGGCCTTTCATCCGGCGTGTCTGCCACTGCCAATTCAAATCATCCAGAATGTTCCTCCGACCGCATGCCTTGCGATGGGTGTTGACGGCTTTGTGCAGCCTGTTGCCGTGGTTCTCGATTCTCGCTGACGACATCGAGGAAGCCGAGGAGCCCGATGTCGAGTACAGGGTCTCACAAGTTGCGGCTGGATCGGGCGGCGTCTACACGTACAAGCCCGGTGAATGGGGATTGCTGCGATTGATCCTCACCAACAACCAGGATGTCCCTGTCGAGCTTGAGTGCTTCACGTACTTTGACATCGAATCGACGCTGCAGTATGGACGCCGCATCTGGATTCCCGCGATGTCCAGGCTCACGACATCGCATCCGATACTGCTCCCGTCGACCGTCGATCCCGAAAGTGGCCGTGTCCCGTTCCATACTCAGGTCGTGGATGTCACTCATGGAGTACGAGACCAGATACACGACGAGGTGGGCAAGTTGCAGTACTCCAGCGATCTGGATGTGCAGCTACAGCAGGTTGTGAGCGGAATTATCAGTCCGTTCGAGGACGCGCAAGTCCAGGTCGATCAGGATTTCAGCCCGCACGATCTCATTACGACGGGCCGGATGGAAATACAACTGCCGCGTCGAATTGCCAGATACGGCGATCGAGTGCTGCCCTCGACTGAAATGGGATTGCGAGCACTTGACCAGCTCGTGGTTGCCGACGATCGGTTTCTGGGAGATTCAGCCGCCATCTCGGCAATCCGACACTGGCTCTACAACGGCGGCCGGCTGTGGATCATGCTCGACCGCGTGAACCCGGAACTGCTGAACGCGCTGCTGGGGGACGAGTCCGGCTGCCAGGTCGTCGATTCGGTGACGCTGAATCACTTTGAAATCTCCAGTACACGCGAGCTCGGTGGATTTCCGGACATTGTCGCGGATTACGAAACACCGCTGAAGCTCGTGCGCGTCATCGTGGATGACGAAGAAGTGCCAATACTCGTCAATGGTTGGCCCGCCGCGTTTCAAAGAATGTGCGGAGACGGCCGACTGCTCGTGACCACACTCGACGGCGAAGCGTGGCTGACCAGAAAGTCGATCTCCGAATTGAACGGCATCCAGCGTCCCGAGGACTTCTGGCCCTATTCGTCGACTCCCGCATTTCAGCACTTGATGACATTCTTCTTCCAGGATGCAGTCCACGATGCGCCCATCGTCGAGATATTCGAGCCCAAGCTGCGAGAGTTCGTTGGATACTCGATTCCCGGTAAGAGTCTGATCGTCGGACTGATGAGCAGCTTTCTGGTGCTGCTTGCCGGCGGAGGATATTGGCTGCAGAAGTCTGGCCGACTGGAACGATTGGTGCTCTTCATTCCAGTGATTACCTTCGTCCTGGCCGGAACTTTGATCCTCATCGGCCAGCAGCATCGTCAGGCAGTTCCTCCATCCACTGCGATTTTGCAAGTGGTGCACCCCATTCCCGGCAGCGACGGCGTGCGCGTATCCGGTGCGGCCGCCCTCTACTCTCCCGACTCTCGGATTTCAGAGTTGAGCGGCAACACAGGAGGCTGGATCAGTCCGGAGCTGGCTGGGACTGAAAACACGATTCGCCGCTTGATGTGGACGGACCTCGACCAGTGGGAATGGCAAGATCTACCACAGCCTCCGGGTCTTCGCACCGCCGAGTTTCAGGTATCGATGGAAATGCCCGAACGAGTGTCGGCCAAGGCGGTGTTCGGCCCGGACGGTTTGACCGGAACACTGTCGTGTCCCAACGATCTGTTTCCCGTCGATGCGATTGTGGCAACTCGAGCCGGACGCATCTCCGCTGAGCTGCAAGCCGACGGAACATTTCTCGCTTCCAACAGTCAGGTATTGGGAGCAGATGAGTACCTTCGCGCCGGGTTGCTCGACGACGATCAGGCCCGCCGCAGTCGCATACTGGCGGAGTTGTTTCAGCAGCCGTCTCACACGCAGTTGGCCGAACCGCATCTGATGTTCTGGACGTCCCCCTGGCAAGCTGGCCTGGGGTTTGCCGACGACGCGCGCGAGTCGGGAATGGCGCTGGTCGTCGTACCGCTGGAGCTTCGGCGACCAGAGGCTGGAACCGAGATTTCGCTTCCTGCTGCTCTGCTTCCCTACCGCGAGGCGTCTGGTCCCGATGGGTTTCAGCCCTCGGGATTGTTTGACGCCCGCAAGGGCGTCTGGGTCTCTCGCGCGCGACCTTCGACATCCTGGCTTAGGTTCGAGCTACCCGACGTGTTGACGCCATTGGATGTTCAGTCGGCAAGACTAGAGATTCGTGTCACCGGGCCGATGGGGAAGATTGTTTTGGGAATGGCCCGCAATGGAGAGGTGATCCCGTTGACCACCTGGACCGACCCGGTGGGAACATTGAACTATGAGTTGCAGGGAGTCGATCTGCCAGGCCCTGAATCAGCCGATAGTCTTTTGCTGCGACTTGCGGTGGGAGATCCCGATCGCCCCGAATTGACCGGCCCGGATCCCGAG
The DNA here is from genome assembly GCA_031402175.1 of Planctomycetaceae bacterium. Lineage (GTDB taxonomy): Bacteria > Planctomycetota > Planctomycetia > Planctomycetales > Planctomycetaceae > JANNSB01. Next base: position 3,886 of record JANNSB010000672.1, read on the forward strand.
ACGGGAAAGATAAGTTACTGGCGAATTGAATCGCTCTCCCTGGAAGTCGACGCGGTCGTGCTTCCCAAGGAAGGGCCCGCGGAATCACCATGATTCGCGGGGCGCAGCGATTGAGCGAGTCGAATCGATGATGAGTCCACATACCAACGAGCTGCCATCATGAGCGAAAAACCCGTGGTCGTCATCGACCGACTGACCAAGAAGTATGATGAGCTAACGGCCCTCGACGGGCTCAGTCTTACAATCTCCGCCGGCCAGATTCTGGGCCTCATCGGCCCCAACGGGGCCGGCAAGACGACGGCCATCAAGATCCTCGTCGGCCTGTTGCGGCCCACGAGCGGCACGGCGCGGATAGCCGACGCCGACTGTGTGCGCGACGCCCGCCGGATCAAACATTTGGTCGGCTACATGCCCGACAAGTTCGGCTCGTACGAGAACATGCGAGTTCGGGAATACCTCGATTTCTTTGGAGCCGCCTTTCGCATTGCGCCCAAGAAGCGGCGGGCGCGAATTGACGAAGTCATGGAGACGACCGGCACGACATACATGCGGGATCGTTACGTGGAGAGTCTGAGCCACGGCATGGGTCAACGCGTCGGAATCGCGCGCACCCTTCTGCACGACCCGCAGGTGTTGATTCTCGACGAACCGGCCAACGGCCTGGATCCACAGGCACGAATCGAAATGCGCGAGTTGCTGCTGCGCTTGGCGGGCATGGGCAAGACTCTACTGGTCACGAGTCATATTCTCACGGAGCTTTCTCGAATCTGCGACCGGGCGGCGATCCTCATCAACGGCAGTCTCAAGGCTTACGGCACTGTCGACGAAATCGGAAGGCAAGTCAGCCAGCGCCGGAACGTCGAAGTGCAACTTGCATCGGCCGAGCACACGCGGCTCGCGGCCGACATCATTCGGAGGTCGGGTGAAACGGAGTCCGACGTGGTCGAGTCCGTGGCAGAGGCGACAGTGCGCTTCTGCACTCTGCGGCCCGAAGAGGAACTGGCCGACATACTCACGGAACTGGTCCGCGCGAATGTCGCCGTCACGCAGTTCAGGGAGGTACAGATCGATCTGGAGGAGGCTTTCATGTCGTTCACCAAGCCCAAGGCCGACTTGCCGGCGAGTCCCGCACTGGCCCAGTCCTAACGTTGATAATCACCCTGCTTGAATCTCTCGGATTGTCCATTCCTCCGGCTCCTCATGTCGAACTCAATTGCTTCCCGTGAACTGACCTCCGTCCTCAGACGGCCGCAGATGCTTTGGTTGCAGTGCGGTATGGCCGTGGGCTTCGCGCTCCTGGTGCTCTTGCGCTGGCCGACCGATGCGCGCATCGCACTGTCGGGAGTTCGATCGCAGGAGGTCTTCCGTCTGTTTTCCTACGGCCTGCTGACGGTGCTGCTGCTGGTGGTTCCCGGCTTTCCTGCGTCCAGCATCGTTCGAGAGAAACAATCGGGAACATTGGCGTTGCTGTTCAACTCACCCCTTTCGGCCTGGAAGATCCTGGAGGGGAAGTTGGTGGCGACACTTGCCTTGGCCGGGCTGATGCTCTGTGTGAGTTTGCCCGCCGGCGCGGCCTGCTACGCACTGGGCGGCATCTCGCTGAGTGAATTCGGCGCCGTGTACGGTATTCTGGCCCTGACGGCGATCCTCACGACGGCCCTGGGGCTCGTGATCAGCTCACACTCGTCGACGTCTGACGCGGCTGTGCGCTGGACATACGGCTTTGTGCTGTTCGTCAGCGTGGGTTCGCTGGTTCCTTACCATTTTTTCGCCGGGTCGACCGGTCTGCTCGGTAATTCGGTCGAATGGCTGCGCTGTTTGTCGCCGGTTGCGGCGATGATGTCGATCCTCGGCGCGGGAGACGCCGGGATGCGCGGGGTCGCATCCACGCTCGACGTGCCTTCGAGGTTTGTGCTGCTGTCGCTATTGCTCTCCGGAGCCTGCCTCGCGTGGACGCTGTTCCGCATGAACCACCGCATTTTCGATCGAGCACGTTCTGCGGGCATGGTTACGAACGAACAACCGTTGAACGTGCAAGTGGCGCGCGCGATCATGTTCTTTTTCTTTCTCGACCCGAAGCGTCGGTCAATGTCGATCCGGTTTTTGAATCCGGTCATGGTCAAGGAGTTTCGCTGCCGGCGGTTTGGGCGCTTGCATTGGTTGTTGAGACTGGTCGCCTTTTGTGCCGTCGCTTCGCTGGCACTGACAATTCTCACTGCGACACGGACGATCGAATGGGACGTGCCCACGATCGGCGCCATCATGGTCATGATGCAAGTGGCACTCCTCGTGCTTGTGACGCCTAGTCTCACTGCGGGGCTCATCAGCACCGAACGCGAGTCGGGGGGCTGGGTGCTCTTGCAGATGACGCCGCTTTCCATCTGGAGAATCGTTTGGGGCAAGCTGCTTTCAGTGATTCTGACTCTCGCGATACTCCTGTGCGCGACATTGCCGGGATATCTGGTAATGGTCTACATCGAGCCGGGTTATCGCCTGGAAGTGCAGCGGGTCGTCGTTTGCCTGGCCTTTACAGCGGTCTTTGTGATGCTGCTGAGCGCCGCCGTCGGATGCCTGTTTCGAAAAACTGCAACCGCAACGGCGGCGGGATATGTGGCTCTCATGCTGGTTTGTGTCGCGCCGCTGCTGGTCTGGCTGGGACGCGACGCCCCCTTTGGCCGCAGCACCGTCGAGAACGCGCTCGTCATCAATCCCGTGGCCGCTGCATTCTCCGTCATTCGATTGCAGGGATTTGCCGACTACGATCTCATTCCCGCAAACTGGTGGTTCATGGGAATCGCCTCGGCACTCAGTCTCATCGTGATGCTGGGGCAGACGTATCGCATCTCCAAGCCGGTCTGATCACAAGTGATGCAACCATTGTGTACAGGTCGGTGCATCAACGAGTACGCACACATTTTGATTTCCTTCATCATGTCATCGAACCGCCCGAATGTCCTGCTGACTGCATTTGCGCTGGTCGGCCTCTTCACGCCCGTGGGCGTTGCCGCAGCCTATGAGATTCAGCCCGAATTCGTGATGTATCACGATCCGGAATTCGACATCGTGGCTGACACCAAGCGGCTCGACGAGAGACTATTGCCGTTGTGGAGAGAGGTTCTGTTGCGTCCGGAGGTCGACCACCAGCGCCAGGCGGCCGAGGCCATTGCCCAGGCGGCGGAGTCGGGTTATCCCGGAATGGAGATCGCTCAAGAAGATCTGCACGAACTGTTGACGACGGCAGTTGACCCTGCTGCCAGGTGCGCCGCTGCCCGTGCTTTGATCGCGATCGACGCTCGTTCGTCGGCCGATGCACTGTATGAGGCATCACGGCAATACGATTCACAATTGCGACAGATTGTCGAGCCGGCGTTGGCAAGTTGGGAGTATACACCCATTCGAGATGTCTGGCGTTCGCGGGTACGCGACCCGCAAACGAACCGGCGTGAACTCCTGCTGGCCCTTCAGGGTCTGGCCAGATGTCAGGATGCCGACGTCACGGATGCCCTGTTGGAGATTGTGCATTCAGGCGACCGACCTTCCGACGTGCGGCTCAATGCCGCCCGCGCGGCGGGCGCGGGGACCGATCGTGGGCTTGAGCCTCAGGTCGACCTGTTGCTTCAGCTTAGCGCGACTCGAGTCCTGCACAAGTTGTGTGTCGTTGCATTGTTGAGCCGGCATGATTCCGAGACAGCTCGAAATCAACTGACAAATCTGGCCCGCGATGTCGAGCCAACAGTCGCGGAGCAGGCCTTGGGACGGCTATTCGACATCGACCCTCAACTCGTGATTCCGCTGGTTGATGAAGCACGCATGAATCTCGACCCCAAAGTTCGGAGGCGGGCGGCGGATGCTTATGTCGCGCTTCCCACGCCCGGGCGAGTCGCGATCTTGTCCGAGTTGCTAAACGATGTGCATCCGGACGTTCGAGGCAGCATTCGCGAGGATCTCTTCGCACTGGCAGCGCAACCGGAGCTCGACGATGCGGTCCGCGAGTCGGCTCTCGTAGTCCTCGACGGCGACATTTGGCGGGGCCAGGAGCAAGCGTCCCTGCTTCTAGGAGCGCTCGATCACGAACCCGCCGCGGCGCGCATGATCGAGCTATTGAACTCGGACCGAAGCGAAGTCGAAATCTCCACGGGATGGGGCCTGCGAATGCTCGCGGTATCCGAGACGTTGCCCGACCTGCTGGCTCACGCCCAACGCCGTACGATCGACAGGCGAGAAGGGCGTTCGACGAACGGACTCGACGAGCAGATCGCACATCTCTTCGAGTTGTTTGCGATCATGCAATACGATCCAGCAGAGGAACTGCTGCGTGAGTATGTCCCAAAGCCTTCGCCTGCGATCGCCATGGGCTACTTCTCGCGCGGAGCGGCGATTTGGACTCTCGGCCATTTTCACGCGGGGAAACCTGATCAGGGACTGGCCGACCAGTTACTGGAGCGACTCAACGACACAGCGGATGTTTTCAATTCAGAGCTCGACATCGCCTGGCAGATGAGTGCCATTTCACTCGGTCGCATGCATGCCGAGTTGCCGCCATCCGCGCTGCACACCCGGCTGATGAGCTCATTCATGCATGATCCCGTCGCCTATGCGATACGTTGGGCGATTCTACAGATCACCGGTGAGGAGATACCGACACCTCCGGCGATCGTTCGCGGTATGACCGGCTGGTTCCTGGAACCGCTGAATGACGCGCCGCTGCCGGAGTCCGGTAGTGAGGACGCCTTGGACTGACCCCCCAGTTACAGCAGTGCCGCGATCGGCGTCCCATGATCCGTAGCCGGCGCGATGGCCCCGAACTCGGTGCGGAACTCGAAATTTGGATCGACTCCCAGCGCCGTGAAGAGTGTGGCGAACAGGTCGGGGACCGTCACTTCGCCGTCGGCGATTTCGAGACCCGTCTCATTGGTCGCGCCCACCACGACGCCCCCCTTCAGTCCGCCGCCCCCCAGCGCGACCGGCGTCACGCGCGGGAAGTGATCGCGGCCGGCATTGCCGTTGATCTGCGGCGTGCGGCCGAACTCGCCCATCCATATGACGACCGTGTCTTCCCACATGCCGCTCGCCTGCAGGTCGACGAGGAGCGCGCTCCAGGGTTGGTCAATTTCCGCGCACAAGTTGGCCACCGCATTGAAGTTGTCCTCGTGGGTATCCCAGCCGCCGTGCGCGACTTCGACGAACTTGACGCCAGATTCCAGCAGCCGCCGCGCGAGCAAGCATCGCTGACCGAACTCCGATGTTCCATAGCGGGCCAGGTCGGCTTCATCGGCATGTTCCACGTCGAGGGCGCG
>JANNSB010000673.1:0-3493 GCA_031402175.1 Planctomycetaceae bacterium
GCCGGCGTCGCTCACGGCCGGTATCACGATTTGCTCACGCGAACGATCGAGTTCCTGCGGGAAACGCCCGAAGACGTGCTTGAGGAATCTCATTTCAACCTGGCGCGGATGCAGGAATTGTGCGTCGATGTGCGCGCGCACGACCATCTGCATCCCGTCAACAAGCGCACGAACTATCTGTTCGGCGAGTGGGATCCCCATCAGATCGACACGAAGGGTTTTTACCGCCGGTTTATCGTGCGCAAGACATTGCTCGACGCACTGTGTGACTGGATCGAAAACGAAGCCAGCGGCGTGCCGATCGAAGAGCGGTTGTTCGATTCCTCGGCCGCGCTGTGCGGGACGATGCTGATGGCCTCATCCATCAGCGGGTCGGGTCCGGGAACGCATGACTCGACCGTGTCGCTGACTTCACTATTGCCTGTCGTCGCGCGTCGGCGGGATGCGTTCTATCAGAACCTGATGCTGCGACTGACCGGTGCCCGCGCCAAGCGGCTCGAACAGGAGCGGGAACGCACGCAGCAGCCCTTCGGGCACATCCGGCAACATCTCAACATGAGCCTGGCGGGGCTAGGGGCGCACCAGATTCAGCACCGCGCGCTGGCTCACCTTTATGCACGCATGGGACAGTCGAAAGCCTCGCGCCAGCTCGCGATGGAGATCCCTGCTTGCTCCATCCGCATGGAATGCGAAATTCTTTGCGAGATCGCGCTCGCCGGCCGATTGCTGGATGAGAACCGTCTCACGGAAGCGGCCGATCGCGTCTTCGCTCTCCCTGGCCTGTTGCAGCGCGGCATCGATTGCGGCGGACTGGCCGACCCGTGGAACATTCTGGGTTTCTCGGGGAACTTTCCACTGTTTCACAGCCGCGAAGATGCCATCCCCGACACGCGACTCGAAACGCTGGTCGAACTGATGGCCGACATCTTCTCGAGCTTCTCCCGCGTGATGGCCGAGTCCGCCGCCACGGGCGATGCCGCATTGGCCCTGCGTTCATCGGAACAATTCCGCGAACTGGCCGACTGGTGGGACAAGTTCGGCAGCGAAGTCGTCTCCGACCTGCCGCACGTCTCCGGCAACGAGAACTGGGAGTCGTCGATGCACGTCTCTCGCGCCCTCAACGACTGGCGCGCCGCGGGAGAATCGGCCGGCGACCTGACGTTCTGGAGGCAGCATGCCGACCGCTTTCAGTCCGCAAGGTCGTACGCCCTGGTGATCGACGCACTGCTGGGCAAGCGGGATTACGTTTCCTCACTGGGACTACTCTGCCAATGGATCGAGGCCGTCGAAGAAGTCGGCGTCGAGGCGGGTCGGCATTCCATTTATGAGATGCTGCTGCGCTGGACCACGCTGGTCGTCGATTCCGAACACGTCGGCCTGCTGCCGCGGGAACGCGTCACACAGTTGGTTCGATTCCTCGAACTGCTCGAGGCGAACGCCGGCGACTATTGGGCGGTTCCCGAACTCGAAGCCATGGCCCGCGACGCCCTCGACGACGGCAAGGATCCGCTCTGGGAATACGACGAAGAACCCGACGAGGAAGACAATCTGTTCGGCGCGGCCTACGAAGGCATGGTCTTTCGCGACTCGGCTGAGGACGGCAACTGGGGCGACACCGTCGATGACGAATCTTCCAACGGTGGCGAGACCGAGTTCGAGGAGATCAGCCGGCGGATCGAGACACGGCTCAAGTTCCTCAACGCGCTGGGACAAGTCTGGCAAATGTCGTCCGCGCTGCTGTCGCGCGAGATGTCGGCCGCGGGCGAACAGCCAGCGACCGATATTCACGCGACGATACAGCAGTGGCAGGCTCTCGCGCATCGCTGGGAGACTGATCTGTGGAAACTGATGACGGCGGTCAACAGCTACAAGGTTCCCGAACCGTCGGGCGATCAGGACGCCAACGTCGAGTTCGACATTCAGTTTCAGGTCAAACAGTATCTGCTGCAGCAGGTCGTGTCGGCTTTGCTGAGCATGCGGAACGCGATGCGCATGCTGCAAGGCGCGTTGCCGCCCGACGCCGCGACGCCGCTGGCGGGCACAGAACAGGAACTCTCGCGATTGTATGCCGACATTTTGCGACGCGACGCCGAGGCCACCCGGCAAAGGCTGCCCCTGGTCATTCACGCGCTGCAGGAACATCCGCTGCTGTATGTCCCATTGGAGCATGGCGGAGACCCCGAGCAACTGCTGCGCGCTCAGGCGATGCAGTCGGTGTTCAGATTCCTGCTGCGTGAACTCCCCAAGCTGGGCATGCTTAAGGAGACCTGGCACGTCCTGAAGGCCGCGTTTCAGATGGAACGCAAATGGCGACCCGATAAACCGGCCGTCACCGAGTTCGACCGTTTGTTCGAGATCGCGCTGCGTGGCAGCATTCGCGTCGTGCTGGAGTCCGCCCGCGACTGGCCGCAGAACTCGTCCGAAGTCATCGTCGAGTCGCTCGACGACATGCTCACGCATTACGAAGATCTGTGGACGCACCACGCCGACACGATGCGTCTCTCGACGGTCGATGGACTCAAGGGGGACGGCCAGTGGCGCGAGATTCGCGAGTTCATCGAGACTTACGGACAGGATCTGTTTCACGCCACGCAACTGCAGTTGGGGAACGTGCGCACGATCCTGCATCGCGGAGTCGGCTGGTATCTCGACTATCTCGCCGAAGAAGTCGATCCGCTGCATCCCATCAAACTCGTCGACGACCTGCAGCAGGCGAAGATCGATCGCGACGACGCCGTCTGGTGCCTGGAGTCGATCTACTCCATCGTGGTCGACAAGTTCGATCGCTTTCTCGAATACAACACGACGACGACACAGTCGGACTACGGTGAGAAGTTCTTCAGTCTGCTCGACTTCCTCAACGTCGAAACCCGCTACGACCGCGAAGCGTGGCTGATGACGCCCCAGATCATCGCCCATGAGATGCTCTGCCGGCTCGGCTGGGCCGATGTCGCCTTCGTCTGGGAAGACGGTTTTCGCGACGGAACCTCGTCGATCGCATCCGAACATCTGCAGGCTCTCGAACGGCTCGAGCGTCTGCACGGCATGCGGTTGCCGACGATTTCGGATCACCTCAAGCAGCGCTTCGTAAAGCCGATGCTCGTCAGCCGGATGCTCAGCCGGATCCGCCCCACACTGGAGGAATCTCGCGCCGGAGGAGACGGCAGCGTCTTTCGAACTCTGCATCACGAGATCGGTGTCTATCTGGAAGATTCCTGGGGCTCGGGGATCGACATCCCCACCTGGATTCGTCAATTGCAGCATGAAGTGGACGTAGAACTGCATCCCGATTTGGGCGGCCGTCCGGGTCCGGAAGCCGATCTCCATCTTCCCGCCACGACGATTACGAAATCCGACTTCGCGCAGCAGATTCGCACCTGGCAGGTCGCTTCGGGCGAGGCGCAGCGATCGCGTCCTTCCGGCAACAAGCGTCCCAAGGGCCGCCGGCGTCCGCCACAGGGCGGGGGACGCAAACGCCGCAAGAAGGAATGAT
>JANNSB010000674.1:0-3737 GCA_031402175.1 Planctomycetaceae bacterium
CAGCCCGAAGTCGATCACCTTCGGCACCGGCTGGCCGTCATACAGACAGACCAGGATGTTCGAGGGTTTCAGATCACGGTGGATAATGCCCTTCTGATGGGCGTGCTGCACCGCCTGGCAGACCTGCGTCATCAGCTTGAGCCGCTGTTGCACGTTCAAACGGGCCTGATCGCAATACTGCGTGATCGGCACCCCCTTGACGTATTCCATCACGAAGTAGGGACGACCCTGTTCGGTCACCCCGCCGTCGAGCACCTTGGCGATGTGGGGGTGGTCCATCACCGCCAGCGCCTGCCGTTCGGCCTCGAACCGCGACAACACCTGCCGGCTGTCCATGCCGGGTTTGATGAGCTTCACCGCCACCCGTCTGCGTACCGGGTGCGTCTGCTCGGCCAGCCAGACGGTTCCCATGCCCCCTTCGGCGATCTCTTCCAGGAGCTTATATCGCTGGCCGATGATGGTGCCGGAGCTGTATCCCGGTCCGCTCTGGGTGAGGACGGTCGTGTGGACGTCTTTCGGCTCCAGAAAGCCTCCCGCCTCGCGGTGGGCACGGAGCAGCAACTCGATCTGCTCCCGCAGCTCGGCGTTCACTCCGCAGGCCTGATCCAGCAGCGCCCCCCGCTCGGCGTCGCTGTTGCAGGCCAGCGCCCGGGTAAAGAGCGACACGATCTCGGAACTGGAAGGATTCAACAAGACGTTCTCCCGCGAAACAGGCCAATCAGAAGGGTTCCTTCCTCAATGCCCCGTTTCCACCCCCAGTGTGCCACGAATTCTCAGAATTTTGAACTAATGGCCGCTCCGGCTTGCGAATGAGAATCCCTGTTCAGCCAAAAAAGACATCCCCGTACAGTCGATGGACTGAACGGGGATGCCGGTGAATGAAGACATCGAAGAAGTTAATGCAACGATTTACTCCTCTTGTTGCCCGATCGCGAACAGCGTGTCCTTGTTGCTCACGTAAAGCACGTTGTTAGCCACGACCAGCGTGCTGTACACCGAGTTCTCGAGGTAGGCCTCGCCGATGATGTTCTGCTCGGTGCTGAGTTCGAAGATCATGACATCGCCTTCTTCGTCGCCGATGTAAACCTTGTCCTCGACGATGAGCGGCGAACCCCATGTGGCCGAGAACATGTCGTAGGTCCAGTGCACATCGCCCGTCTTCGCATCGAGGCAGTGGAATAGTCCGCTGAAGTCCGCGATGTACAAAATGTCGTTCTTGATGCCGACCGACCCGCATGTGCGGTGCATCTCTTCTTCCCAATCGATTTCGCCGTTTTCGTCCTGGTCATACTCGCTGTATTCCCAGACCATCGCGGAATTGGGATTGGGAATCTCCTGCTCGCCGGCCTCGAGATTCACCGCCTGAATGCGGCGATGAGGAAGCGGATTCCCCTGGGCGTCGACCGCCAGCGTCGGGCTGACGTCGCCGCTCTTCGTCGGATCGATGCACCACAAGTGGCCGACACCTTCGCCGTGCTCGGGATCCTGTCCGACCGCGACGTACACCAGGTCGTCGTACACCACGGGCGTGCCGATGAGGTCGTTACGGGTGCCGCGTCCGCCGAGGATGAACTTGGCCGTCTTGGGATTGCAGTCGAACTTCCACAAGAGCACCGCATTGCCGCTGCCGTCCCCTTCGGGGGTGAAACTATAAAGGAAGCCGTCGCCGCCACCGAACAGGACTTGTGGCACATCATTGATGACGGCGAAGGTCGGGGACGTCCATTGCCCGTGCACGATGTTGATGCCGGGAGAATTGTCGGTCCAGATGACTTCGCCGGTGTTCTTGTTCATCGCCATGAAGCTCGGAGCGTTCGGCGCAGGAATATTGATGTGCGATTCGTCCACTCCGTTCGCGGTGAGCACGAACAGAATGTCGCCCCAGATCGTGCAGGAGCAACTGCACATGTTGTGCTGTGACACGCCGAGCTCGCCCATCATGTCGAATTGCCAGACAACGTCGGCTTCGTTCGTGCTTTCGCTGTCTTCCACCGTGAACGGTCCGTCGTTCTCACTGTCTTGAAAACCCTCAGAGTCCAGACAGCAGACGGTGCCGCGACTGGTGACGTACCAGATACGGTCGCCATCAGCAAACACCGCACTGCAGATGCCCATTTCGGGCCAGTCGTGCACGCGCCCCGTCGGCAGCTTCGGACTCGAGTGCTGCCAGAGGAATTCGCCGGTTTCCACGTCGAAGCAGAGCAGGCAGCCGAGATCGATCTCTTTCGGATAACGTGGGATGTACCCGTACATATTGTTGGTCCCGACGAACAACTTGCCGTTGGCGACAACGACGTTGCCGAATGTTTGGGAACCGAGCGGCGCGGACCAGAGGATGTTCTGACCCGACTCGATGTCCCATTCGATCGGAATGTTCTCCCCCTGCGGAGTGTTGTTCTTGCTGGTCCAGCCCCCCCATTGCGGCCAGTCGCCGGGGCCGACATTCATCGCGGCGATCTCGGCCAGCGCCAGAGAGGTTGGGTCGTAGCTCGAACCCGGGGCGGCATCGTCACCTTGAAGTTGCGTGGCCATGTAAGCCAACGTCAACGCGAGCACGCAGCAAGTGAATAAACGCATCTGATGGAACTCCAGTATTTCAGATTGGAAGAGAGTGTGAGGGAGGTGTCCAACTCGAACCTATTCGGAGTCGGGGGCGGGGGTTTCGGACGTCTCAGGAGTCTCGGTCGCTTCAGGGGTTTCAGACTCCGGGGAGGACTCTGTTTCTTCGGTTTCGGTTTCCGGTGTGGTCGCTTCTGTTTCCGAAGTCGTTGAATCAGTCTCGGTCGAAGTCGCATCCGGCGTGGTTTCGGTCGCAGGCGTTTCGAGTGCGGTTTCCGGGTTCGGATAAATCCGCAGGTTGTCGTAGAAGATCTCGGCGACCTTGGCGTTTCCGGACATCCCGGGGCTGCCTTCAATGTTAGGCGCGGGGTCGCGGACTTCAACCAGCCATTCGGCGGGTTCTTCCTCGCCGCGGATCCAGGCCTTGCCCCGCAAGACGGCTTCGCCACCCTCCATCGAAGTCTGGAACTTCAACGTGTACCAGGTGTCCGGCATTAGATTGAACGGGGCGCTGCCCGCCACGTGCGTGTTTGAGTGACGAGCATGACCTTACCGGACGCGAATTCGAGCAGAATCGAACGAGAGGCCGCTGTTGCGGAGGTTCCATTCAATTGTTTTTTCACCGGATCGTAAGAGATGCGCACACCGTATATGTACATACAATAAAATCGATGTGCTACGGCGTCTGGAATGCCGATGATCTTGCCCATGAGGCCGAACGATCGCGCTCAGGCCCGGGAGCCAGCGGGCGAAGCCCGCTGGTGAGTGTGGCCTGCAGCGCTGGGTTGGGCGTCAGAATCACCTTTGAGGAACCAGCTTGATCTCGATCTTGCACCCCACCGCCTCGGCATACCTCTTGATCGACGATAGAGAGGGCGCATGCTTTCCCGCCGACTCCAACCGCGAGACCGTGCTCTTGGACGTACCCATGCGAGAAGCCACTGCCTCTTGAGTAAGCCCGGCGCGGGAACGTGCAGCAAGCATTTGGTTCGCTATCGCATACTCCACAGCCAAGGCATCGTATGCCGCCAGAAACCCGCGACGTTTTCTCGCCTTTCGGAGAAAAGCCTCGTGGTCATGGGAAACTGGTTTGTGCTTTAGGTTAGCCATTGGTTAACTCCTTCAGCCGCTTGCGAGCTAAGTTCAACTCACGGTCAGGTGTTTGCTGCGACTTCTTC
>JANNSB010000675.1:0-14400 GCA_031402175.1 Planctomycetaceae bacterium
ACCGCTCATACTGCGGGAGCTGACTCAGATCTTCCCTTGGCTGGGAGGCCCTGCGTCGACGCTGGTTCCCGCCTGGATCGATGCGCATCCACACTGGCATGGCCTTGCTGTGAGCCTGGCGGGGATGCTCATCGGCGGAGGCGTGACGCTGATGGTCCGCATCATCGGCCGCTGGATTCTCCGAAAAGAGGCGATGGGGGACGGCGACGTGGTATTGATGGCCGTAATCGGCAGCTTTCTGGGGTGGCAGGCAAGCCTGCTCGTGTTCGCCATTGCGCCGGCGTGCGCGCTGGTCGTCGTGGTGGCGCAGCGATTGTGGCGATCGGACTCCGTTATCCCCTACGGCCCGTATCTGAGCCTGGCGACACTGGTCGTGCTGCTGAACTGGCAATCGCTCTGGGCGAGGACGCAGCAATACTTCTTCGCTGGCCGCGCACTGCTGGTCGTCGGTGCGGTGATGATGGTTTCGTTCGCCGCCCTGCTGTACCTGATGCAACTCGGCAAGCGCATCGTCGGCATCGATCTCGACGCAGACGGAAGCGAACGCATCTGGATGGCAGCCGACCAGAATCATTTCTTCGCCGGCGAACATTTCGATCGTTATCAGGGGAATTGGCGTCGCGCTGGGGACTGGCCCGGCCATTCCGCAGGGCGTGGCACGCTGCACTACGAGCGTTGGCGATAGCGATTACGAGCATCGCGCAAGCGACACATCAATCATTGCTTCTCTATAGCGCACATGAAGTGCACTGCTCGACGAAGCAGATTCGCGCACGTCCCCTGGAGTCTGCCACACTCAGGCGTTACGCTCCCTGTTGTTCGTTCCATCGAGTGAACAACCTACCGACTGGCCTTCGGAGAAGGCCTTTGCTTTTCAACACAGGAGTATCTCATGTTGCTGAGGGAGAAAATGCTCGGCTGTTTCAGGATGCTGGCGGGCTGGGGCACGTTTCTGGTCGTCATGGCTGCAGCCCCGTGTGTGTCAATGGCGCAGGTCGTGGTAGAAGGAGAACTGCGTCGCGGCGATGATACGCGTGATGAAGACCAATACGCCGATACGTTCGAAATCGAAGCCGAGGGCGGAGAGCGGGCTGTCATCATCTTGTCATCCGAGAACTTCGACACGTTTCTGCAGTTGACGACGCCTGCGGGTGAGGTCATCGAGAACGATGATGCATTTGGCACAGGCACAAGCATCATCCGCACTTTGCTCAGCGAGCCAGGCACTTACGAGGTCACGGCGACCAGCTATGGTTCCGACGAGACCGGCGTGTACGAACTGGTAATCATGACGGAAGACGCCGAAAGCGAAGCCACCGTCACAGAAGGCCGGCTGACGGGTAAGGGCCCTCGAGAGTTTACGATCGAAGGCGAAGCGGGCCAGCGCGTCTCCTTGACCTTGACGTCCGAGGATTTCGACACCCTGGTCCGATTGCTTGGTTCTGACGGGCTCATCGCGGAGAACGACGACGCGAGTGGCGCCAATGCGGGAACGAACAGCCAGCTCGAAACCGTGCTGCCCGCCAGTGGTGAGTATCAGGTCGAGGTCGATTCGTTTGCCGGCATGGAAGAGGGAGCGTTCGAACTGTCCATCGAGATTGGCGCGCCGGCTGACCTCACCGAACAGGGAGAATTGGCCGACGGTGACGACACGCTCGAATCCGGCGAGTTGTGCGATACCTTCACGATCGAAGCGGAAGCGGGACAACTGCTCGAAGTCCTCGTGCGGTCGACCGAGTTCGATCCGTATGTCATCATTGAAACTCCGAGCGGAGAACAATGGGAGAATGACGATCTCGATGGAACGGACGCCGGCCTGATCCGCATTCTCGACGAAGCGGGGGAGTATCAAGTGACCGTCACCTCTTATACGACCGGAGAGTTGGGCGGCTATTCGATGACCGCCGACTTGATGGGAAGCGGTGGCAACCAGCAGGGAGGCCGGCCGCCAAAGCCCTAATTCTTTGCAGATGCTGAATTAGACGCGGCCTGCATGGTTCCCTATCGACCATACAGGCCGCGAGTTTCTTGTGACCCCTGAATCGGCGGCAAGCATTTCGCGATTCTTGATGACTACCCGCATTCTTGCATGCACCTTGCTGGTTGTGTTCGCGTGGCCCGCTCGCGGTGACGATGTGCTCCCTGCGGGTGACGCCGTCATCGGGGCGCAGGCGGGCGAGTCGGAGATCGTCATCACCACCACCGATCGACTCGCAGGCGCGATCGGCTCGCTGACGTGGAACGGAAAGGAATTCATCGACGCGACCGACCATGGACGCGAATTGCAGTCTGCGTCGAACTTCGACGCGGGCTCGCCGATCATCGCGGAGACATTCAATCCTACGGAAGCCGGCTCGCGCCGGGACGGAGACGGCCGGACCTCATCCAGCAGGCTGCTGCACCTCGTTGCCGAAGAAGACGTGCTGCAGACGACGACTCAGATGGCGTTCTGGCTCGCCCCGGATGAGGCCTCGGCAGGCAATTCCGCGAAGAACTCGACCGTGCTCTCGTACCACTTGCTGACGAAGCGAGTGCAGATCGGTGACCCGTTTCCCCAGGCGATTCGCTACGACGTGACGTTTCATCTGCCCGTCGGCGAACAGCACACGCATGCGGTGTTCGAAGTCGTCACCGGCTACATGCCCGCGGAATTCAATAGCTTCTGGGCCTTCGACACTGAGTCGCGGGAACTGATCCCACTGAGCGACGGCCCGGGCGAGCAGGAGTTCCCCGTCGTCCTCGCGACCGCCGACGGACAGCACGCGATGAGCTGCATTGCGGTTGATGCGCTATTGCCCGGCGCCGACGGTCCCGGTTACGGCCGCTTTCGCTTCGAACGTGAGCGAGTCGTCAAATGGAATTGCGTGTTTCGCTACACGGACGCAGATGGGATCGAACCGGGCGAGTACGCGTTCGAGACGATCGTGCTGGTGGGAGATGTCGAGACGGTGACAGAGATGCTGCGGGAGGTGGTGCCGTGAAGGCCGCAAGAACCCAGGTGACGCATGCTGATCATCCCGGATGCTCGAAGCATCCGGGATGAGGGTTTGCTATTGCCGCCATCAGTTTCCGCCGCCGCCGCCGCCGCCGCCGCCGGTCAGCGAACCCGCCGCGATGCCGAGCAAGGCACCCTCCAGCAGATATCGCTCGAAGGCCGCCGCGATCGCTTCGTGACACTTGAATTGCAACAGGATCATGTCTCCCGGCTGGATGATGATATCTTCATCCTCGAAGCGGAACGCCTTGTAGAGGTCGACTTCGATCTGCACCCGCTGGCCGCAGGGGAGCGTTCGCAGAATGACGACCCGGCTGGCCGAGTTCGACACGTCTTGATTGAGAGCCGATATGCCCCCGATGGCCCGCGTTGATCCCGATTGGGATCTCGCCGAGGCGATCGAGACGGCCTGCGTCACTCGCAAATCGTTGTCTCGCGGCAGCGTGTACTGTCCGCCGCCGAGCAATCCGCCGGTGTAGAAGACTTCGGAGTCGCGCGACTCGATGAAGACGATGTCGCCGTCGTAGAGCGTGATGTCTTCTTCGGTCAGGTAGGGAACCTGCCCCGGCGCGAGCCGGACGGGAATCTTGATGATGTCGGGACTCTCCACGGTCGGGGACCAGCCGCCCAGGGTGGCCGCCCATTGTCCGTCGTAAGGGGTTCCCTGCATGGCCGCCATCTGCTGAATAGAGGGATCCACATAGCCCGTCGATGCCGGCGGGTAGGTGCCCTGTTGTGGGTTCATCATCTGCGGCGCGGGCGCGGCCTGCATGTCGGTTGGATAGTTCGGAGTGCGACTCGGGTCGGTGTAGGGACCGGTCGGAGCCGGTGCCGACTGCCAACGTGGATCAATTGCCGGTTGAGGCGCGGGAACCATTTGCCGAGGAACTCCCGTCGATTGAGGAGCCAACGAAGGATGTAAGAGTGGTACTTCGGGAACCTCAGTGCGCAACGGAGGATCGACAGGTTGTGACGGGACCGTGATGGAATGCCCTCCCACGCCGGGATCCAACGAAGGATGCAGCAGCGGCACGTCTTGAATCGCCGGAGCCATGGGATTCGGAGTTCCGTAGGGAACGCCGCCACCCGACAAAGGAGACGGCGCGGGTGCGGGCATCGGCGAGTTGCCGTTCCACGCGGGCGGGGTCGTTTGTGCCGCGTAGTGGAACGAGTGCCCCCACGTTGGCGCGGGATCAAGCTGGTTGAGTTGTCGGGCGTGTGATCCCGGTGACCAATGACTGACGGGGAGAATGTCCGATTGGCCGCGAATGACCATCCCCGGCTGTGACTGTCCATACTGCCCGGGCATCGCCGCAGGCGTCGGTTCTGGCTGCGGGTAGTACGAGCCTGAGGGATACTGCCCGACAGGCATGCCGCCGGCAGGAACGCCGAGCGGGTTGCCATACGCATCGAACGTCGGCGCGCCTTGCATTCCTTGGTTCATCGGTACGCTGCCGTTCCATGGCTGCTGTGGCACGTATTGTTGTGGCGCGCCGTAGCCTGGCGTGTTCATTTGAGCCGGCATTCCCATCTGCTGCTGCGGGACTTGTCCAGGCATTGGTCCCATGCCGGGATAGCTGGCGTGTTGTCCCCTGCGTCCACGAATCACATAGATGTAGTTCTTGGCATCGAGTCCCGGCAGTCCCGAATTCGTGGAACTGCGATTGCCCATCAGCGCGTGCAGCACATCGTTCTCATAGGCGGGGAGGCTGACGAGTTGTGCAGTTCCGCGCTTCGACGTGCCGACGTTGATCGACCCCGGCTGTGACGAACCGACATCCGATGTCGCTTCCTGCCTCACCACGAGAACCCGGTACTGCCGCGGCTGCTGGAGCGAGATCAGCACACGGTCCTTGCCCATTTCCGATCGTAGTATTCCCAGCGACAACGCGGTCTGCCGGACACGCTCGGCCGCCTGCTCGGTCGTCAGTCCGTAGACGTTGATGGTCGGCAGATACGGGAGCGAGATCGTGTGGTCGTCCTGCACGAGAATCGGGTAGCCGATGGTGGGCAGCAGGTTCTCACCGAGTGGATTGGTGATCGGCGGATTCTCACCCGAAGAGTCGTCGGTATGGCTCACCGATCCCAGCACGCCGGGAATGAAGACCGCCAGCAGATCGCCCGCTTCGATGTGATGCTGCTCCGGTTGACCGCGCACCAGCAGACTGAGGTTGATCGTCTCGCGTCCGCCGCGCTCTTCGCCCAGGTAGTCTTCCGGTAGATAAACCGCAGGCACTCCGCGCACCGGATGGAACGCCGCGCAGCCGTTCATGCCGCCAGCCAATGTGAGGGCCAGCAGAATGCAAGTCCAGGTGGAATTGAGTTCGCGGTTGTTCATCGCCGGCCTCCTTCACATTGAGGACAGCCGACTCCCATTGCGGAATGCCGATAATCCGCCGGATGGAATTCACCCGCGGAATGGCCATGAGGGCCGGGCGCGCCGCGCGGTCCGAGCAATGGAGGCGGGTAACCCTGTGCCGAGACCTGCACTTCGTTGAGTCCATAACATTGCCGCGCCTGCTCTGCTCCAGCGCAGTAGCCGGCGAACCAGTCCTGCGCGCGTTGCGACATCGGACCGGTGCGAAAGCAACCGTTCCAGTATTGTTCAGGCGGAATGGCGGGCAGATCACCCTTGTGCCCGATGGCGACATCCTGAAAGGCGTCGACGAAGCCGTCGCGGTAATCCGGATTCGACGACAGGCATTCGGGGACAAACTCGAGCGTCTTCAGTGCATCATAGTGAGCGGCGCAGCGGGCGAGTTTGTCATCAATGCAGCGCGAAAAGCCGCAACAGCTCAGGCACGAGCAGGGCAACTGGCAGCGCTCGCAGGTCACCGCCTGTGAGTTCGGCCAGACCGGTGCCTGGCAACCGGGAAGCAACGCGCCCATCGAGAGCGCGCCGGCGGCCAGGAATTGAAAGGCACTCCGTCGAACCATTGATCCCCCCAGGCGATCGAGCGGCACACGCTCCCCCTTGAGCCGTGCGCAGCAGGCACCATCCCCTGCCATCGGTTATCGGCTGTCCGGTCGAGACGAATGGAGCGATCCCGCACGGCGTAGCGGAAACAACGGTTGGAACGGCTGAATCAGCCGAAGGGGCTGCGGTCAGTTGTCATTCGTCACTCACTTGTCAATTGGCGTTCAGGCCGAAAACCCCAATGACAAGTAACTAAGGACGAACGGCGCCTCACCCATCGATCCCCCTTGATTCGTTGGATGCTTCGGGTAAACTGGACCACTGGAAAAGTGCTCCAACCATCCTCGAGGGAGTTGTTCGATGTTCACCATTCCGGGTCAGGCGAACTGGTTCTGTGACGGCATCTCGCGTCGTGGTTTCCTGAAGGTCGGGGCGCTGGGTATCGGCGGCCTGACGCTGGCCGACATGTTCCGCCTCGAGGCAATGGCGGGCGAGTCGCTGGCCGGCAAGTCGATCATCAATATCTATCTGCCGGGCGGTCCGACGCACATGGACACGTTCGACCTCAAGCCCGAAGCTCCGCGCGAGTTCCGCGGCGAGTTCATGCCAATCTCGACCAACGTGTCGGGCATGGAATTCTGTGAACTGATGCCGCGCCTTGCCTCGCATGGCGACAAGATCGCCCTGGTGCGTTCGGTCACCGACATGAACAACGAACACAGCCCCCGGCAGTCGGACTCCGGCTGGCAGGAGCGCTCGCTCGAATCACAAGGCGGACGCCCCGGTATCGGCTCGGTGATGTCGAAGGTTCTTGGACCGGCTCAAACGACGGCGCATGGAACAGCACCCACGTTCGTCGATATGAACAACTGGACGCGGCCCGGATTCCTGGGACAGGTCCATGCCGGCTACCAGCCTGATGGCAACGGCAGGCAGAATCTCCAACTCTCCAACGGCATCAACGAAGAGCGTTTCGTCGACCGCAACAACCTGCTTGCCGATCTCGACCGGATGCAGCGGGACGTCGACAACCGGCACATGATGGATGCGATGGACAGCTTCTCGCAGCGGGCGGTGGGCATCATCACGTCTGGCGAAATCGCCAAGGCTCTCGATGTTCGCGAAGTGGACCAGACAGTGAAGGAGCGGTACGGCATTCATCGCGATGGCAACAACGAACGCTTCCTGATGGCGCGCCGCCTGGTTGAAGCCGGTGTCCGCTGCGTTGCCTTGTCGTGGGGCGGATGGGACACGCACGGCGACAACTTCAACTCGATGCGGGATCAATTGCCCAAGCTCGATGCCGCACTCAGTTCGCTGATCGAAGACCTGCACAACGTCGGCCGGTTGCAGGATACGATCATCCTCATGTCGGGCGAATTCGGACGCACTCCGCGCGTTAACGGCGGGGCGGGCCGCGACCACTGGCCACAGGCGGCGTTCTTCTTCATGGCGGGAGGCGGCTTCAAGACCGGCCAGGTCATCGGCGCCACCAACCGACTGGGCGAGCAGCCGATCGATCGCCCTGTTTCGCTGCAACAGGTCTTCGCGACCATTTACCACCAGCTCGGTATCGATCCCGAGTCGACTGTCCTCACCGACCCGAACGGCCGTCCGCAGTACCTGCTCGACCAGCGACAGTTGATTTCGGAACTCGTGTGAATCGCGGCAATCTTGCTAAGTCGGGCGACCCATCGAACGGTCTCACTTTTTCGCGATCGTCCAGATCTTCCGGCTGCCGGTGATGGCGCGCAGGTCTCGGTGAGAGCCTTTGGGGAAGATCTCTGCGCCATCCGCCTGGTCGGCCAGCAGCGACTGCGCGACAACTTGCAGTCCATGCGCGGCAAGCCTGTCGCGAACAGAGGTTTCGTCGGCAAACGGGTTGACGGCCACGACCTCGCGTTGCGTGGAGGCGAAGACGCTCTTGACTCCCGCGGCCACCGATCGGTCACACTGGAACAGGTCGGCCAGGCTCCTTTGCGTGACGAAGTCGACGACCCACATGGCCCGAGACCGGTCGTTCAAGACGGCGCGCATGTTCGACAGGAACTGCTCCATCTCATCCATGCTGAAATACAGCAGCAGGCCTTCGGTGACGATCACCAGTCCCGCCTCGGGATCGGTGTACTCCAGTGCATGCTGCATGCTGGCCAGATCGAGGGCGTCGATACCGCAGCAGTGCAAGACGCCTCTGCGCGCCACCGAGTCTGCGATGATCGCATTCCGAATGACTTTGGCCTTTTCCCGCATCAGCCGAGGCAGGTCGGATTCGATGTAAACGGTTCCGGGATGCTCACGCGACCAATGCAAACCTCGTGGAGAAATCCCCGACGCGACTTCCAGCACCTGTGGCACTCCTGTCTTCGCGATAACCTGGTTGATGCAGTGATACCGCGAGCGAAACAGCAGCGACATCTTCTCCTGCACACCGGCGTCGACAATGCCAAGGCGTTCCAGAATCGCTCGCGACTCGACGGGACACGACAACGATTCCGCGAACGTCAAAGTCGCGTCGCGACCGCGTAAATAACCCACGACCTTGGCGGTGGGGCTGACCAGATCAAAAAGTTCGACGTGCTCGGGCCCCTCCAGCAAAAGCTTTGGCTCGATGCTGAAGTTCGTCTGCTTCACCATCTCCAGCAGACTGCCCGGAAGACGTGAATTCATCGTGTAAAACGACTCGGCATGATTCGCGGGCGCCGCGTCGTCGGCAAGGTGGCCGCGCACGATATGCTCAAGCTGGCGGGCAGCCCGCATGCGTGCGCTCAAGTCTTCCATCGACGCGCTGTCACGCGTCTCGGGAGACAGCACCTTGAGTTCATTCTGAAACCAGCCCTTGAGGGGATATCCGTCGTAGATGATGTCGATTTCCCGCTGCACCTGTTCGATGAGGCGAGCGAGTTGATCGTAGAGATTGACGCGGGACATGCTGCTCGCAGGATGGAAGGCTTTGGCTTTCCCTTTGTTGACTTACGCACGATGATAACACCTTGTGTCTCGCATGGCAGGCCGGTCGCGGCGCCCGGATCTCGTTAGTTCAAAGTAAGTAAAGTGAAAAGCTCGCGAACAACCACGCCACCATCCCGGATGCTCCAAGCATCCGGGATGGTGCGTTTGCTCTGCATTCAGCTCGCCTGTTGCCTCACACTGTATCCGCGGTCTGCATTCGCGAACGACTACCCCACGACCGTCGTCTTCGAGGCCGGAACGGACGGTTATCCCATCTATCGCATCCCGGCGCTGGTGAGCGCGGCCAATGGCGACCCGCTGGCCTTCTGCGAGGCCCGGCAGGGTGACGACGCCAGCGAGATCGACCTCGTGATGAAACGCTCCACCGACGGCGGCCAGTCGTGGGGCGATCTGCAGGTCGTGCAGGAGAGCGACGACTTTCGCGATCTGTTCGAGGCCGATGTTCCAGAGATCACCGTCGGCAACCCGGCCCCTGTGGTCGATCTGCTCTCGACTGAGCATCCGGGACGCGTGTGGCTCCCCTTCACTCTGGAAAACGATCGCGTGTTTGTCGTGTTCAGCGACGATCACGGCCAGACATGGTCCGAGCGGCGCGAGATCACCAGCACCGTCAAGCTGCCAGATTGGGGCTGGTATGCGACCGGGCCTGTGCATTCGATTCAACTCCAGCATGGTGAACATTGCGGCCGGCTGGTGATACCGGCCGACCATCGCATCGGCGAAGACACTGCTGATCGCGGTCCCAATGGAATGCAGGTCATTCTGACTGACGACCACGGCGAGACCTGGCGGCTCGGCGCGATCGACGACACTTACGACGACGGTCTGAATGCCAACGAGACCACTGTCGTCGAAATCGGCAACGGCGGCCTCTATTTCAACACCCGCGATCAGAACGGAGATGCACCCGGCACGCGCGGCGAAACCTGGAGCGGAGATGGAGGCGAAACATTGAGCTGTCCCGCTGCAAACTGGCATGTCATTCAACCCTGCCCGGCGTTGCTCGACCCACCAGTCGTGCAATGTTCGCTGCTGCGGGTCTTTTCGAGGACTGCCGGGGATGCAAGCGACCTGATTCTCTTCTGCGGCCCCGACGACGACGGTCCCACCGGCGGCGGCCGCAACGACCTCCGTTTGCGATACTCGACCGATGGCGCGGCCCTCACCTGGCAAGACGGCCCGCTCATCCACACCGGCCCTGCCGCTTACAGCGACATGGTCCTCCTCGCTCCCGTCACCGTCGGCATCCTCTACGAAGCCAGCGAACCCGGCGCGGAGAACGCCTACCAGCGGATTGTGTTCAGCGTGGTGGACATCGGAGATCTGAGGTAACGCATCGGGGCCTGCATCCACATGTCATTATGAAAGAGTTAGTAATCAGCGTCGTACTCATGCCCATTGCAACTCTTGGAGTACTGGCAGGCGTTGGGGCGCTAAGTATCGCGGGCACCTTTCATCGACTTGACGTGAATCGCATCCAGGGCGTGATTGGCGGCGGAGCCATGCTTGCGGTTTCGATGGTGATTGCGGGATTCGTCTACAAGCGAGTCTTGAAATCTTCGCACGACGCCAAACTTCTGGGATTCGACAGGTCTGCGTGGCAACTGATGCTGGTGCTGGCATACGTCGCGGGAATCGGGGTGACCAGCGTGATGCTCTTCTAGAAAGGTGAACCGCAGCAAATCTCGACGGTGCTTTAGGGCGACTATTCCAACATGCACATGAGCCACGTCCACCAGAGCACGACGCTCGCGGCAAAGCATCCCAGTGCGGCGAGCGTCAGCTTCCATTTGCCATGTGTGGCCACAATCGAAGCGAATCCGAAGATCAGGAATGGCGCCGGAATGAAATAGAAGAGCAGTCCTTCCCGGTGGGCCAAAACTGCATTCCCACGATTGACGATCAGGTCGACGGACCAACTCGTGAACAGTGCCGTCACGACCAAACAAGCGATCGTCATAAATAACTCGCCGCGGGTCATTCGTTGTCCCTCGGCAAAGGCGGCTCGCTCCGGAGTAGGCTCAATCGCCGACTGAAGGTACTTGTGCCAGATGAACCACGCTGCCCCGACGACCGCAATCCCACCGGCGATCCTGAAGCAGACGGCTAATTGCCGCATCTTCGGTCATCGTCATCACCAGCAGGCAAGGCACCGCGATGAACACGAATGCCATTCTGCAGACCGAAGTGACGACGTTCTGCCAGCAGCTTCGTCGGCTCGTCACCGGCGCTGGAAGCAGGCCCTCGTCGTCGGGTGCTGACGATTTCAAAAGAAGCCTCCCAGTCCCGCGCCCAGCAGCAGGCCGATAATCAGCAGCACGATCAGCACGATTCGCCAGTTCGGCTGCTGCCGCGATCTCAGAGGCGCGTCCGAGATCAACTCGCCGCAGAGCGGGCAGTGGTCGGATTCGGCATAGACCTCCGCGCCGCAGGCCGGGCAGGGACGCACGTCAGTCGCGGCGTCCTCGTCGTCCGTTTCATCGAAGTCGACACCTTCGTCAATGTCGTCTCCCGATGAGGAGCCGAATTCGTACTCGCCGTCCCAGCGCTGAGTGTTGCGACCCGGCATCCCTCATTCCTCTCTGCGATCTCCGCGCCTCTGCGCGAATCTTCTGCATCATACAAGGAGTCACGCCGAGACACAGAGATCGCTGAGTACAGAAACACTTTCAACCGATCGCGAACTTCTGGATCCGGCTATTCATCACGTCGCAGATGATGGTGCGTGACCAGTTCGAGGATGAGTGTTGCCGTTGAATGGTATCGACCAACAGCTCGCAATGGAGGGTCGACGAGGATCAAGAGCTGACGCCCCGCCGGGGCGAGACTCGCTCTGCAACTCCAAATTGCATCTCTCACTTCAGACCATCCATTAAACGGCTGCACCGATCACGCCAGTTCCAATCCGTTCAACGTCCCCGTGCTCGACGCGAACTGATCGGTCTCGATTCCCAGTCTCTGCAGCATGCTCACATAGAGATTGCACAACGGCGGAGGATTGTCGGCATCGAACGCGAGATGCTGCCCGTGCCGGAAACCGCCCCCTGCCAGCAGCACGGGCATGTTCTTCGTCTCGTGTGTGGCGGCGTTGCCGAGGTTGCTGCCGAAGTACACCATCGTGCGGTCGAGCAATGTGGCGTCCTGCTCCTGAGTCTCGCGAAGCTGCGTGAGGAAAGTGCGGAGAGTCGTGAGCTTTTCCAGTTCCAATCGTTGAAGCTGTTCGATCTTGCCGGGATCCTGTCCGTGATGCGACAGGTCATGATGCCCTTGACTCACGCCGTCGATCGGCGGCACGCCGCTCGTACCCAACAGTTGCAGCGTGACGAGTCGCGTCGAATCGGTCTGCAGCGCGAGATGAATCAAGTCGAACCACAAGCGCGTCATGCCGATGAGGTCGGTGCTGTTGGTGATGTCCTGCGGCGGCTCGACTTCGACCTGGGGCTTCGGTCGATGCGACCAGGCCTCGGCCAGCGTCAGTCGTTGCTCCAGTTCCCGCACGCTCGTGAAGTATTCTTCCAGCTTCTCGCGATCGCCGGCACCGAGCGATTGTTCCATCCTGTGGGCCTGATCGCGCACGGCGTCGAGAATGCTCTGGCCATCCTGCAGCCGACGGGCCTGGGCGGCGACTTCGTCGGGATTGCCTTCGAGAAATAATTGGGCAAACACACGGCTGGGCCAGTTTTCTGCCGGCACCGGCGCGCCGCTGCGGGTCCACGACAGGGCGAAGCCTTCGCAGGCGAGGGTCAAACTGGGAAATCGCGTCTCCCCCAGCAGATGTTCGGCCGCCAGTTGATCGAGCGAAATCGAATTGCGAAAACCGGCCCGCAATTCGGGATGCGGCGCGGCCGTGAGAAAACTGTAGTTCGAGTCGTGACTGGGACCGACGTCTGGATGCGACAATCCCGAGACGACCGTGAAGTCGTCTCGGAAGTCTTTGATGACTTCGAGGTACGGCGTCAGTTCATAGTCGCTCCCGGCGCTGGTCGGAAAGAACGATTCCGGGTGCAACCCCAGCGGCGTGTTGATGCAGACCATCCGCCGCTTGACGGCTGAGGCGGCATCGTCGGCTCCCAGTCGAGGCAACATGGCATCGAGCAACGGCAACGCCAGCGACACGCCGGCTCCGCGGAGGAAGGTTCGTCGGTGGATTTGCATTTTTCTGACTCGCTACTCTGAAGCCGGCGCTGATGTTGGGGTCACAGCATGCGGTTGTTCGACCATTTGCTGCGATTCAAGTGCTGTTTCCAACATAGCCATCATCTGCTCGCTGATTTGATCCGTTGTTTCCTTGATATATCCAGACTCTGACAGGACGAATGCATCAAGGAACCACCAAGCCTCCTTGCGAAGCGGCCCCGCAGGCAGGGACTCATCCATTGATAGTTCATAAAGTGCGAATGCGACCTGCCTGGCGCTCGACCGGTCATTCTTTAGCTGCATCGCCAAACATTCTATCAAGCGCCGGCCCACAAATGCGCTATCAACCCTACCAGGTAATTGGCGGAGCATCGAGGCAACCTCGTGACTATCATTCCGCCACGCCATCGAAACATTGCAGAGGGCAACGTCCGGTATATCTGACAACTGAATCTGACTGTCAGCCCAATGGATCGCATCAGGAACTTTCGCCAGCGCGAGTTCCAGGCAGATTGCGATTGCTTCAGCCTCAGAGCGTTGATTCGTCATGTTGGAAGAGGCGACCATGAATCGTGACTGCCGCTACTTATTACGAAACATCTCACTCTGCACGACCGCATGCACTAGCGAACGCAGTCCGTAGTCGTGTTCATGGAGCTCGGCGACAATCGAGTTAATCTCGGCTTCATCCAACGGCGTTGGCGCGCCGCCGGTGGCGTAGGTGACGAGTTTGAACGTCAATGCCCGTGCGAACTGGTTCTGGTTCTGCAACAGCAGTGACTTGAAATCATCGACGTCGTCAAACGGCTCTCCATCCGGAGAGACGCCCGAGGGATCGACCGGCTGCCCGGCGAGATAGGGCATTCGCCGGCCGTCGACGATCACTTCGTCGCCGTTGCCGGTTGAGCGATAGCGGTCGCGCCAGCCGCCGATGCAGTCGAAACTTTCCAGAGCAAACCCCGGCGGATCGATCTGAGTGTGGCAACTTGCACAACTGGCAACGGCGCGATGGGCATCCAGTTGCTCGCGTATCGTGGTCGTGCCGCGAATGTCGGGTTCGATGACGCCGACGTCGGCAGGTGGCGGTGGCGGCCGTCGACCCAGCAGCCGGTCGAGCACCCACACACCGCGCAGCACCGGCGAGGTTGTGGTGCCGTTGGCCGTCACCTTGAGGACGCTGGCCATCGTCAGCACGCCGCCGCGATGCGAATCAGGGGGCAATGAGGTCTTTTCAAACTCCCAGCCGACCGGCCCGTCGATGCCGTAATGTTTCGCGAGGCGTCCGTTGAGCATCGTGAAGTCGCTGTCGATGAAGTTGGCGATGCTCAGGTCTTCTTCCAGAAGTTGTTGAAAGAAGAGTTCCGTCTCCCAGATCATCGAC
>JANNSB010000676.1:0-11313 GCA_031402175.1 Planctomycetaceae bacterium
CACGCGAGTCGCGCGGTTGACGTCGGGCAACATGTCTTTGAGCAGTCCCACTCCCTTGCGAACCGTCTTCGCGACGCCCCCTTCATCCTGAATGTTCATCACGATCGGCTTGTGCGGCGCGGCCCCGTTGCCGGAGGGCAGGCCATCCAGCGTCAGCAGATTAAAGCGGTCGGTGAGGAACGACGCCTGTGCCGTCTCGCAGCCGAGACCGACGATGAGGTACGCCCCGATGTTCGGGTGATTCGCGAACCCGGCCATCACACGCGAAAGCTGCATGTGATCGCTGCCGCCATACTCGATCGCGCAGCCCCCCTTGTGCATCAGCGGCACGATGCCGTCGACGTTGGGGTAGTTGGCCAGCACTTCTTCATCGAACTTCTGGGCGATGTACTTCGACGAGGTGGCCGAGCAGTTCACCGTGCTGATGATGCCGATGTAATTTCTCGTCGCGGCGCGCCCATCCGGCCTGCGGAATCCCATGAACGTCCGCCCCTCGATCGGTGTCGGATCGGAGGGGACGGCGTTCGAGAACTGATACTCCCGACTGCGTTCGCCGAGGGAGACGTTGTGAGTGTGGACCCATTGACCGGGTTGAATGTCGATGGAGGCGGTGCCGATGAACTGACCGTACTTGAGCACTGATTCGCCCTGGCGAATCAGTCGCGTCGCCATCTTGTGTCCGAACGCGATCGCCTGGGCGACGGTCACCGGGCCGCCATTTCCGTCGGTCGGCACATGTTCGTCCCCCAGCCGGGCCGGTTGCCGGGAGATGACGACGTTGTCGGAGGGATGCAGCCGGATAAAGAGCGATTGAGTGGCGACAGTCATTTGTTTGATGAGTGAAGCTCGACAAAGAGTGATCTTAACCCGAAGCGTGAGCGAGGGCGCCGTGAGAGAGGATCGTCCAGTATTCACAACCGTGGCTTGCGGATATCGACGCCGATCAGTCTCCGCAAGCCACAGACTTCGCGATTGAGAATCGCATCTCACGTCCCCCTCGCTCACGCTTCGGGTTATTATACTTTCACCATACATCACGAACCCACTTCCCGACAGCAACGACCATGTCCACCAAACCCTGGGGGGGCCGGTTTTCGGAACCCACCGCGAAAGATGTCGAAGTTTTCACCGAGTCGATCTCGTTCGACGCCCGGCTGGCTCCATTCGATATTCAAGGCTCGCAGGCCCATGCCCGCATGCTGGCCGAGGTCGGGCTCATCTCGGCAGCCGAACGGGACCAGATCGTGCAGGCCCTCGACGCCATCGGGAAATCAATCGCCGACGGCAAGCTCGTCCATCGGACAGAGCTGGAAGACATTCACATGCACATCGAGTCGGCGCTGATCGAACGGCTCGGCGACGTGGGACGCAAGCTCCACACCGGACGCTCGCGCAATGATCAGATCTCGACGGACCTCAAGCTCTACGTCCGCAGCGCGATCGATGACGTCGACGGCCTGCTCGTCGAACTGCAGCGGGCGTTCGTCTCCCGCGGCGACAGCGATCTCGATATCGTCTTGCCGGGCTATACCCACCTGCAGCGCGCCCAGCCGGTGTCGGCCACGCACTACTGGCTGGCGTACTGCGAGAAGTTCCAGCGCGATCGCGAACGGCTGGCCGACTGCCGTAAGCGAGTGAACATCTCCCCGCTCGGTGCCGCGGCCCTCGCGGGATCGACGCTGCCCATCGATCGCGACATCACGGCGAAGCTGCTGGGGTTTGAAGGCGTGGCGGCGAACAGTCTTGATGTGTCGAGCGACCGTGACTTCCTGCTGGAGTTCGTGTCGTGCCTGTCGCTGATCGCACTGCATCTCAGCACCTGGGCGGAAGAATGGATTCTGTGGAACACGACCGAGTTCGGGTTCCTCAAGCTGCCCGATGCCTACACGACCGGGTCATCCATCATGCCGCAAAAGCGGAATCCCGACGTGCTGGAACTGATCCGCGGCAAGACGGCCCGCGTGGTTTCGGCCGTCACGCGGCTGCAGACGCTGCTCAAGGGGTTGCCGATGGCGTATAACCGCGACCTGCAGGAAGACAAGCTCGCCGCGTTCGAGGCGCACGATACTGTGGCCTCATCGCTCAGGCTGGCGGCGGCCGTTGTCTATCGGGCGGAACTCAACCGCGAACGGATCGCCGCCCGTCTCGAAGACGGCTTTCTCGATGCGACGGCTCTGATGGAGTACCTCATCCGCAAGGGGGTGCCGATGCGGAGCGGTCACGAGATCGTGGGCAAGCTCGTCTCAGATTGTGAAAAACAAGGGCTGAAACTCCAGGATTTACCGATTGCGGTAATCCGCAACGTGTGCGACAAGGTCGATGAATCGGTGTATGAAGTTTTGGGAGCAACACATGCATGCGACGCTCTGATCAGTTATGGTGGCGGCGGACAGACGCGGGTCGCGGAACAGCTCAGGCTCTGGCAACAGAGGTTGGGGGATTAGTGCTCCACATTCATTACACATTGGTTGATGGCTACTTACGGAATTATTCCTGCACGGATGGCGTCGTCTCGGCTCCCTGGAAAGATGTTGCTGGCCGAGACCGGTAAACCTCTCATCTGGTATGCCTGGGATGTCGCGAGACAGGCCTCGCGGCTGAAAGAAGTCATCATCGCGACCGACAGTCCCGAAATCGCCGATACATGTCGGAACTTCGGCGCCCGCGTGGAAATGACCGGCGAGCATGTCTGCGGCACCGACCGCATTGCCGAGGTGGTGCAGAAGTCGCTGCCGGATGCCGAAATCGTGGTCAACATCCAGGGGGATGAACCCGAGCTCAACCCCGATGCGATCGACCTCGTCGCCAAAACGCTGGCCGACCATCCCGGCGTCGAGATGTCGACGCTGGCCACGCCGATTCAGTCGTTGGCGACGCTCAACGATCGGTCTTGCGTAAAGGTGGTGCGGGCCGCTGATGGCAGGGCCTTGTACTTCAGCCGGCTGCCGATTCCGTTCTCGCGAGATGTCCCCGCGGAAGTGCTGTTCGGGGGCGAGAAGATCGCATCAGGATACAGTGATTCCCCCTGGCTACTGCACCTCGGCATCTACGCCTACCGCCGCGATTTTCTGATTGCCTATTCGCAGATGCCCGCCTCTCGCCTGGAGAGATTGGAGAGCCTGGAACAGTTGCGCGCCCTCGAATGCGGAGCCTCGATTCAAGTGGCCGTCGTCCGCCATAGAAGTATTGGAATCGACACCGCCGATGAGTATGCTCGGTTCGTGGAGAGGCAGGGCAGGGGTCGGGAATCAGCGGTCAGGGAAGAAATGAAACTGTAGGGAACGGACTCCGTGCCGTTCCGTCGGCGGAGTGTCGAGTTCATGTGCATTGTGGGTTCCCGTGAGCGACGGCCCTTATGGAGACTCAACTAACCTCGCGAAATCTGGGCCGACTGTACGTCCGTCATCACGAGAGAGATTCGTTGTTGCATCACCCGTCGCTCCGCAGGTGGGAACGGCACGGAGTCCGTTCCCTACTTAGGACGACCACTAACTCCTGACCCCTGGAAATGGCCAAACACATCTTCGTCACCGGCGGCGTCGTGAGTTCACTGGGCAAGGGACTCACATCGGCTTCCGTCGGCCTCTTGCTCGAACGCCGCGGGCTGCGGGTCCGCATGCAGAAGCTCGACCCGTACATCAACGTCGACCCGGGGACGATGAGCCCCTACCAGCACGGAGAAGTCTACGTGCTCGATGACGGAGCCGAGACCGACCTTGATCTGGGTCACTACGAACGCTTCACCAACAGCCTGTTGTCGCGGAAGTCGAACTATACCACCGGCCGCATCTACTCTTCGGTGATCGCCAAGGAACGTCGCGGCGAGTACCTCGGCGGGACCGTGCAGGTGGTGCCGCACGTGACAGACGAAATCAAGGCGGCCGTCCTCGATCTGGCCGAGCCGGATGTCGACGTGGTCATCACCGAACTCGGCGGAACGGTCGGCGACATCGAGGGGCTGCCGTTTCTGGAAGCGATCCGGCAAATCCCTCTCGACATCGGCCGGCAGAATTGCCTGTTCATTCACCTGACGCTGGTGCCGTACCTCAAGGCCGCCCGCGAGGCGAAGACCAAGCCGACACAGCACAGCGTCGGGCAGCTCAGGCAGATCGGTATTCAGCCCGACATTCTCGTCGTGCGGACCGAACGCCCGCTGGGACGCGAGAACTGCGAGAAGATCGCCCTCTTCTGCAACGTCGAGAAAGAAGCCGTCATCGAGGAGATGGACAAGGAGTTCTCCATCTACGAAGTCCCAGTCGGCCTTGCCGAGAACAAGATCGACCGCCTGATCTGCGACAAACTGGGCCTGCAATGCGGCGAACTGCAGATTGATGACTGGAAGGAACTGCTGCACCGCATTCGCAATCCGCAGCACGAAGTGCAGATCGCCGTCGTCGGCAAGTACATCGAACACCGCGACGCCTACAAGTCGATTTATGAGTCGCTCGATCACGCCGGGTTCTCGCACCTGACGCGCGTGATCGTCAAACGCATTGAGGCCGAGGAACTCGAAGACGGCGACCCCGCCCATGTGCTCGGTGCCATCGACGGACTGCTTGTGCCCGGCGGCTTCGGCTACCGTGGGATCGAAGGCAAGATCAAGGCGATCGAGTACGCGCGGCAGTGCGAGATTCCGTTCTTCGGCATCTGTCTCGGCATGCAGTGCGCCGTCGTCGAGTTTGCCCGCAACGTCATCGGCTTGAAGGACGCCAACAGCACCGAGTTCGCGGCCGACACCCCCCACCCGGTGATCTGCATGCTGGAAGAGCAGAAGCAAATCACCGACAAGGGTGGCACGATGCGGCTGGGGAAACAGGAGTGCATCCTGGCTCCCGACAGCAGGTCGTTCGAGGCCTACGGCCTGTCGCCGATCTGGGAACGCCATCGCCACCGTTACGAATTCAATCCCGAGTATCGCTCGCAGTTCCTGCAGCACGGGATGCAGCTCGTCGGCACCAGCCCGAACGGCCAACTGGTCGAAGTGATCGAACTGGCCGACCATCCCTGGTTCGTGGCGGTGCAGTATCACCCCGAATTCAAGTCGAAGCCCCACACGCCCCACCCGCTCTTCGCCGGCTTCATCGGCGCGGCGCTTGCGCGACATCAGGAGCGCGCCAATGTCGGCGGTTCGGGTGTGGACGCGTAAAAGATCCCGCCGTTGATTGAACTCTCAGTCGCCGGCAGGCCGCTCGTCGATTCCAATCTTTCGCCCCGAAGGGGCATGACATGATAGCCCAGGCCAGAGCGCAGCGCCGCCCTGGGCTTGGATGTGTAAATCGGTTTGGAAGCCATGTAAGGGCGGCCCAACGATCTGTGAGGAAGCTCCTCGCCGCGATCAGTCGTTCATCAATCCATGCCATGGATTGCATCGCTTCCGCCTGGATTGTGTGGCACTGGACGGCTTGTCCGCCAGTGTAAGCGCGGAGTGGGGGGCGAGTTGCGCGGCGGGGGCAGCCGTGACAAGGTCGCCGGCCGCATTCACTGTTGGGCAAGCCAACAGTGGCACACTGCGCGACAGACAATAGCCCAGGACGCAAGTCCTGGGTTCGCGAACACACAACCAGCGAAGCCCCGTGAGGGCGACAGAAGACTCCGACATTGAGGCCCATCCCCGCGCCCGGCATGCCTGCCCTGCTCCGCGATGCAGACATGGCACCCAAAACATGCCACCCCGCCGCAGGGCCCTGGGATTGGGCTGATCGCTGGAATGCCTGGTCGAATGCCTGTCTGCGTAACACACTGCGCCGACATGGACGACGAATGAATACCAGTTCTCGACGGGGTGGCGGGTGCGCACGGCGCAGCCGAAGCACCCGTGACGCACCTACACCTACTTGCCTTGGATAACCTGAATCGTCTCCCGGCAGGCGTTGCGGAGCAGCGGATCGACGGAGCCGGCAACCGACTGCAGGGCGGGAATCGCACCGGCAGCCTTGGGACCGATGGCGGCGAGCGTCTCGACTACGAATTGCGTCTCCGAAGGGGATCCCTCGACCAGACGTTTGCGACAGCCCAGGCACGCCGGGACGCCTGCGGGATGTTCTTCCGTCTTGATCTTGTCCCGCGTCCAGACGCTCAACTTTTCGCCGCACACCATGCACACGCCCTGCTGCGACAGGTCGGGCGGCGTCGCCTTCTCGAGAGCTTCGATCAATGCCGGAACCGCGGGAGCCGCTGCCGAGCCCATCCCCTTCAATTCATGAACGGTCTGCAATCGAATGCCGCGTTTGGGATGTTGCAGCAAGCGGATCAGACTCTCGATGCCCCCCTGTGCTTCATCTCCCCGCAACCCCACGAACTCACGTTCCAATTTCGCCTCATGGGCCGAATACAACACCCACACCAGATCGGCGCACAGGACCATCACGGCCAGCGGTGCTACCAACATGATGATGATGTGGGCGTTCGAGGCGAAGAGGGCCTCGAATAAGATCAGGCCGGTGGCGATCGCCACGGGAAACCCAAGAAAGTACACCCATCGCTGTCGCAGCGGCATCATTACGCCGACCGCGATCAGTGCGACGCCGGCCGCGAGGACCGTGAGGAACGTCGAATGGAACCGCACGCTCCGCTGCTGATCGTCTTCGATAATGACATTCGGACCACGCCCAAACCAGTCCGGTCCACTATTAAGCGTGACCAAGGCGCTGCCGGCAACCCACAGCCCGCACAGCACAAACAATCCCGCGCTGGAGTTCGCCGCCTGCACATACATAAATCTGGCCGGCCTCAACCGTTTCGAGGGAGTCCTCTCTTGCATGGCTGCTCCATCCGCTGCAGGTTGGACATCCTCCTCGTCGGCAACGGTCGCGGTTCGTGCCGCCGACGCATCGAATTTGTCATTGGAAGCTGCCGGTGTGTTTGACGCCGAGGCTGCAGGGGCGGGGACTTCGATCATCGTGCCGCACTTAGGGCACTTGACCTTCTTTCCCGCAGGAATCGGCGCTGCTGACAGGAGCACGCGCTTGCACGAAGGACACTCGACCCTGGTTTCCTGCGTCATTAGTCATCTCACTGAATAGTTTCCGACGGGTGACCCGGCCAGGGGCCACTGCAGAGTTGATCTGAATTGGGTGCCATCCGCCGTTCAAGGCACATATGGCAGAATACTTACAATGTCGTGCTGCGGGCGGGGCTTCGGCGGCAACTGACCGGCCTCGCCGAATACCCGCACTTCCTCCGGCTCCGGATTTCGACCCAGGAGACCGTAGAGTTCCTCAGCGGTTGTCCCTACGCTTCGAGCGTCAGTGTCCTTCTGAATCGAAACCAAGGGCGAGCCACCGGCGAATCGATGAGGGTACAACATTGTCAGGATTCCGCCCCCTGCAGCGGCTAGGCACACTCCCACATTCAAGTCCAGGCCCTTTTCCATCATGTTAACGACGCCAAAGGTCAGCCCCGCCACGACGAGAAAGCCACCAACAACCCGCATTGTTCTAGCGTCGCGCCGGTCCTGAAGCAGGCTGCGTACCGAGAAAGTCAACGGCCTACCGCAGCGGGGACAGACGAGTTCTTTAGTAGCATCCTTCTCCGCCGGGCGATCAACCACCACTGTCATCTTCGCGAAGCATTCGCGGTAGCTGCCCGCTGCGAAGTCCATAAACGTACTTCCGTGTCCCAGAAAGCACCGGTAAGTCACCACTAGAGAGCTCATATCAAACGCCTCCGCGACCGTGGCCGGGCTCGCTACGCCGAACCCGACGGCACCTGTTACCCATGTCTCTGCTACACACAGCTTGTCGCCAGTGCGAGCGGTGATAAGACTCGGCCATGCAACCTCATCGCAAGTGGGTCAAACATTATCACGAGCCGGGAGACAGTCACGAAATGACGTTCTCCTGCTACCGTCGCGAGAAGTTGCTTGTCAATGATGAGTGTCTCGCATGGATAGCCGTGGACGATACAAGGAGCCGACGACGCGTGAAAGTTGCGCGCAATTCCGCGGAAATGTTGATTCCCCGCCGGGTGCCAGCGATGGCTTGCCCAACCGTGCAAGCGTCGGACGACTTACAACTCGCTCGCAGTCGCATCCGGCAATCGGGATCTACTACCTACTAACACGCACAACCGCGACCGTGAGGGTAGAGATGTTGTGTGCGGGTAACTGTGCTGCATGTCGGCCTCGGGTAGTGGTTCCATCAGAACGGTCGCGGTTGCGCCGACGGCCGGGTGGCGGGTGCGCACTGCGGAGCAGAAGCACCCGTGGCGCGCGGTTCGGGGGCTTCCGTTTCACGGTGCGCCAGCGCCACCCATCGCAGCAACGAACAACGTCCACTTCTCCGATCACCGAGTCTGGGGACAGACTCGGCTACGTGCGCAACCGCGACGGTAGGGGTAGAAATGTGAGTTCGTCCGGTGACGATCCTTAAGGCAACGTGTCTTTGGGCGTGGCTGGTCAGTGGTCGCCGGCGGGAGGGAGGCTGTTTCCCAACTCGTCGTCAAGAGTGCACTCGACAACTTCCACTGCCCGGCGCGTGCAATCAGCCGCTGCGTCACCCTGTCACAAACTCCCCCGGAGGGTCGATCGGCCCAGGCGGAGCCTTACTAGCCGATGGCTTTTGGCGAATGGCTGATGGCCAGAAGGGAGTGAAAGGGTCCGCTGGAACGGTGTTCTGGGAAGAGAGAAATGGGGGCGAGACGTCACATTCTCGTCTCTCATTTCTCGACTCTCGGCACCCGCAGCGCAACTCGAACGAGGCCGCCGCTTCGGGTTCGATTGGCAGGGTGGCACCGCAGCGATCCCGTTGCGATGTTCAAACTGCTGAGCGCCGGGCTGATCGTCGCGCTTCGGGACTGAATCGTTACAACCGGTAGAATCGCTACAACTGTTACAGATGGACTTTCCTTAAACTCCCTTCAACGCTTGAGGTTGCGCCTTGCACGAGTACATCTGGCCGCTGGTTCGCGCCTCGAGCGGTATCGATTGTGCCATCTGTAGCGACTGTTCCGGTTGTGACGATTGTCGCGGTCGGAACGGTTGTAACGGTTATTCCGATCGGCTCATCGGCAGTCGACGACAAGACACCGCTCCTTATCACCAGGAGAGCGTGTGTGGCGACCTGAGACATCGCCACCCCGGCAGCAATGCCGGAGTCCGTCGTGATACCGGGAGACGTTGACCTCGCACGGTTGCCGCCGGTCAGTGGCAACGGGGAGCCCCCTCACGGACGGCTCCCTCGGGGAACGCGGCTCCCGGGATCACGCGGCGAACTCGCCTGGGAATGACGAGCGGTCTGCGTCCGTCGCTGCTCGCTGAGCCACACCACCAGAGAGCGAGACATGGAACAGACGACACTTCTCACTGTCGGGCCTTGCGCCCCTTCCTTGAATACGAACTTCAAACCTCCCGGAGCGCTGCACGCACTCTGGAACGATGACCGCGGCTTTATCATCAGCGCCGAACTGGTGATGATCGCCACGATCCTCGTGCTCGGCCTGATCGCCGGACTTACCTGCGTGAGAGACGCCGTCACTGGCGAACTCTTCGATGTGGCCGATGCGATCGACTCGTTGAATCAATCGTACTCCTACACCGGCATGCACGGCTGCTCGGCTCCGGGCTGCGGCAGGCATTCGTTCACCGCGGGTTCGTGCTTCGGCGATTACGAAGAGGGGGAGCAGGATGAATGTTTCTTCGACGGCCCCTGCCAGGCGCGATGCGAGACGCCCGCGTGTCCGGCGGAAGAAATCATCGTCGAGCCGCCGGTCGTACAGCCGCCGCCCGTGATCGTAGAGCCGGCACCTTACGTCCAGCCTTGCCCGACGCCCTGCCCCGATCCGTGTCCTCCCGTGATACATGCCCCGTGTCCGCCCGAACAGTCGGGAACGATCTATTACTACGAGACCAGCCCCGGCGCGACGTTGCCCTGTCCCACTCCGGCCAGCCCGTGCCAACCGGGCGGTGTATGGCAGGCGGATGGAACATGGCTCCCGGCCCCGGTCTATCCATCACCGATCTGGTAACTGTTCCTCGCTCCCCTCTCCCGCCGGGAGAGGGGCCGGGGGGTGAGGGCCACAAATGGTAACCCGACGCGTGAGCGAGGGCTTTTCGAACGACGTGAGCATCAATCGACAACATTCGTGATGGCGGAGTGAGACCTGCCCGAGCAGCCGCTGATCCCGGCCGCTCAAGTCACCGAATGTCCTCTGGTGAGGGCGGCTGGTTCTCCAGCCGCCCTTTGCTATTTCGAGCGGCAACGTACCATCGGTGGGCCTCCGAAACTTGGGGAATTCACTGACACTTGCACGATCTGCGGGCGTATAGGTGAGAGACACAGTCCCTTGGACCAGACGGTCTCTCCATTTTCGACGCCTGATGCCGACCAATCCAGCGACTCTCGCCGTGCCGCCGATTCCAGCAAGCCCCGCCACGCCGCGCAAGCGCCCGATCTGGGCTTCGCTGTGGTTCTATCTGGTGATCTTGTTCGTCCTGGTGCCGGTCTGCCTCATCGTCTGGCTGACAGCGGCCGGCAATCCCGATCGGCAGTTTCATGTGGCGGAGGAGACCACCGTACTCATCGGACCGGTGACGCAGAAGGGCCTCGTCGATTATGGGGCGGCACTCCGCCAACGACACCGTGACGAAGTCTCGAGTGAAGATAACGCCGCCCGGTTGATCGTCGAGGCGCTGGGGCCAGCGGTCTTCGCCACTCCCGAGATGGCGCAGATGGCGTATGATGAACTGGAGATGACTCCGCTGCCGGCAGGCGGGGACTATCGCGTGCGGCTCGATGACCTGCTCGCCCAACAGGCCGCAGACGTGGGCGAGTCTTACGATGTCGCGCTGTACAACGAGTTGGTCGAACTGCTCATACCTTGCACTCAGGTTCCCTGGTCCGCGGCCGACTATCCCGAACTCGCGGCGTGGGTCGCGGCGAACGAACAGCCGTTGGAGAAGGTGCACGCGGCATCACGCATGCCATCGTTTCGGCATCCGGTGCTTCTCAATGCTGGCGGACCGATGTATGAGATGTTGCTGCCGATCGCACAGGAGCTGCGCGACTTCGGCCGGCTGCTTGCGCTACGCGCCATGCAGCGACTGAACAGTGGAGACGCGCAGGCGGCCTGGCAGGACATACTCGCCCTGCATCGGCTGTCGCGTTTGCAGGCCCAAGGGGACACACTCATCGAACACCTCGTGGGTATCGCCAATTCGGCGGTGGCCACGAGCGCCATGCAGGAGTTGATTTCTTCGCCGCAGATGACGCCCGAACTGATGGATACAATTCAGTCCGACTGGCAATCGCTTCCCGCGTGGCCCGACATTGCCGACGTCGTGAATGAAACCGAACGGTATGCGACGCTCGACATCAT
>JANNSB010000677.1:0-13166 GCA_031402175.1 Planctomycetaceae bacterium
ATCGCGGCGAACGAGAGATGCAGCGGACTGATTTCTGGCAACGGATCGATACTGACTGGAAGCGCGCGCAAGCCGAACTCTCGCGCGCCCTGCGGGGAGCGAATCAGTCAGGCGCGGAATCGTTTCCCGAATGGTCAGTGATTGATTCTTCTCAATGGCGACAAAGCGCCGGCATTCCCTGGGGAATCCCCGTCGGCCAGAGCGACATCGACGTCGCCAGAATCGATGGAGCCGTCCCCGAAGACGAACGTCTCGCCCACTCAGAGACTTCGCACACCGTGCCGATCATTGCACCGTTCCCCGAAAGTCCTTCGCTCCTGATCAAGACCGATTCGCCGCAATCGCGCGAACAGGCTTCGCGGATCATGCAGGCGACGATTCTGCGCTGGCTCACGTCACTGCCGGCCGGAAAGCTCAGATTGACGATTCTCGATCCCGTCGGACTCGGCGAGGCGTTTTCCGGCTTCATGCATCTGGCCGACCATGATGAACTGCTCATCAACAGCCGCATCTGGACCGAGTCGAATCACATCGAGGCGCGCCTGGCGGACCTCACACTGCACATGGAAAACGTCCTGCAGACGTATCTCCGCAACGAGTTCGCCACCATCGAAGCCTACAACGAGTACGCCGGCGAAGTGGCCGAGCCGTATCACCTGCTCGTGGTGGCCGGCTTTCCGCACAAGTTCAGCGACACGAGCGCCAAGCGCCTGGCGAGCATCGTGCAGAGCGGCCCGAAATGCGGAGTCTACACGCTGATTCAATGGGATCAGACGCAGCACCTGCCGCATGCGATGCGCGCGGAGGACATCGAGCAGAATTCGTTGATTCTCGATGGCCGCAAAGGCGGCTTCCACCTGCGCGGTCACAACCGACTGTCGATGTGGCCGGTCAAGCCGGAACCGATCCCCGCGCCGGACGCATTCACCCGCATCGTTCGCAAAGTCGGTGAAGACGCAAAGCACGCTCGCCGCGTCGAAGTTTCGTTCGGCCGCATCGCACCCGACAGCGAGCGCTATTGGACGCAGGATTCCCGGCGGGGGCTCGACATTCCGCTCGGCCGGGCAGGCGCGACGAAGTTGCAGCATTTGCGGCTCGGCAAGGGGACCAGCCAGCACATGTTGATCGCCGGCAAGACGGGATCGGGAAAGTCGACGTTTCTGCACACGCTCATTACGAACCTGTCGCTGCATTACAGTCCCAACGAAATCAACTTCTTCCTGATCGACTTCAAGAAGGGGGTTGAGTTCAAGGGTTATGCATCGTTTGAACTGCCGCATGCCCGCGTCATCGCCATCGAAAGTGATCGCGAGTTCGGCGTGAGCGCGCTGCATCGACTTGATGAAGTCTTGCAGGAACGGGGCGAACTCTTCCGGCGGGAGAGCGTGCAGGACATCGGCTCCTACCGCGACAAGAATCCCGACGCGGTGCTGCCCCGCATCATGCTCGTGATCGACGAGTTTCAGGAATTCTTTGTCGAGGACGATCGAGTTTCGCAGTCGGCGGCGCTGTTGCTCGACCGATTGATTCGCCAGGGACGAGCGTTCGGCGTGCATGTCGTACTGGGCTCGCAGACGCTGGCCGGGGCCTACACGCTGGCCCGCAGCACGCTCGGGCAGGTTGCCGTTCGCGTCGCGCTGCAGTGCAGCGAGGCCGATGCGCATTTGATTCTCAGCGAGGAGAACACCGCGGCGCGACTGCTCACTCGGCCGGGTGAGGCGATCTACAACGACGCCAATGGACTAGTGGAAGGAAATCATCCGTTTCAGGTCGCATGGCTCCCCGACGACGAACGGGATCAATACCTCTCGCAACTGCGGGAACTGGCGAAGGAACGAGGGATCATCGGCGAACCACTCATCGTCTTCGAAGGGAACATTGCCTCCGATCCCGCCCGCAACGCACAGCTTGGCGAACTGATCACGACAGCGCCCGCCGGACGACTGCAGGAGCCGTTGATCTGGCTGGGAGAGGCGGTCGAGATCCGCCCGCCGAGTTCAATTCGTTTCGGCAGGCACTCCGGTTCGAATCTGCTGCTGGTTGGCTCCAATGCGGACGAAGCTCTTGGCGTCATGTCGACGGCTTTGGTCAGTCTCGCGGCGCAGCTTCCCGCAGAAGTTGACGGCAAATCAGCAACACTTCCTCCGTGCATCTTGCTGGACGGCAGCCAACAGGCGTCGTGGGAAGAGGGCCAGTGGACGACGATCCTCAATCTGCTCAAAGGTTCGGTCCATCGCCTTCGCCCCGGCCGGGAAGCGAGCACGCTGGCCGAGATCACGGACGAACTCAATCGTCGAGACGCAGACCGCGAACATCAGCACCCCGATGTGTTTCTGTTCGTCTTCAATCTCAGCCGTTTCCGCGAACTCCGCAAGGCCGAAGACGACTACGGTCTGGGAGCGTTCGGCGGAGGGGACCAGCCGTCGGCATCACCCGCGAAGCAGTTTGCGGACATCCTGGCCAAGGGGCCGGAGGTCGGCATCCACGTCGTCTGCTGGTGCGACAGCGGCGCGAACGTCGAGCGCTGGTTCTCCAGAAACTTACTGAAGGAGTTCGAGCTGCGGATCTGCTTCCAGATGAACGCATCAGACTCCAGCAACCTCATCGACAGTCCGGCGGCCGCCAAACTGGGAACGCATCGTGCGATCTTCTACCGCGAGTCGGACGGCACGATCGAAAAGTTCCGTCCGTACCGGCCTCCCTCGGCGAGCTGGCTGCAGCAACTGTGGATTGAGCGCGCGAAGAACGATATCGAAGAGGCGACCGATCTCGACAGCTTCGCCCTGCTGTAACATTGCCACTGAACTGGATCAGCCTCTTGCCGGCAGTATCGACGGCGAGTAACTCGCGTCTACGTGCGGTTGAATGGCCGCCAGCGCTGCGCGGTGGGTCATGCGATAGAACGCGATTCCAAAGCCTGTAAGAAGCGTGGCGGGCATCGATAGCATGAACAGGATCGAGTACATGTACGCCCGCGGCCGGGCATTCACGTCGATCGGCATGCCGTTCGCATCGGTGGCTGGTGCGTCTTCGTTAGCCAGCTTACACATGGGGCAAGCTACGACGACTGTCGGTTGCGAGACCGCAACCGACACGATGCATAACACGATCGCACAGAGAAAACGCCGCATGGTGATCATCCCTTGAACACGGGTCAGATTTTATAGTATCGACCCGATCCTTGGCCCGAAAGCCCGCAATTCGCGTTTTCCCGGCCTCAGGAAGGAGCCTGATCGGCGTCGGATGTGTCCAGCACTCCAATGTAGGGGATGTGCCGAAAACGATCGTCGTAGTCGAGACCGTACCCGACGACGAAGGCGTCGGGAATCTCAAAACCCACGTAGTCGGGGATCATCTCGACGACAGTTCGCTCCTTCTTCCACAACAGGACTGCCGAGCGGATGCTTTTCGGGCCATAGGCCGACAGTTTGCTGACAATCGCCGACATCGTCTTGCCGGTATCCAGAATGTCATCGACCAGCAGGATGTCGCGATCTCGAACGTCTGGCAGCAGCGAGACCTCGAGTGTTAGTTCACCGGACGTTTGCGTCGCACCCCGATAACTGGACGCCTGCAGCAGCCCGAGCCGATGGGGGATCGGGATGGCCCGCATCAGATCGGCCACGAAGACGATACTGCCGGTCAGCACGCCGAGAATCGTGAGATCCTTGTCGGCATAGTCCTGGCTGATTCGCTGTCCGAGGCACGTCACCACTTCGCGAATGGCCTCGGCCGAAAGGAGCGGCTCGATCCGCATGCGTGATTCCTGCGACGCGAAATGCGGTAACCTGTTGCCCTGATATTAGTAACGGAAATGCGACTCGCGGCGTTCCTCACAGGAAACGCAATTGCGGGCATACGGAATGGCGTTGAGACGCGCCTTCGGGATGACTGCTTTGGAATTGGACTTTCCCTCTTCGAGACAGCCTTCACACAGCCCGAAACTGCCGGCCGCCAGCTTTTTCAGTGCATCTCGAATCTGTTCCAGAACTTCCTGATCCCCTTCCATCACACGCAGGGAGAAGTCCTGATCGAACGTCGAAGTGCCGAGTTCGGCCATGTGCGTCGGGCTGCGGGAATCGCCGTTCGCGTCGAGTGCCTCGGTCGAAAGATGCTGCACATCCCCCCGGATTCGTGTCTGAAGTCGCTGCAACAGAGTTCGAAAACGATCGAGGTCTTTCTGATTCATGTAGGCTGCCGACTAAACTCCTGAGGTGAGGATTCCGCGTACAGATCCACGATTATCCCGCAAGGATCGACGGAATACAAGGACGGGCGAAATCGAGCACCACTGCGGCACTGGCGGTCGTAACATCTACCTGGCAAAATCTTTAGGATGCGATTTCAGACCGGCTAACTACTATTCGGTGATCCGAATGACCCGTCCGTCAACGAGTACGCGGCCCCACATGTCGGTGGACTCGACCTCCATGCGATACGTTCCCGGTGGAAGGCCTTCCGGCAGCGGTTGTTTCCAAAGGTGTCTGGTGGCATGGGATTCCGGCAATTCCCTCCACAATTCGGGGGCGTCGATGATGGCATTCTCGGCTTCACGTACCGCCGCGAACTGCGGGTC
Organism: Planctomycetaceae bacterium; assembly: GCA_031402175.1. Taxonomy (GTDB): domain Bacteria; phylum Planctomycetota; class Planctomycetia; order Planctomycetales; family Planctomycetaceae; genus JANNSB01. The sequence continues at coordinate 4,577 of JANNSB010000677.1, forward strand.
GGCTTCAATCGCCTGCGTCATCTGCTCCCATTCCCTCGCGCCGACTCGCATCTTCACGACGGAGCGGTCCGAGCCGTTAAACACATTCACGAAAATCGTTGTCGACGCTAACTCCGCCTGAGAAACAACTTCCGGCGCGTGAATCTGCATCTGGTAGTCGGCCGATCGCCCCGCCGCTCGATACTCCAGACTGTATTCTTGACCATCGAAACTGATGATCGAGTAGCCGTTCGGAGCACCATCACTCATGGTCGTGTGCGGGATGCCGCGTTCATCGGGAAAGCCCGACCACCAACTGCCGCAGACGGTCACATTGATGACATGGTGGTGGGGCTGCGGCCCTTCCCAGCCGTCCTCGTGAGTGATCCAGACGTGCTCGTGGTAGTGTTCGTGAGCCGAAATCGACATCGAAAACGGCCGTTGTTCGATCAGGCGGTACAGGTCGTGACGGTCGTCGACATCCACCAACGGGATGTGCATCATCAGCACGACGAGTTGCTCATCGGGGATGAGCGCCAGGTCGTTGCGGATGAACTCCAATTGATCGGGTCCAAATCCGCCGCGATATCTCCCTTCGCCGGTGCCGTCGTCGATGTACCACTTGATGTCGTCGAGCACGAGGAAGTGAACCGGGCCATAATCGAACGAGTAGTAGCTCGGCCCGTAGATGCGTTCGAATGTCTCGTTGGCGTGCTCACGCAGGCGTGCATCGTAGTTGATGTCGTGATTGCCCATGACGTTGTACCAGGGGATCCCAATCAGCGCGATCGTGCGGTTGAGCGACTCGAAGATCGACAGATCGTCAAAGACCACGTCACCCAGCGTCACGCCGAACGATGCATCGGTTCCGATGAGGTCTTCCACCACGTCGTGAGCGATGAAATCGATCTCGCGCTGATCCCGCGGCTGAGTGTCACCGAATAGCAATGCATGAAACTGCTCGGGCTCTTCCTGCGGATAGAGCGGAAAGTCGACCGAATCCGGCAACGGGCCAGTGGGGGCAACGCCGCCGAACCGCAACTCGGGTGAACCGGCTGGCTTATGGATGTAGTAGAACCTCGGCAGCATGTCGTCGGAGAGTGGAGTGCGCCAGCCACGAGGTTTGATGACGAACGCCACCGTGTCGTCTGTCACGGGGACCGAGTAGCGCCCTTCTGTATCGGTCTCGACAATGTCGCGACCGTTCGAGACCCGAATGCCCGAAAGTACCGGCTCGCCGGCATCGAAGGCTTCATTGCCATTCTGATCGTGGAAGACGACGCCCTGCATCAGCTCGCGATCCGCAGCATCGCGCGGCTGAGAACGAACCGCAGAGATGCCCAAACCCATCACCAACAGCATGACGAGAGTGACAACAAGGATCAGATTGCGTTGCATGTCATCTTCCCGCGAATGAGCGTTGTCGCTGAAAACGAAAGTTGTCCGCGTGACTACTGGGCGGTCGCGGGCAACGCGCCACGGATCTGCGTCTCAAGTTCCTCCAGCCCGCGATTCACATCGATCTCGTAGTTGCCCGCGTGATAGTGCACGACCTGGCCGTCGGCTCCGATCACCACCCACAGGGGCAGTTCCGCGCCGGCCGAACGCGGATCACCGAAGGAACTCAACAGGTCGCCGGTATCAAGGCCGATCGGGTAAGCGAGATTCATGAACTGCTGTAGTCCGCGAATCGATCGCAGCACCGCGGGTCGGGTTTCGGCGGCATCGAGTTCGCTGTTGACGGCGACTCCTAGAATCGTGACGGGATCATCCCGAAACCGGTTGGAGAGAAAGTCCAGATAGCCGACCTGGCCGTAGGGTTCTGCGAGATTCTCGTTGCGGTAATCCCAGAAGTGGAGGACGACGACGCGTTCCTGCCGATCTTCGGCGGTCGATTGGTCGCCGCCCAGTAGTTCCAGCGCGAACTCGGGGGCCGGTTGACCAACGATGGCGTCGGCCAGAGCAGAAACTCCTTCCGCCAGCCGGCCGGCCTGCTGATGCTCGCGAGCCATTCCCGCGATCAGGTTGGCATACGTGGTATCCGTGGCCAGATCGCGAAGCTGCAGGATCGATGCCTCCCAGTCGGCAACGCTGTCGACCTCGGGGAAGGAAGACTGCGAATCTCCCACTGCGGACTGCAGCGACAGTAACTGCTCGGCCACCGCGAGATTTCCGGCGACGGCGTCGGCATCGAGTTCCTGCTCCGAGGTCAAACGGATTTCGAGCGAGAACTCATCCCCCTGTCCAAGGAACACGATTTCGCGCGCGGCGACGAGCGCACCCGACTCGCGATCGACATGCAGCGTGCGAAAGTGGCCGAACCGGTTGTTGCCTTCGATCACCCAGCATTCGTGTTCGCCGACGGTGGCGATTCCGGTGACGGAATAGACCGCCGCCCCGTCCGTCCATTCCACACCGTCGGCCAGATCGCCGCGAGGGATCACGAACGGAACCAGCTCCCGAACGACGTGGCTTTCGTCATAGGCGAGTTGGATCTCGGCGGCCCTGCCCGCGACTTCACCAGTTTCCAGATGCAACTGCCGACCGAATCGCCCGTGCCAGGGGAGTGCTATCGCGGCATCCTGCACCACGACGAAGTCAACATGTGCGCCGCCCGACTGATCGCTGGCGATGCAGGTAACGTTGAATTCCAGCACCTGCAATTGCGTCTCACCATCCACGTCACTCAAGACGCCGGTGTAGTTTCGCGAGACGCTGGCAGGTTCCTGCGCCAGGACCGACAGGCAACAGAAGAGTGTGATCGCGGACGTCATCAGGATTCTTGTCTGAGCGTGAAGGAAGCAAGCTGATCGCCACTTGGCGCGCGACGCATCAGTGGTAGTCGCCCGGGTTGCCAAACATGCCCCCTTTGCCCGAACCGCCGATGCCGCCCTTGAGGCTTCCCTTGAATTGCCGGGCGTAGGCTGGTTTGACCTCCTCCGGTTCGTCGCGCTTTTCGGGTTCGGGCTTGGCGATAAGCGACTTGATGGAGAGGCTGATCCGTTTGCGCTTCGGATCGACTTCCAGTACCTGTGCCTCGACGTAACTGCCGACCTTGAGCACATCGGTCACTTTGCCGACGCGCTTGTGGTCGAGCTCGCTGATGTGCACGAGGCCTTCCACGCCCGGCGCGACTTCGATGAAGGCTCCAAACGCCTCGGTGCGAGTGACCTTGCCGCTGAGGGTTTTCCCCTTGGCGAATTCGGTCTCGGCGTCCTTCCAGGGGTTTTTCTGGAGTTGCCGCATCCCCAGGCCGATCTTCTTTTTCTCGTGATCGACCGACAGAACCTGTACTTCGATCTCCTGCCCTTCCTGCAGCACTTCGGAAGGATGTTGCACCCGCTGCCAACTGATTTGCGCGACGTGCAGCAGGCCGTCGACGCCGCCGATATCGACGAACGCGCCGTAGTCCTTCAGCGTCTTGACGCGACCCGTCATGGTTTGGCCGGGAGCAATGCGAGCGTAGACATCCTTTTCGAGGACTTCGCGCTCTTCGACCATGATCTGTCGCCGGCTGACGACAAGACGTCGGCGGTTGGCATTCACTTCCGTGATCCGCACCCGCAGCTTCTGACCGACGAACGTTTCCAGATCTCCCACATAGGACAGGTCGACCTGGCCGGCCGGCAGGAAGCCCCGCAGGCTGCCGATGTTGACATCGAGGCCCCCCTTGTTCGTCTTGACGACCATACAGTCGACCATTTGCCCCTTGGTGATGGCCTTCCAGTCTCCGGAGATCTTGGCGAGTCCGCGCGGCAATGAGACCAGGATCAACCCATTCTCGTCGTCAACCTTGATGACTCGAATCTGAATCCACTGCCCGACCGCGGGGGGCCGCTCACCGAACTGCCGCAGCGAGAGGAGGCCGTTTCGCGTGAAGCCCGGAAAGAGCAGGAAGACGTCGTCGCCATGAATCGAGAGCACCTGTCCCGTCAGCGATGCGCCTTCCGACAGGTTCTCTTCAGTAACCGGTTCTTGTGGCTCGAAATCAGTTTCGTGGGCTTCAACATGCACCACAGGCGTCGCTTGCTCGATAGCAGCGCCCGACATCGCGGCGGCGAGCTGCGATTCGAGGCCGGCGTCGAGATCTTCCCGTCTGGGGATATCGACAGGCCGTGTGGGTGGCAGAGGCGGCTCGTATTTGTTTCTCGCCTCTGTTTCTGGAGCAGAGGCGGCGTCATCGACGGGAGCTTCGACGACAGGTGGCGCCGATCCACCTCCGATCGTCGGAATCGCACGGACTTGATCGACTCCGAGCGTGGGATTGAGTTGCAGCTTGCGCTTGGGTGGATCGGAATCCGGTTCTTCGGGAGCGCCGGATTCGCTCGTGGAAGAAGTCGGCTCCGGCGAACCGGCAGCTTCCAAATCCGGAGGGTCAGGAACCTTGACCGGTTCCGGATCCTGAGTGTCGGGGGCTTGATCGTCTCGAACAGGATCCGTAACCATCAATCGACTTCCCATTGCGGTCTCGGATCGCTCGCGGCGAACTACGGGAACGCGGCCAATACACCGAGTCGAATCGAGAACGCTCTCTTCAACTCGCGCTCAGGGAACTCCAGTGAACCGAGTCCTGCCCTGAACGAATACAACTGCGATGTAAGATGATGAGCGAATCCACGAAAATCAATCTCGTTCGGGATTTATGAGCGAAACCACGCTGGAAGGGCCAACGCCGCGTTGGTAGTTTACGCTCGCCGCGAGAATCGTATTACGCCCCTTCGAGAGATCGAACTGATGCCGACCGCAGTCGCGTCCCCCATCGCCGGGGTGACTCCCAATCGCGAAACGCTGATCGAGGAAGTCTGGCCGTCGATCGCCGCCACCAGCACCGGTCGATTGATCGGGCAGATCTGCAACTCGATTCCCGCGAAGATCAACGGCGTTCGCATCTCGCAGATTCTCTTCGCGCTGCCGCTGGGAGGCATCGGGGCCCTCTGGTATCTGGGAACCAAAGTCACTGGCCAGCGGTACAGCCTGACCAACCGCACCGTGCAGGTTCGCTCGTCGATCGGCGACCGTCTGTTCAGCCAGATCAAGCTCGAGGATATCGCTGAAATCTCGGTCGTCGTGCGTCCCGGCCAGGAATTTCACAATGCCGCCGACCTCGAAATTAAGAATGAGCGCGGCGACGTGATCATGACGCTGCAAGGCGTGGTGTGTCCGCAGCGGTTCCGGCAGGTGATCCTTGATGCCCGCGAGGCACGCATCCGCAACGATGCATCGCTGGCAACGATCAACGCCCGTCACTGACAGCGAGTCCGAGAATCGTCTCGCTTCCGTCAGAGTTCGACCTGCACGCCGACTTCCACGACGCGGTCGGGAGGCAATCCGAAGAACTGGGTGGCGGGCTGAGCGTTGCGGGACATCCACACAAACAGATGCTCGCGCCACAGCGCCATGCCGGGCTGGTCGGTTGCGATGAGCGTTTCACGGCCCATGAAGTAGCTCGTCTGGCGTAGGTCGATCTCCAGGCCGGGCCTCTTGACCTCCGACAGTTCGCGGGGAATGTTCGGCTGATCCATGAAGCCGTACGTGATCCCGATGCGCCAGAATCCCTCGCCGATTTCTTCGATTTCGGCCCGTTGCGATAAGGGGACGTGCGGCCTCTCCGCGGTATCAACGGAGAGAAAGATCACCGTTTCGTGCAGCACATGGTTGTGGGCGACGTTATGCCGCAGCGCCGGCGGGGTACCGATGGGATTGCCGGTCATGAAGACGGCAACGCCGGGCACACGCAGAGGGGGATGAGTGAGCAGATCGGCGATGTACAGTTCGACGGAAATCATCCGCCGTTTCATTCGTTCGCCGAGGATCTGACGTCCCTGCCGCCAAGTGGCCATCAGCAGGTAGATCACGCCGGCCACGAGCAGCGGGAACCAGCCCCCGTCGGCGACCTTGATGATATTCGCCCCGAAGAACGCCAGATCGATAATCAGAAACGTGCCCGACACGAGCAAGGCGACCGGCAGGCTCCACCCCCAGTGGAGTCGCACGAGCACGAAGAACAGCAGCGAGGTGATGACCATCGTCACCGTAATCGCCACTCCGTACGCTGCCGCCAGGTTACTGGAAGAACGGAATCCCAACACGAGGCCGATGCAGGAGAGCATCAACATCCAGTTGACCATCGGCAGATAGATCTGACCCTTCTGCTCGTGCGACGTGTGACGAATCTCCAGACGGGGACTGTATCCCAGTTGAATCGCCTGCAGCGTCAATGAAAATGACCCCGTGATGATCGCCTGCGACGCGATGACGGCGGCTCCCGTCGCCAGCACGACCAGCGGATAGAGAGCCCACTCGGGGGCCATGTGATAGAACGGATTCGCCGCCCGGCCGGGATTGGCCAGCAAGAATGCCCCCTGGCCGAAGTAGTTCAACATCAACGCAGGCAACACCACGGCAAACCACGTCAGTCGGATGGGACGAATGCCGAAATGTCCGATGTCGGCATACAATGCCTCCCCGCCGGTCACGACCAGAAACACCGTGCCCAGCACCAGAAAGCCTGCCACTCCGTTTTGTTCGAAGAACCAGAGGGCATAAGCCGGATTGACGGCCTTGAGGATGCTCGGCTCCTGCATGACCCAATAGACGCCCAATACGGCCAACACGAGAAACCAGACGAGAATGAACGGTCCGAATACCGTACCGACCCGCGCGGTGCCTCGTGACTGGATGTAGAACAGCCCCACCAGGATCACAATCGTGATCGGTATCACGTAAGGGTCGAACAGGTGCGTGGCGATCCCCAGGCCTTCGACGGCGCTCAATACGGTAATGGCCGGAGTGATCATGCCATCGGCGTAGAGCAGCGCGGCACCGAAGAGGCCCAAGGTGATGACCATCCAGCTCTGCGTCTTGCCGGAGGCCCGCATGGGGGTGACCAATGCCGCGAGCGCGAGGATGCCGCCTTCTCCGCGGTTGTCTGCCCGCAGGATGAACAAGAGGTACTTGATCGAAATGACCAGCACCAGCGCCCAGAAAATGAGCGACAGCACGCCGAATATGTTCAGCGGAGAAATCGCAATCGAGTGGGGGCCGTGAAAACACTCCCGCAGCGCGTAGAGCGGGCTGGTGCCGATATCGCCATACACAATCCCCAGAGCCGCCAGCGACAGCAGCGCCAGGGCACGACCTTGCGGAGGAGGTAACGGGACAGGTGCGTGAGGATCTCCCACGATCGATGATTGAGATTCGGCGGCCGGCTTCATCTGCGGTTTACGTCAACGGTTGCATCGCAGTAGCAGCGCTGCGGCGAATCCGTTGAGGTTGGTGTTTCATGCTGCCGATTGCCGGCCATCGACCCTGAAGAACTGCCGACTCTTCAATCGGTCAGTCTGCACGCCTATCAATGTCGTGCCCGGCAACAGCCTACTCGATTAGGTGAGAGTCAACCAAGGTACCAGCCATTTCGCTGCAAACTGCCACGCTCTCAAATGAGAAGAACGATGACGGTAGTGTATACGGCATAAGCGGTTGAGCGTGATTCTCATTTGTGCGCGTTGGGCTAAGAATGGATGCCATTCACATCTCATTTATTGACGTGCGAATTCAGGCGAGCTCTTTGTACGTCCTGCGAATACCTCTAACATTCGACTCGAATCATGGTTTCGCGGCCCGTATGTCTGCGATGACTTCTTCAACACCTTCAACACCACCCCTGTGACGATCGAACTCCGCAATCCGCACAGTGTACTGGCTGCTCTCAAGCAGCGGCCGGAAGCGGTGCTGAGTCTGCAGATCGCCCGCACGAAACTGGAACCGGCCTGGCGCGATGTCGTTGCCCTCGCCGATTCCCTTGGGATTCGCGCCACATCACTCGAGGCGACATCGCAGAAACAGTCAGGTCGCCGACCCGCAACTCGCGAAACCCATGCCGTTGCGATGGTCAAGGAAAAGTCGTTCACGCCGATCGACGACGCATGGGAGTTGCTGTCCAGCCAAAGACTATCGCTGTGGCTGGCGCTCGATCAGATTCAGGATCCGCATAACCTGGGAGCGATCCTGCGATCGGCTTCGTTCTTTGGTGTGCAGGCGGTGTTTCTCACCAGAGACCATTCCGCGCCGCTGTCATCAACCGTCTACGACGTTTCGGCGGGGGGAGTGGAGTACCTGCCGATCGTCGAGGTAACGAACCTCTCGCAACTCTTTGAACATGCGAAACAGCGTGGGCTGTGGGTGCTCGGCACGTCGGAGCATGCCGAGACCGACCTCACGACTGTAACGCTCGACCGCAACTGGCTGCTCGTCGTGGGCAACGAGCAGCATGGCCTGAGGCGGTTGACGCTCGACCTGTGCGATATGGTCGTGAGCATCCCCTCGCACGGAGGCGTGACGTCGTTGAACGTCTCGACCGCCACCGCGGTAGTGCTGTCGCAGTTGTCGCGAACAGCGAAGTGAACTACGGCGCGACCGACCAGCTCACCTGCTGCGCGGGAATATAGACAGCCGACGGCACCATCGACATCGTCTGATCCGTCGGAGCGGCAGCATGTCGCGGTTCCACGGTCTGCCAGTCACTATGCATGCTGGTCTCCGCCGGCGGGTTCGGCACCACCGGCTGCTGTGGCGTCGTCGTGGACTGCACGGCCGGCGCTCCGGGGGGCGG
>JANNSB010000678.1:0-20953 GCA_031402175.1 Planctomycetaceae bacterium
TGTACAGCGACAGCGAAGCGATCTGGATCGCGTCGACCTCGACCTTGGCGTTGTTGTACGGGCGCAGGCTGCGCATCACGTCGTCACGCTTCATCGCGCACAGGGCGACTTCTGCATCCAGCAGGTAGCCGCTTTCCTCGACCCCCGTGCCGACGGGCTGGTAGTCCCAAATCACTTCAGCGAGGTCGAAGGGGATCTGCTGCTTGGCTTCGTACTTTACGACATCCGGCAGTTTGCTGGCCTCAACTGGGGGCAATTGCACGAAACGCACGAGGGCCGATGTTCCGGAAGGAACGCTGATGGCGATCGAATCCCCCTTGATGTCATTGCGCGAGAGAAATGTCTCGATCGCCTGAGGCACCAACTCTTCGGGGATGGCGTCAGGCTGACTGAGAATCTTGGGGTATGGGATGTAGTCGAACGCGACCGCCACGACCTGATCGGTGGCATCCACATGTCGCAACTTGATGGCCTTCAGGGCCGACTGGCCAATGTCGATGCCCCAGGCGCCTTTGATTTCCGCCATGGCTCAAATCCTTGAAGGGAGGCTTTGGGTCTGAAATATCATTCTAGCCCTGTCATCCCCGAAAAATTCAGGATGCGGCTGGAAGATTCGCGACGTGGGTCGAGGAGACAAAAGCGATGATAAGAAATGATGGCAACCGGGGTCGATCATCACGGCGATTCGAATGTTCACGAATGTGAGTATGAAGGCCGATGCGTGAAATCAACGATCAGTACATGGTTGCAAAGTTATGCTAGGACAACAATTAAGCGGCGTCAATCTTCCCTTGGGCGACATTCTTCGGCAGGTTCGTCGCCGACCCTTGCTGCCGCTCGCATCCGAATCATTCGGGATAATCGAGGGCCTCCGTGACATGTGACGCATCGACAAATGGAAAAGTTCCCGACTGTTTGCAGAATCTACCAAGCCGGGAAGTCCAGAGATTCCGTCACGACCGCTATTATGGCGACGACCACCGTCGGACTGACACCAGAGATTCCCTGATTCCTGCCCCTTGGCGATGAAATACGACGACCTGACCGTTCTGATCCCCAGCCATAGCCTGGAGGATTTCCCCCAGGATCTGACCGAGCCCCAGGCCGCCAGTCTCATGAACGGGTTCGCCGTCCGTTGGCACCCGGTTCTGCTCGCCGGGGATGTCTTCCCTCGCTGGGAACGATCGGATGCCGGCAGCGAAGTACGCCAGGGGAGACTCGTCATTGTCCCCACTTGTTGTAATCACATTCCATCGGGCTGGCTGGAACGTTCTCGGCGGGAAGGAATGACGGTCATCACCGACATCACCGACCGCCAGGAGATGCTGGCCGCAGTGCTCAAGCCGCTGGGTGACCTGCCGGAAGTCGATCCCGATCTGGTGGCCGACTTTCTCGCGCTCGGAACCTGCCATCTGTTGACGGAACTCCTCTCGCGGCAGATGCGGCACTTCAGCCATCTTGACGAACCTCACTTACGTCGCGAGTCGATCGCGGCGGCCCAGGCAGCCGTGGCTCAGGATGTCGACACAGCGCGCCAACGGCTGAAGCATTGCTTCGACATGATCCAGGAGGCCCGCGAACGAGTCTATGGCGTTGACTGTTATCTGCTCGATCTGTGTCTCATCGCCCCGCAAATGGCGGGCGCACCGTTGCTCGATCGGGTGCGGCATCCGGCACATTTCAATCTCCTCGCGACTTCGAAAGACCTGCAGGAGATTACGACTAGCGATGTGAGTTTTCGCGATGCCATGCAGACTGCTTTCGAGGAGGACCGAGCCTGCATTGTCGGCGGCGAGTGGGAAGAGGCCCCGACTTCGATCCTGTCACTCGACAGCGTCGAATGGCAGTTGCGCAAAGGGCTGGCCGCCCAACAGTCGATCGACGGCGCGCGTTCGACCACTTGGGGACGTCGGCGCTTCGGTCTCTCACGCAGGCTGCCTCAGGTGCTGTCTCGACTGGGGTTCGTGGGCGCGCTGCATGTCGCACTCGACGATGGCATTTACCCCGACGACGAACAGACCCGGTTGCATTGGGAAGGACTCGACGGTACCGCCGTGGAAGCCTTCAGCCGCATCCCGCTGGCAGCCGACAGTGCGACGACGTTCCTCAGATTCTCGCGCCGCATGTCGGAGTCGATGGATCACGATCACGCGGCGGCGCTGGTTCTTGCCCGCTGGCCGGAACTCAAGACGCCTTGGATGGACGATCTTTACCGGATCGCGAAGTACGCCCCCGTCCTGGGCCGATTCGTGACGTTTACCGAGTTCTTCAAGGTCACCGACATGGCGGGGCGCATCGCCAACTTCCATGACGGCGATTACTTCTCTCCCTATCTCGTGCATTCGGTGGCCCGGCAGCAAGTCGATCCCGTCAGCCGGTATCAGGGCTACTGGCAGCGGCGGGCCGAGTATCTCGCGGGCGACTACTGTGGCAAGCTGCGAGAACTGCTGCAGACGCAGACCGTCGCCGCGGATGCGTCCGTTGACGACGTCGTCGAAGCCGCACATCCAGATGCCGGGAATGAGGAGCAGGATCAGGCGGATGCCGCCGTGGCTGATTATCGTTCGCAGTCGTTGAAGCAGTTGTCGCAACTCTTGTTGACTGGCGCAGGGAATCAACCTGGTTGGCTGGTCGTGAATCCGCTGTCGTTCACACGCCGCGTGGTCGTAGAATTCGAACGCATTGCCGCATCACCCGAAACGCAGCCTCCGGTGGTCGCTCGTCAGTGCGACGACGCTCATCACGCTGCCGTCGTCGAAATTCCCGGTTGCGGCTTCGTCTGGCTGCCGCGGCCCGAGCGGCAATTGCCTCACACGACGCCCGGCAAAGTTCCGGTCGCTGAACCATTGCTGCTGCGAAATGAATTCTTCGAAGTCGGCATCAGCGAAACGACAGGAGGCATCGCCCACATCAAGCCCTACACTCGCAGCCCGAACCGGCTCAGCCATCAGATCGCATTTCGGTTCCCGCGAGTTCGCAAGCTGCTGAATCCCGAGGCGCCGGATGCTCCCCCCGTAGAATCGTACTACTCCGAGATGCGAATGACGGGAACCCAGGTGTTGTGTTCGGGCCCCGGACTCGGTGCGATCGAAACCACGGGTGAGATCGTCAATCAGGAAAACGGGGAGGTACTCGCCGGCTATCGACAGATGATCCAACTCTGGCGCGGTCGCCCAGTCGTCGACGTCGAAATCGAGCTCGAAATCCAGAAGATGCCCGAGGGAGATCCCTGGTCGAACTACTACGCCGTTCGCTTCGCCTGGAAGCACGAGTCGGCCGTGGTGTCGCGGTCGGATCAGCATGCGCCGCGAGTAGTTAATCAGGAGCGAATCGAAAGTCCCGAGTTCATCGAAATCGCCGACAACAACGACCGGACGACGATTCTGCCCATGGGACTGCCGTTCCATCGCAAGACGGGCAACCGCATGCTCGACACGCTGCTGGTCGTCGCCGGTGAAACGCGGCGGCACTTCCACTTCCAGGTGATGATCGATGTTCCGTTTCCGTTGCAGGCCGCTCTCGATGGCATGTCGCCGGCGTTGACGATCCCGACGGAATCCGGCCCGCCGCGATCAGGCGAAACCGGCTGGTTCTTTCATCTCGACACGCCGCACGTACAACTGATGCGCATACTCCCTCTGCGCACCGATCCCAATGGGAAGTCGGATGCAATCGTCTCGGTGAAAGGCTGCATTCTGCGCTTGATGGAAACCGAAGGTCGCCGGGCCGTATGCCGATTGTCGTCATTCCTCAGCGCGAAAACCGCGCGTCAGGTCGACCTGCTCGGCAAAACGATCGCGCATCCCAAGATCGAAGGAGACGAAGTCCGCATCGAGATCGCACCGTTCGAAGTGTGCGATGTGGAATTGACGTTCGGGTGATTCACGGCCGTCCCGTCTTCAAGTTGCGGCGACGCCCGCCCCATTGAAATATACCTGCCCATGCGCACTGCACTGCGACAAATGGCAGCATAACTAGAAAGACCATCAGGATCCCTGTAACAGTCTCCTTTAGGCTCATTGATCCGCCGTAAACGCCTTTGAAAGAGTTGCCCACTCCTATCGCCCACGTCATCACGGCGGCAGTGAAAACACCATTGCAGAGCAGTATGCCTGTAAACGTCAATGGGTGAATGGCCCAGCACACGCACATCACCAATGGCATGACGAATCCACACAGCACAAGGCACGCTTGCGGAAAGGAATCGAACTCGCCACCCACAGCGTCATAGGGATCGAGGATGACGAACGCGAGCGTGGAGAGCAGGACGAAAAATAGAAGGTGACTCGCAATACTGCGGCCACGTTCCCTTGCCGAGGTACGCTTTGTAGAGCGATTCGGTTCCTCTGCCATTGCTCGCCTCACATCGTTTTTCGTTCCTTCTCTCCAACAATCTGGCAGCAGTCATGCCGGCGCGAGGCCCTGCATGCGCCTCCACGCGCTTACCTGGCCCAGGTGCATCATGATGTGCCCGCCGACGAGGAAGGCGTGCATCGATCCCATGGTCGGAAACAGTTCCCGCATTCGCCCTTCCATCGGATTGTCGCGCTGCAGCAATTCATCGCTCGCGGCCTTCAGCGCCTCCTTCGCAGCATCGTATCCCTGGAAGAAGAACGCCGTGACATCGGCCATCGCCGGATAGATCGTGCCATCAACATCATCGAGGCACTGCGTCTCACGGGAAAAGACCGTTTCGAACTTCGGCGGCGGCGCCAGTTGTGAGACATCTCCGCCCAGCTCGCGCACGATTCGCGGCCCATAGAGGCTGAGATGGCCCAACACGAACGCCGCGTGATTCGATGTCACCACATGCCCACCCGGGGCCGCGAATCTCGCAAACTTGTCGGCAGGCACATCCTTGAGCATCCGCTGCGCGTAGGCCAGGCTGAGAGTCAACGAGTCGGCAATGGTCATTCCGAGTGAACGAGGCATGAGTGTGAGGAGTTGAGAACGGAGCAGGTGTGAAGTTGTGAACTCAGATGTGATGATGATAGTCGATTCCGATTCGGATTGCCGTCCTTGATACTTGCTCCATGTGCCTTGTTTGGCACTTGCTACTGGGAACTTGACCACTCGCGGAGCAACCGTCGCGGCAGGCCAATGTCGGCGACTTCGACCTCGCCGGTCCATTGGACCGATTCGGAATTGTCGAAACCAAGTTTGCGGGCGACGAACGTCACCGTGTAATTCGCCTTGATGCAAACGCCCAGCGCCCGGCCGGTGTCGGCATCGAGACCTGAGGGCAAATCGACGGCGAGCACTTTAGTTCCCGATGCATTGATCGCTTGAATCACCTCGCGCAGCAGTCCCATCACTTCACCTTGAGCACCAGTCCCCAGCAGGGCATCGACGACCCAGTCGGCTGCAGAGATCGCGTGCGAATATCGATCGGGCAGCGGTGCCGCCGGCTGTTCGTGAATCGTCAGCCCGCAGCGTTTCGCTATCTCGTAGTTCGCGAGCGCATCCCCTGACAGCATTGATCCGGCGGCGAACAACCAGATCTCGATATCGATGCCGGCCTGATTGAGATGTCGGGCGATGACGAACCCGTCGCCGCCGTTGTGTCCCTTGCCGCAGCAGATGGCGACCGGTCCATTGACGCCGCGCCGCAAGAGTGCCTCGGCTGCCCCGCGACCGGCGTTCTCCATCAGCACAAGGCCCGGAATGCGATACTCGTCCCAGGCGCGCTGATCAATCGCTCTTACCTCTTGGCGAGTCAACGCACGAAGTCGGGGGCGATCGCTCATGTCACTCACTCGCGCAACTCATCACTCTTCCAGCTTCCAGGTGGTCGCGTCGGCGGCTCGCACTTCCCTGAGTTCCGGGCGAATCGACGCGGTTCCCTCGGGAGCGAAGAAAGTGGACACCTCGATTTCAGTCGTCTCATTCGCAGCGACGACCGGGAAACCCATTTCCGGATGAGGGAACCAATCGAGTTCCGCGCCTTGTGCATCCAGATAGTGGATGTTGATCTCCATGAAAGAGAGATCCTTGTTCGAGTGGTTCGCGACTTCAATCACATACTCGCTCTGGAAGTCCCCTTCCTGAGTTCGCAAATACGTCAACGTGACTGGCGCGTCCCCCGTAAAGGTCAACGGTTCGATCGTTTCGGGCATCTCGTGGGCGTGTTGCAGTGGGATGCCGGTCAACTCGAACGGATAAGCGACATCGATTGTGGATGTGATCGACCGCACGACAAGAGTGGCCGGCGTACCAGTCAGGAAGATTTGCATGTCTCCGGTGCCGCCGAAGTCTGACTTGAAGTGGCCGTTGATTTCGACGGGAGTGCCATCGGCGTCCGATGCCGACACATGCAGGTTGTCGAGTGAGCCGCCGGTTGTCGTGAAGCCGATCGTCGAGTCTCCCCCCAGGTCCACGCTGGTGAGTTCGATCTTCATCTCGCCGATCTCGGCTGTTTGTCCGACCGAGAGATCATCAAATGTGTGGCTGAGCACCTCACTGGGAAGTGTGAATGCGATGGTGCCGCTCAACTGCTCGATTTGCTCGACGTTGCGGAGCATGTTCTTCAAGTTTTGACTCATGCGAAACCGCACAACCTGCGCGCTCGCGGTCGGGTTCTCGATCGATGTAGAGTTCGAATCAACGATGTCCACAGCGCCGGTGCCGAGAACACTGTCGATGGTCGCCAGCGGCTCGCTGATCCCGAGCCTTTCGCTCTTCTGCTGCAGCCAGGAGTTGGCGTCCTGCGACATCGTGCAGCCAGTGATCTGCACGGCGATCGAACCGGTGCCGTAGGGCACCTGTTCCTGCAAGTCACGAGCTTCGACCAGGAAGGGGCCGACGAACAACACGGGCAGCGGCCGCGGACCTTCTGAGAGTTTCATGCGGTCGAGCCGATAGCGCGGATAGAGTCCCGCCTGAGTGCAAATCTCCTCGATGATTTGCAGCCGGTTGACGTCAACAAGTTCGAAAGTTACCGGCGTCTCCAGTGCCGCTGCCAGCTCAGGCTGGTCGTCGATGTTGAATCCACACTCGGCCGCCAGTCGTTGCAACAACTCTCCCGCCGGCTCACCTGATGCGGTGAGCGATGTCTTCCAGCTTGCATCGAACTCTTCGAGAGTGACGGCATCGAACGGCGGGAGCGGTTGATCTTCATCGAAGCCGAAATCGAAATCGTCGAACTCGCCAAAGTCCCCTGCGAACGCACCTTCCATGAATTCCTCAAGCGTTGCGTCGTCGGAAACGATCTCGCCGACATTCAGATCCGAAGCAGCCGAGTCATCGGTCGTCTCTTCGGCGATCAAGACATCGGAATTGTCGCTCCCGCCGTCATCGCCAATCTGCGCCGGGTTCTCGTCGTCGCCGGTGCTTGTGGACGGCTGTGGAGTGGACCTGACCGCCGGAGACGATTCTTCCTCCGACTCTCCACTGCAGCCAGTAAATCCAATCACACAACCCAACGAAACGGCAGCGAGCAGTCTGGACATGCAGCACCTGTAGTGTGGAGAGAAGGTGAATCCTCGATCAGGAGACTAACCACAAGTTGTCGTGACGCATACGCGGCACCTCGGTATCTGGTTCCCCCATTCAGGGTCAATAGATCGAGAATCACCGATTTAGCACAAAGGCTGCAGCCAGTCCTTGAGACAATCCGATACTAGAGATGTGGCAATTGTAAGATTGCCCAAGCCCGCAAAGACGTCGGGCTTTGCAGCACCGCTGGGGACGGACTCTCCGCGTTCCAAGCTCATCGGGGGCATCGGCGATCTGCCTGATGTCTTAACACCTGAAGAGGCGACGCCAGCCAGCATGGCTCAATCGGCGCTGCTATGACCGTGTTTCGAGGCTTGTCGCCCGAAGCCCGCTTCATTTCACCCAGGCAGCGATGTCGTGCTTCCCGATTCAGAAGCATTCACAACACCAGGATGGTTACAGGAGAGCATCATGCTCAACCGTAACCGATTGTCAGATTTCAACTTCCGTGGAGCATTCGATCGCGTGTTGCCGCCGAATGACGAACTGACCTATGATGTCTGGCTGGACATCATGGGAGGGATCGCCCCTGCCAAACGGGGACATTCGGAGAGACGCCACATGGAAGTTCACGGCCCGCATTCAGTGCATGGACCGACCAACGTCCGCCCGGTGGAAACCGCAGGGATCGAACGGGTTGAGGTTGATCGCACCCAGCTCGAAATCCCTCAGGACGAAGTCTTGATTTCGCCGGCGGCCCGCATGCTCGAGCAGTTGGTGAACGACCCCAATCTGCGAGCCGAAAAGATCGATCGCATTCGTGCATCGATCGACGCGGGCGACTACGAAACGCCCGAAAAGCTGCGGATAGCCCTCGATCGGCTGCTGGCCAGTCTCGACGCTTCACAGAGCTAGTGTGAACGCCGGCAGTTGGACCGCAGATTAGGCGGATGACGCGGGTCTTCGCGGATCTGCAACAGCGTGGGAATCGAAACGGGGGCTCTCAGATCCGCGGGAATCCGGCAAATCCGCGTTATCCGCGGTCCGTTTGCGTGGCCTCGTGAATCGCTACATCACCTGGAGTTTCACTCTAGGGTTGAACGTCGCACGTCTGCTTCCGAAGATAGGGTGCAATCAACTGATTGAACTCTCTGAGAAGATTTCGGAACTTGGCTCATAGTGCGCAACGCGACGACGCCGAGTCCGCGGCCCAGCAATAGGAAAACATGTCTGAACTGGTCTCAATCAACGTGGCGGTCACTCCGGTCGAGAAGCTCAGGGAATACCTGGCGACCAAGGGACAGCGACTGACCTCCGAACGCGAAAAAATCGTCGAAGAGGTCTTTGCGTCGCATAAGCACTTCGACGCCGAGGATCTCATTGCTCGTCTCAACCGCCGAGTCAGCCGATCGACGATTTATCGGTGTCTGGCCAAGCTCGAAGAAGCGGGACTGATCCGGCGTATCGCCCGACAGGATGATCGCGAGGTTTACGAACACGATTACGGCTATCCGCAGCACGATCACCTCATCTGCCGTCGCTGCGGCAATCTGACCGAGTTCCGCAACGAAGAGATTTCGCGCCTGCTGGAAGTGATCGCCATTGATCATGCCTTCCGCATGGAAGCGCACCGACTGGAAGTCTACGGTCTGTGCCAGAAGTGCTCGCGCCCCCCGACGACCCGACCTTCCAAACTGAATCTCTTATGAATCATCGCTGGTGCGCGCTCGCATTGGCCGCCGTCATCAGCGGCCTGCTTCCCTGCATTTCCAACGGCGACGATTCCGAGGCCTCGCTGGCCGAACGACTGCCGCGACTACCGCCCGTCGAACCAGTGGACGCGCTGGCGACATTCACCGTCCAGAATGGGTTCCAACTCGAACTGGCCGCGCATGAACCTTTGGTTGCCGACCCCGTCGATGCCTGCTTCGACGCCCAGGGGCGGATGTACGTGGCCGAATTCCACGGTTACCCGTATTCATCGGAAGTTCGCGAGCCTCAACAACCTGAACCGATTGGAAAACACAATGCCTGCCTGGTCCGCCTGCTGGAAGACACCGACCAGGACGGCGTGTTCGATCGCAGCGTGGTATTTGCTGACGACATCAGTTGGGTGACGTCGGTCTGCTGCTTCGATGGCGGAGTCTTCGTGCTGGCTCCCGAGCATCTCTACTACTTCCGCGACACCGATGGAGACGATGTCGCCGATGAACGCACGGTGGTCTGCTCCGGGTTCAGCCGCTTCAACGTGCAAGGGCTGGCCAACAACATGAAATGGGGCCTCGATGGCCGCATCTACGCCACGGGGGGCACGAATGGCGGCGAACTGACCCGCGACGGCGAGGCGATCGGAGACTTGCGCGGGCGCGACTTTTCATTCGATCCCTGGACGATGGAGTTTCGCTGGGAAACCGGCGGCAGGCAGTTCGGACATTGCTTCGACGACTGGGGCCACCGTTTCGTCTGCAGCAACAGCAACCACATCCAGCAGGTCGTGTTTCCCTTTGACGTGCTGGAACGTGCGCCCGGAGTGAACGTCGGTGATCCCGTGTGGAGTATCGCCGAAGAAGGGCCGGCTGCTCCAGTGTTTCGACAGAGTCCCCCCGAGCCTTGGCGGATCGTCCGCACCGAACGCAGGGCGAACGACCCCGAATACCGCGATCGGCTTCCGGCCACCGAACTGGTTCCGATCGGCTTTTTTACATCTGCGACCGGAGTGACAATCTATCGCGGAGATGCGTACGCCGAGCGGTATCGCGGGAACGCATTCATCGGAGACGTTGGGGGAAATCTCGTTCATCGCAAGGTTGTGGGAAGCAATGGGATTGCCTTCAACGCGATTCGAGCCGACCTAGGAGTCGAGTTCATCACGTCGACCGACACCTGGTTTCGGCCGGTGAATTTCGTGAACGGGCCGGATGGCTGCCTGTATATCCTCGACATGTACCGCGAGACGATCGAGCACCCGTACTCGGTGCCGGAAGACATCAAGGCTCATCTCGACCTCGAAAGCGGATTCGATCGAGGCCGCATCTACCGTCTCTTGCCACCTGACTGGCAACGTCCCGAGATCCCGAACCTGCAGGCGATGGCTTCCGGCGAACTGGTGCAGCACCTCGATTCTCGCAATGCGTGGCATCGCGAGACGGCACAACGGTTGATTCTCGAACGTGGCGATGAGTCGATCATTCCTCAGATCGGAGCCCTGCTGCTGGATCCCGCCTCCAGTTCGCTCGGCAAGCTGCATTGTCTGGAGATCCTGGCTCGGCTCGACGCGCTGCAGCGAGCACATGTGGAGTCGCTGCTGGCGTCGACCGATCCGCGATTGCATTGTTTTGCCTTGCGGCATCTGACGCCGTTTGTCGATGAAGCGTTGATTTCAACAGTCACGGGATTGTGTCCTGCCGCGGACCCTGAAGTGCTGTTCGAAATGGCGATCGCATGCGGAGGCTGGCCTGCCCAGTTTAGGGATCAAGCCTTGCTCTCGATTCTCGAACGCGACATGTTGGCTCCCGGGATCGCCGAAGCCTTGTTGACGTCGGTGGGAGCCGAAACCGAATCTCTGCTCGGCTTCCTGTTGGCAGCCGATCTCACGGCGAGCGAGACTCGATCAAGATTCATTGAGCAACTCATTGCGCTCGCGGTTGCAGATTCCATCGAGAGCGAAGGAACGCAGAGGATTCTCTCCGTCCTTCTCAGTAAAAGCACCGGGCAGACAGATACCTTCCTGGGCCGCCTGTCCTCAGTCGACCAGGGATTGCGCCGACGCGGAGAATCGATGGCTCAGTTCCTGCAACAGGATGACGAGATCTGCACTTTCATCCGGGGGATGCTCGAACAACAAAACAGTTTGGCTTGCAATGCCTCGCAGACTCTGGAGAAAAGGCTCGGCGCGATCCGGCACCTGCGCCTGGCACCGTGGGACATTGTGTCTGAGTTGCCGTCCGAGGTGCTGCAGCCTGCGATTCCCGGCGAGTTGCAGGCTGCATGCATCGCAACTCTGGGCGCACATCCGAGCGATGAAATCGTCGAACCTCTGCTCGACGCCTTTCCGGCGATGAGTCCCGAACTGCGGCAACTTGCGGTCGATGCGTTGCTCGGCTCGCGTGCGAGGCAGGAAGGACTCATTGCCGCGATACAGCAGGAGATCGTCCGGCCCGGAGACCTGTCAGCAGAGCAGCGACAACAGCTTGTCAGTTCGCCGCACGATGTAGTGCGTGATGCGGCCGCTGTCCTGTTGATGCCGACGACATCGGAGGATCGAGTGGAGATCATCGCCACCTATCGCCTGACACTGGATGCTGGGGATGCAGCACGGGGCCTCGAGGTGTTTCGCAAGAACTGTTCCCAGTGTCACCGCGTCGGCGATGCGGGGCACATCGTGGGACCGGACCTTGTTTCCGTAAGTAACAAGTCGGCTGAAGACCTGTTGACGGCGGTGCTAGATCCCAATCGCGAAGCCCAGGCGAACTTCACCAGTTACAGCGCGGTGACGCTCGACGGTCAGATCGTGACGGGCATTATCGTCGCTGACGTCGGCAACACACTCACGCTCCGGCAGGCCGAGGGGAAGGAAGTGGCGCTCGCGCGATCGGAAATCGAAGAGTTTCGATCCAATGGAGTTTCGCTGATGCCTTTCGGCCTGGAGCGACAACTCTCGCCTCAGGATCTGGCCGATGTGATCGCCTGGATCAGGGACTTACGCCCGATGGACCCCATGGATTAGCGCGAATCCCGATGCCAAGGGGAAGCGCACGCTTCGCATCAACCAAGATGAATTCGGCGAGTAGTTGCTCTTTGATCATTGATTCGATCGGCGGGTTCTCTATCCTGCATCCGGCGCTTGAACGGACATTTGGATGAGTGCTGGTACGGAAATCAATGGGCCAGGAGAGTCGCCGAAAGTTGATGCGTTGCCCTCACGACTGCGTTGATTGCGGATATCGCCGATTGCGATACACGCTGCAGGATGTGCCACAGTTGCTGTTGCTGCACCGGCCCGTGGCGTGCATCAGTTGCGGAGCGAAGTTTTATCGCAACATCCGGCAGTGGCGCCCCCTTTCGATGGTCGCGCTGTATACCGCCGGCATGCTGCTAATTGCCGTAGCCTGCATTGCGGTCATCACCTGGAAGGCCGACGACGCCAGCAGCCTGGGACAATTGCGCGACGAAATACTGCTGGAAATCGGCTACCAACACTAAGGAGCCGCTTCTTCCATCGGCTCCGGCGGAGGAGAGACATTTCCCACCAGCATGGCGCGGGTCTGTCGCACCAGCGCGGCCATGCGCTGCTCGATGAGCGCGACATTCGAGTTTTCGACTTCCGACATTCCGCCCAGGAAGATGTTCTCGGGCATCAGCATCGTCACACGTTGTGCCCGAAGGTCGATCATCAACTGCGCCAGGTCGTTCTCCATGTCCTCCGAGCCCCCGTAGGCCATGCGGGATTCCTCAGCGCGAAGGCCTCCGGATTCGTCGAGCGTTTCCAGCGGCCGAAACGTCCCCGCCACATCGGCGTCTCGAATGGTGAAGGGGGTCACCTCCTCTTCTGTCAGAAAAGCACTCGGGGGTTGCTGAATCAGCCGGTTCGCTTCGTCATCGCGGGCCAGCTCGTCGAGCAGCCTCGGCGTGGTGTCGCGGGTGTCGTAATCGGCGCCACTTTCAATACGGTCGATCGTGTCGAGCAGCAGTCGGTCGGCGCGACCAATGCCCGATTCCCACAGGTTGAGTTCCTCGGCACGAATGAGCGCGAGATCTCCGACCTGCACCTCGAAGGGACCGGTGACTCTGCAGATCGAATAAGCGGGATCAGTGACTATCACTTCGATACGCCCCACCGGCAACGCCTGACCCGCAGTATGCCTGATGATGGCGAAACGGTCTCCGACCAGCACTCCGTGAGCGTGCCCCAGGTTGATCGTCACCGTCGAGTCGGCCACTGTGTCGACCGAGCCGTAGATAATGTGCTCCTTAGAGATCTCGTCGCCGCGAAAGAAAACCGGGGACTGTGCCAATGCCATGTCGGCCACAAGGGCCGGCAGCAAGGCGGATAGCATCGTGAGGCGAGTCATATCTGTTCCGGGTAGCAGAGAACGAAACGCGGATCGGTACATCATGCCAACCGAGAAGTGCCATCACCACAAACTTTAGGCCCGCGCGGCTTGAATCCCCGAACTGCCCTGTTTCGGGCGTCCCGGCGTGTGCCAGTTGTGAAACCTTGCGGAATAATCCGTAGATACCAGTTGTGCGGAACCGTGCTGCGAGGCACTCTCGGCAGGCTTCGCCCAGTTTAGCTCACTCCACCCAGCGGTCCATCTGACTGGTCATCGCCTTGACCCCGCCGGCAGTCAGTGCTGACCTCCAGACGGCTGAGCGGTTGTGACGAAATTCAACTGGAGTCGCCCATGCGGCGATTTCCCATGCGTGCGATGGATCGCCAACCTCGAAAGGGATTTCATGTCGGAAGTACAGGAGTTTCAGCGTCGACGCCTGGGACGGGGTTTGTCGGCCTTGCTGGGAGGCGGGGCTCCGTCGGCCGAGGAAGTTCGCGGCGAAAATACTTCTGAACTGCGTCAGCTATCCGTCGACGCCATCGACCGGAACCCTTTTCAGCCCCGCAGAAGTTTCGATGCCGAGGGGATCGAGGAACTGGCTGGCAGCATTCGTGAACATGGCCTGCTGCAACCGATTCTGGTGCGCGAACTGGATCAGGGGTTTCAGCTTGTGGCCGGCGAACGTCGGTTGCTCGCGGCCCGCAAGGCGGGGTTGACGCATCTCCCCTGCCGCATCGTCGATGTCGTGGACAAGACCGCCTGCGAATTCGCTCTCGAGGAAAACCTCAAACGCCGCGATCTGAACGACATCGAGAAAGCGATTGCGTTCCGCGAATACTTGAGCCACTTTCAAGGCACGATCGAAGAGCTGGCGAAACAGCTCAGCATGAGTCGTTCGACATTAAGTAATATCTTGCGCCTGCTCGAACTTCCGGAGACGATTCAGAATGCCGTGGTGACTGGCAAGCTCTCCGCAGGTCACGGCCGCGCGTTGTTGTCACTGGATGTGGCCGACCAATTGCAGTTGTGCGGACGGATTCAGGCCGAGACGTTGAGCGTGCGTCAGACCGAAGCGGCGGTGAAGCAGTTGCTGGGACGGACTCAGCAATCCGCCGAACTGCAGCAACCCGCGACATCGAGGGACGCGCCAGATATCGAGATCATCAGCGAAGGATCGCTCTCGACCACTGTGCCAAGTGCCCATTCAGCGCCGGGCAGCGAACCATCGGCGCAAGGCGAGAACTTTGTCACACCTGCTCAAGCGACGGTGCCATTCGAGGCCCCCGAACGCACCAACCACATTCGGTCGATCGAAGAGCAACTGCTACGAGTTCTCGGCTGCCGAGTGGAGATTCGACTGACCGGCAAGGAAACGGGGACGATCGTCATCCCATTCCAGTCGAATGACGAATTCGAACGAATTCTCCGCGACATCCGTCGCCGCGAAGCCGCCTAGTTTTCCGAAAACCGAACTCGCGTGCGTTTGAGCCTACCCAGCGGATCGCGTTCGATGCGCGTCAGGCAACTTTCGCAGACGTCATAGCGAAACGTCTTGCGCGGAGCGGGCGTCGAGTGATTCGACGATGAATTCAACTGCTCGGCAATGGCGTGCAGATGATCGACATCGAGCATGGCTTCGGTGACCTCGTCCGGATCGAACGTGGGGATGACTTCCATCCTCACGACAAACCGGTCTCCGTCAATCGGGCAACCGCACATGTCACATGTAAAGTGAACCATTACCGCAACCTTGAAGCTCGCTAATTGCAATTCCAACCCCTGCCGCTCCCTGGGGCTTGACTCATTCTGAACAATTCCGCCTCGCCGTGGAAAGTCCATTTCGAAAAGAAATTGAGGTTCCCAATCGGGAGAGGTACGGATGCATTGCATTCACACACGCAGTTGATCTCCGCGTTTCTCCTCCGCGGAGCTCAGTCGGCCATAGTCAGGCAGCAGCGACCACGCATCGGACTGGCATTGATCACGACAGTAGCGACCCAGTCGCGCTACGCTCGCGGCGTCGGGTTCGCAGGTGCACAAGTTGAGATCGACGTTCGCACTCATAAACTCAGCGTGATGCTTTTCGATGGCCGGACCGACCACACAATCACCGGCTTGTAACCGGGATGCGAGCAGCGCGGGAGTCAGAATCTCCCTCATGGCGGCTGAAGTCCATGTCGCCGTTGGCTGCGAAGGCTCGCCTGTCTTCAGTCCGCGATGCGCGCGCTGAAATGGTTGATAGAACACTTCGCCGCGTTGGGCGTCGGAGACGACATGCAACGTCTCGACCCGCTCGACCAAATCGGAAGCCACGCTTTCCGCAACGGCCTGCAATGTGTTGACACCGACCACCGGGCAGCCGACCCCGTAGGCCAGCGTCTTGGCAAACGTCACGCCAATCCGCAGTCCGGTGAAGCTGCCAGGCCCGATGCTCACCGCCACGAGTTGAAGCTGTTGAGGCGAGATAGCCGCATCACGGAAAGCGGCATCGACCTCCTCGATCAAAGCCGACGATCGACGCGAACCTTCCAGCGGCACGAATCGTTGAGCGACCATTTCGTCGCCTCGTAACAGCGCGACACTGGGACGCCTACCCGATGTCTCGACTCCCAGGACGATTAACGCTGACATGGCGCGACTCACTCCGCCGGAACTTCTTCCGATGCGGGAACGACTTCCGACTCTTCCGCCGGCTCCTCGGCGATGAGGGCGTCGTCCTCGAGCAGTTCGGAGTGAAACACTTGCGCGGTATGAAAAGGAGCGATCTCAGGCCGGTCCTGCGGACGACTGCCTGCATCCAGCGGCAAGTCGACGCGAGACCCAGCGAAGCGCCAGCCGTTGTGAATCGTGCCCCGCGTGAACGGCCCTGCCCCGAGTACCCATGTATCTCGCGAGTCACTGCGGGCGATCGAAGTTCCCGACTGCCAGACAGGCTGCCTGGTTTCCTGATGATACGCAAACACGCTGATCTTTGCCGCCGACATCAGGTTGTCGCGTTTCATGAAGGCAATTTCCGGAATCGCGGGCAGTGCGGGTGAATTCGGAATCGCGGATGACGCCGCGCTCAGCGCGTTGCTCGCGGGAATACCGTACAGAATGTCGTGGTCATCGGATCCCAGCGTTCCCACTCGAGGCTCGACGATGATGTCGGAGTCTTCCTTCGTGTCTTGCAATAGCAACCCCTCGGCCGTCATCTCCTGACGAATCGCGCTGATGATGTAGTTCGAGTTGACGAATCCAACCCCCTCGAAGTCCTCGACATATTGAGTATCGAGGAAACAGCGCTGCCCCGCGAGTTCCGTGAAGTCGATGTCGGCCACCGCCGTGTCGACGGCGTCGGACTGCAAGAGTTGCTCGGTTGCCAGCTTCGCACTCGTGGTGCCGCATCCCGACAACAGGCCGGCGAGACCGCAGGCACACAGGGCGCTCCGGAGTGCCGTTGCTCGTGCTCTATTGATCGATGAGATCTGCATCCTGCTCAATTCTCAGTCGCTGCCACCAAATCGCCGGCCGAACCGGGAGACTGTAGGCCCGCTGGTTTACTCCGGGCAATCCGCCGCCGGGCCGGGCGCGATCCATCAGCACTCTTTGCCGGTCCTCAGGGCGCAGGGAATGACGTCCCCTTGAGTTTCGGGCAGAAACCGACTGAGGATGGTCGAGTAGACGACCGCTGCCAGGGCAATACCCCCCAGATTGGCCAGGAGGTCCAGTGGGTCGCAGTCCCGTGCGGGAACCCAGTATTGGACCGTCTCCGTCAGCATTCCATGGAAGGCGATTCCCAGCACGAGCAGCCCTGCGGTCAATCGTTGCCGGGGGCGAACCAATACCAGCAACAGCAACGTCAACAGGGCGTAGGACGCGGTATGCGCGACATAGCCAAACCCCCTGATGTCGATTGACCGGGGCAGGTGTCCCCTGATGATTCGCGGGACTGCCGGATGCACCAACAGCGCCGCCAGCAGCATGCCTCCTAAGACCAGGCAAGCCCATTTGACACGCGAGGAACTCGATCTGTGTTGTTCCGTCTTCGACATCCCGGAATTGTACACCGCCGATACCAGGTGCAGTGTGATTCGAGGCATGGCTCCGCGAACCGCCCCAACGACCCTGATGATTACACGCAATTGGCGCTTCCGTCTGTGCGTTTCGTACCGGAGAAACCGCAACAACTCATGCAGTTCCACTGATGTCAAAGGCCTCGAGAACCGGAACATTCGCTACAGCCTGCCACGATGCACCCCGCCGTCCAACAACTGACCTGCCCCAGCGGCGTCCAAGGCGGGCCAGCAGTGTGATGCAAGCTATATGCCAGAGGGGGCAATCCCTGCGCCTCGTTATGCGCTGGGATTAATCCCTTGAAATGCCAATCCTCGACTTTGACGAACGGCGAGACTCCTTCCCCATCATTGAACGAACGTCCCATGTCATCGCACACGCAGCTTTCCGAGAGCGTCCGGCCCCATCCGGTACGCCTTGAGTCGGCAGGGAACCTGTCCATTCCCCCCATTGCATTGACCAGCCCGCAGGTCGCCATCGGATCGCATTCCGACTGCGATGTCGTGCTGCAGTTTCATGGCGTCGCGACGCATCATTGCACGATCGTACAACAGTTGGACGGGTTGCGCATCGAAGCGCATTCTCCGATGACGTGGTTGAACGATGATCCCGTTCGCGCGGCGACGCTGCGAAATGGAGACCGACTCGTCATCGGGCCAGTCCAACTTCGCGTGATAATCGACAGAGAACTCTCTGAGGATGCCACCGGATCCCTGACTCCGCGCTCGGATAGCATCTTCGACGAAGATGACGATGAAACACGGCAGCATTCGAATCACAGCGACGGGGCGAAAGCCGACCGCGATGTCAGCGCCTCGGCCGAATCGCATATCTTGAGTTCTTACGACACCGTCATTCTCGATCGCAATCGTCTGGCAATCGATCTGGCGAGTCTCAGTTTACAGGCGACAGTCGAACCGCAAGCCACGAGCGTGCTGAAAGTCTTGGCGGTTGCGGTTCCGACTGAATCTCGCGAGGCCACGGCAGATTCGGCTCGCCCGGCGGAAGAAGCTCCACCGGCCCTCATCGGCGCAGTACCTGCCGCCGTCACCTGGCATGAGTCGCGACAAGCTTCCGATGATCTTGTTCTCGATCGTGCACGACTGTATGACCTGCGCAAGCACCTCAATGAGCGGTGCCGGCTGATGGATGAGCGGGAATCGGAGCTCAACGAGTTGTATGCCGAAGTGAGTACACGGCGGTCTCAGTTGCTCGAGCGACAACAGCACTGGGAAGTGCTGTGCCGCAGCACCGCGGTTCCCGATTCCTATGAAGAGACCGAGCAGGCCGATCGCCGGGCGCTGGCCGCGAGGCAACTTGCCGAACAACAGGAAATGCTCGAGGCGCTCCGGCGCGAGCTTCATCTGCGAGACACCGCCGGCCGCGACGCTCGCAAACGAATTGCGGAACTTGAGGACCGCCTCGAAGTTCTGCAGCAGAAGGACACGTTGCAGGAACGTGGCTCGCAAGAGTTCGACATGCGCGCGCAGATGCTGGAACGCGAAAGCAAGGGCGTCGCCGAACGTCGCGAGGAACTGCGGGCGGCTGAATTGCACGCGCTGTCCATGACTGCCGATTGGGAAAGACGGAACCAGGAACAGGCTGCCGCAAAGCTGGAATTGGACCGAGAGAATGGAGAGGTCGATCGTCGTCATGTCGAGCTGGATGCACTGGCCTTGCGACTCGCCGAGCGCGATCAACAACTTACTCAGGCCGAATTTTCGTTGACGGGTCGTGTCGCCTCGCTCGATCAGCGCGAATGCCTGGTTGCAGAGCGGGAACGGGAACTGGCCGAGCGTCTGCTGGCGCTCGCTCAATTGCATCACGACATCGAGGCGCGCTCGCAGGAACTCGACTTGTTGCGCTGCTCGCTGACAACCGAACTGCGGGACGCGCATCAATTGCAGCAGACGCTGAAGGACTGGGAAGTTCGCATTACCGGTGAGCGCGACCAACTCCGGCAATCGCGCGACGACCTGCAGGCAGCAGAGCAAACGCTCAGGAACCGCGAGGCCGTGCTGCGAGAACACGATGCACGACTGGGCCAGTCGAACGCCGCCTTGTCACTGCGGGAAAGAGAACTGGCGCAACGGTTCGAATGCATGGAATCGCGCGAAACCGAACTCCGACAATGCGAATTGTCCTGGGTCAACACGCAGCAACAGCGCGCCGAATCGCTGCAACGCGAGGCAGAACTCGAAGTCGCCAGCGCTGAACTCGACCGCTCGCGCCTAGGTCTGGAAGCTGAGCAAGCGGCAGGGAGAGAGGATCTTCATCGGCAACGGGAAGAGCTGCGGAGGCAGTCCGACGAGTTGGAAGCCGATCGAACGGCCCGCGAGCAGGATCTGATTCGAGGATTCGAGCAACTGGGGGCCCAGGTCGCGGAATTGAACGCCCGCGAACAAGAATTCGCCAGGCAGCGCGACGAACTCGATCATCAATTGACCAAGGATGTCGACCGGCTTGAATCATCAAATGCAACAGTGGTCAATCGAGATCAGCAGCAGCAGGAATTCGAAGTCTGGCGGCAGCGGCTGACGCTCGTCGAGCAGGCTCTTGCGGAACGCAGTCTGGAACTGGACGAGGCCGAACAGCGCATCGAAGTGCAGCGCCGGGAATTGGATCTCTGTTGGTCGACACAGGGTGCATCTCCGTCAAGTCAGCAAGCAGCAATCCTGGACCAGCCACATTCGGAAACGGCGTCGGATCACGTTGTCGAAGCGTCGACTCCAGTGCCGGCGAGCGAACATTCTCATGGCCAACACCTGCCCTTGTGGACTAACAGTTCGGCGCATCCGGCTGTCTTGTCCAATGCAGTGCAGTCGCCCTCGACTGAACAGGCCGTGGACGAATTGAGCAAAGAGACGCTTGAAGCGGCGGCTCTCAGGCAGCAGTTGGCCGTGATGTTCGGCTTTGAACCCCACAAGGCCGTAGACACTCCGCAGGCCCAAACACATGAGGTCGAGAAGATTGACGTGCGCCATGAACATGCCGTAACCGACCCCGCTGTGACCCTGGGCATCGAGGCTGCCGCTGCGCCGGCACGCACCGACTCCCACGCCCACGACTCAGTCGAGTCCTATTGGAGACGGCTACTGGAAAGGAACCGCGAAGAACAGTCCCGTGAGGAAGCCGCAAAATCAGAGTCGGCACCATTCACCCCGCTGCCGGGAACCTCGCGTGATGAGCACGAACCAGTTTCCGAGTCGCCAAATGCTCCGGCAGTAATCGTCTCCACATGGCCCGACCTCGACCAACGCAACCATTCGCTCGATCAAGACGAACGCGAAGCGCTGCGAGCTCATATGTCGTCGTTGCGGGCCGTGGCCAACCACTCGGCGCGGTCGGCTGTGGCGAAACACGAGGGCCGGCAGATGATGATTCAGTATCACGTCAAGGGCGTGATCACG
>JANNSB010000679.1:0-7499 GCA_031402175.1 Planctomycetaceae bacterium
GGGAGAAAGCATCGCGGGACTGGCGTTCAACAACGAGACCATGCGAGTGCGCGGCCGCAACATCGGCGATCCCATGTATGACGCCCAGTTGCTGGGGCTCAACATTCCGAACGGCTCGCTGCCGCGCATGTTCACCAATCCGACCGTGTTCGACGACCGCGACAATCACACGCATGTGTCACCGGTCTTTACGCAGTCGGTCAACGCCGACATCGACATCTTCGATGAGATCCCCGTGTTGAACGAAATGAACATGCTGGAAAACGCCAAGTTCCGCCTGGGTTGGCAGTTCTTCCTCGCGGGACATGTGGCCCGGCCGGCCGACTCGATCGACTGGAAAGGCTTCCCCCTCTTCCCCGCAGTCAACGCGAAGTACAAGAACTGGTACTCGCATCAGTTCAACTTCGGTATCAACTGGGATTACTAATGTCAGGTGGCCCAGACATTCCTGTCTGGGCGAATCGCGAGTGCGGCGATGCAGGACTTCAGACATCGAAAGGCAACGGCAGGTTGGCGTCTGCTTCGATGTCCTTTTGAAAGAAATCGTCCTGCGACTCCGGCATGCTGAAATCGGCTAGCCGCGCCGCACCGCCGTCGTGCGGAATGTGCGCGAGGCGCAGAAAATTGTCGACGATCACTCTCCCTTGCGGGGTGAGCACCGACTCGGGATGAAACTGCACGCCATGCACCGGCCACGCGCGGTGCGACATCGCCATCAGCAGGCCGTCGTCGGTCCAGGCTGTCGCAACGAGTTCCTCGGGCAACGATTCCGCCTCGACGACCAGTGAGTGATACCTGCCTGCCTGAAACGGCGACGGGAGTCCTTCCAGCAGTCCCTGGCCGCCGTGATGAATCCACGATGCCTGGCCATGCACCGGGCGATCTGACCGCACCACCTTCCCCCCCAGCGATTCCGCAATCACCTGATGCCCGAGGCACACGCCCAAGATGGGGATGTCTGAACCCAGCTCACGGACTACATCCGGCGAGACCCCTGATTCCGCCGGTGTGCAGGGGCCGGGAGACAGAATGATCGACCGCGGCGCGAGGTCGCGAATCTCGGCCACCGTCAACACGTCGTTGCGCACCACGCGTGTCGCCACGCCCGCCTCGGCCAGATATCGGGCGAGGTTGTGCACGAAGCTGTCGTAGTTGTCGATCAGCAGGATCACGGGAAGGGGTCAGGGGTCAGGAGTCAACAAGGCACGCTCATCAAAGACCAAAACGCCATTCAACGGTTCAAGATTTCGTTTCATTCAGCCAGAATGCTAGCAGATCGTCGCGCTGCTTCTCATTCCCTGACTCCTGACTCCTGACCCCTCCTTCCCCATGCCCAGCTACCTCGAACAACTCTTCGGTCTCTCCGGACGCACTGCCGTCGTCGTCGGCGGTACGGGAGTGCTGGGCGGGGCCATCTGCCATGCCCTCGCCAAAGCGGGAGCGCACGTCGTGGTCGTCGGACGCAACCGCGAGCACGGCGACACTGCGGTCGCATCGATTCAAACTCAAGGGGGCAGTGCCGAATTCGCGGCCTGCGAAGCGACATCCCGCGACGACCTCGAACGCCTCGTCGCTGACCTGGGCCGACGTGGGCTGCACTGCGACATCCTCGTGAACGGCGCCGGAGTGAACTCTCCCACGCCGTTCCTGGAGATCACCGATGAAGAATGGGACCGCATCTTTCGCGTCAACCTCACCGGCGTACGGCTCGCCTGTCAGGTCTTCGCGAAAGACATGCTGGCTCACAACGTGAATGGGTCGATCATCAACATCGCCTCGCTGTCGGCCATCATTCCGTTGTCGCGGGTCTTCACCTATTCCGCGAGCAAGGCCGCAGTGCTGAACCTCACGCAGAATCTCGCCCGCGAATGGGCGACCAAGGGCATTCGCGTCAACGCCCTCTCCCCCGGCTTCTTCCCCGCCGAGCAGAATCGCAAAGTCCTCACGCCCGACCGGGTGGAGAACATCATGCGTCATACCCCCGCCGCCCGCTTCGGCGAACCGCAGGAACTCGCCGGTGCCATCCTGCTACTCGCCTCGAACGCTGCCGGCAGCTTCATCACCGGCGCGAATATCGTGGTCGACGGCGGCTTCACGGCGATGACGATTTGAATGAGCGGCGGGGTTGAACCCCGCCGCTCCCTTCAAAACATCTCCACGATCCACGGCGTCGCCCCGCGAAAGACCTGCTCAGCCTGCATGATTGAGACGGCATCCCCATCAACCCATCCCACGCGCTGCAGCTCGGCGGGAGACATCATCCCGGTGTAGAGCGGTGCCAGGCCTTTGATATCCATCCGCAGCGAGCCGTCTCCGCCGGGTTCGACGTGGGCTGAACCGTCTTTGATCGAGACGGTCCAGCGACCGCCGTTGTGCGAGAGCGTCCGCAGATTCTCGCGCCCCGTGTTCGCGATGATGATCGGCCACGCCTTGAGCGGAATGTTGAGGGCCTGACAGACGGTGTCCCGCAGCGCGGTTTCGGCGGCGGTGAGCGCGCCGGTTGCATCGGCCGGCGTCAGTGGAAGGATTTGAAGCCCCATCGTCGGTTCTCCGATCGTAGCGGCGGCTGTCCCCAGCCGCCGGGGACTCGAGGGGAGGCGCGCAACTCTACCGCCACTCAGACTCCGGTCGTCATTCTTTTGCCTCGCCTCCGTGTCTGGGGACAGACACGGCTACGCATCATACGCCCCGTGCGCCGCGTTCATCACGTAGATCACGACGCCTGTGACGGACACATAGAGCCAGATGGGGAACGCGAGGTTCGCCCAGCGGCGGTGACGTTCCCACTTTTGCCGAAAGGCGAGCACGATCGTCGTGACGGCCAGGACGGGAACCGTCACCGCGAGAACGACGTGCGTCAGCAGGATTGACAGGTAGACGGTGCGAATCGTACCCGTCCCCGGAAACGTCGCCGATGCCGACCCCAGGTAGTGATGCCGGCCGAAATGGTACGTGAGATAGCACGTCAGAAACGCGATCGAGACGGCGAACGCAGTGAGCATCAGGTTGCGGTGCAGGTCTTTCTTCTTCGCCTTGATCGCCGCGTAGCCGGCGAGCAGCAGCACGGTCGCGGCGGAATTGAGAACTGCGTTGACGAGCGGCATCTGGGCGAGCCAAAGCGGCAGTGTCGCGTCATCTCCTTCGTCGTTGAGCATGGCGCCATCGTTTGAATCAACTTTTGGTGCGGACTGCTCCGCAAGGTAATCGGCCTCGAATCCATCGCCGGCTTCGACAATCTTACTCATGGACGACTTTGACTGACTCTTCGGAGTATCTCCTTGGGCGTCTGCATCAGGAAAAACAACCCGTTTGACGAGATGTTCCTCAGGCGTCTCGATGGCCCCTGTCAGGACTCGGCGCAGCGTGATGACTTCCGCCGGCGCGCTGCTCTCGTACTGGCCGATCATGCGCCCCTCGGCATCAACGTGCACGAAGCCCGCGGAGTGAGCGAACTCGAACCCGGGGATGCGATCGGCTCCGTAATTCTCCTCGGCTGCGACTTCAAAACCATTGCGGATCAGGTCGTAGATTTTCTCTTTGTCTCCCGTCAGCAGCCACCAGTCGTGGTCGACAGCTCCATAAATCTCGCCGTACTGCCTCAATCGCTGAGGTGTGTCGTTCTCTGGATCGACGGTGATTGAAACAAAACGTACATCGGTGTCTCCCAATTCCAACCGCAGATCGTGCAGCCGTTTCATCAGCAGCGGACATGCACCCGCGCAGCCGGAGAAGATAAAGCTCGCCACCCACGGCCGGCCTTTGAGATCTTCGAGCGTCACCGTCTCTCCGAACTGATTCGTCAGTTCAAAGTCCGGCAGCGGGATGTGGGTGACGACCTCGGCCCCCTCGGATGCGAGGCTCACTCGCTGGCCGTCGATCGTGGGTTGCAACTCGATCGGTTCGCGACTGTTGGAATCAACAGTTGATCGCGAAACATTGTCGCTGAATTCGTTGCATCCATAGCCGCCGGCCAGCAGCACCAGACCCCAGAGGATGTATCCCGTCAGCCGTGTTGAGCCGCGAGCCGGTGCCGAAGGTGAATTGGCAGCGTTCATGATCGCCGGGTTATCTGCACGTCGAGCCACGTCATTGTGAGGGCGAAGAACAGCGTCACGCCGAGGCACAACCAAGGGTCGGGCAAATTCTTGAGGGCATCGGATCGGCTATCGTACATCATGTGCCTGAGCCCGGCGACACCATAGGTTAGCGGGTTGAGCCGGATGACCCATCGCAGCCATTCGCTTCCCGTTGCCGGGAAAAACGCTCCCGACATCAGCCACATCGGGAAGAGCAGCACGCTCATCATCGAATGGAAGCCCTGCACCGAATCGGTGCGATAGGCCAGCAGATAGCCGAGTCCCGTCATCCCCAGGCCCATCAGCGTCAGCCAGAAAATGACGCCGACCCCAGACAGAAACGTGATGCTCCAGCTCGGCTCCGGCGCGAGTTTCAGCTTCGGCAGCACGATCGCCAGCGCCAGAAAGACCATGGCCTGCATGACCGACAACGCGGTCCCTCCCAGCAGTTTGCCGACGACGATCGCAGTGCGCGAGGCGGGCGAGACGAGCACTCCCTGCAGAAAGCCTTCGTGACGGTCCTCGATGATCGAGATCGTGGAGAAGATCGCCGTAAAGAGCACGATCATCGCCGCCACGCCGGGGACGAAATACTCCTGATAGCCGACCGCATCCTTGCCGCTGCCGAGCGCGAACGATCCCGAAAAGCCCACGCCGAACAGAATCCAGAAGATGATTGGCTGGGCGAGCGCGCCGATAAGGCGGGACCGCTGCCGCAGAAACCGCGTCACTTCACGTTCGGCGAGCGTCCAGGCGGGCCAGAGGAACCGCGAACCGGCGGTGGACGACGTGGCTGCATCACTCATGGCGCGCTCCTTTCTTCTTTTTTGCGCCGGGAACGGCGACTTCGTCCCAGAAGTGATGCCCCGTGTGGTGGATGAACACATCCTCGAGGCTCGGTTTGCCGAACGTCACCGCGCGGATGTCGTCGGGGAATGCGGCGATCAGATCGCGCAACAGTTCGTGACCGCGCGGATGTTCGATGCGCAGCTTGCCGTCGATGAGAATCGGTTTGACGCCGAACTGCTCTGTGATCTTGCCGGCCAGCGACTCCAGATCGCTGCCGCTGACCATGAGCGTGTCGCCGCCGACCGTCGCGCGGAGTTCATCGGGGGTGCCCTCGATGACCAGTTTGCCGCGATCGAGAATGCCGAGTCGATCGCAATGCTCGGCTTCTTCCATGAGATGCGTGGTGACGAGAACGGTCACCCGCGATTCCTCGCGCAGTTTGCGGAGGTAGGTCCACAGGTCGTGCCGGGCGCCGGGATCGAGGCCGGTGCTTGGCTCGTCCAACAGCAGAATGCGCGGCGAATGCAGCAGTCCCTTGGCAATCTCCACGCGGCGCTTGAGTCCCCCCGACAACGTGCCGACGGTGTCGCGTGCGCGGTCAGCGACTCCCAGTCGATGGAGTTGTTCGTCGATTCGTCGCGAGAGATCGGTTCCCGACAGCCCGTACAGCCGGCCGTGATGCCGCATGTTCTCGATGACCCGCAGCTTCGCATCGAGACTGGGGGACTGAAACGTGACGCCGATCACGCTGCGAACCTGCTCCGACTGGCTGGCGACATCGTAGCCGCCGATGTTCGCGGTCCCCGACTGAATGGGCATCAGCGTCGACAGCAGATGAAACAGTGTCGTCTTGCCGCCGCCATTGGGGCCGAGCAGTCCGTAGATCTCCCCCTGATCCACGCGGAAGGTCACGCCGTCCAGGGCCAGCCGATCGCCGTAGCGATGGCTGATGTTCTGGGCCGAAATGGCGGGCTGCGCGGAGGACATTGGTCATTTTGGATTGGGGATTTGGAATCTGGCAATTGAAGATTGCCGCGTCCGGCGATCACCAATGATCAATTCCCCGTCCTAAATAGCAAATCTTGCATTGCGTCGCACGGTCAATGGGCATGGCCGCCGTCGGCCCCTTCAGTGTCGGCGGCCGGCGCGACGTGTGACTGGGTGCCTTGCACCTGCGGCACCTGTTGCGGGTAGTAATGCAATCCGACGTCCGGAGCGAGAGCCAGCGGCAACCCGCAGGCCAGAATAAACGTCGGCATCAGCAGCACGAACTTCCAGTTCCCCTCGAACTTGAGATGCATGAAGAACATCATCACGCACAAGGCCTTCGCGGCCGCGACGGCCAGCACCAGCACGGCCGTGACCGGTTTCGTGAGTTCGACCACGTCAAAAATCACCGACAGCAGCGTGAAAACGCACAACGCGCCGAAGATCAACAGATAGTTGACGTGCGGATGCTCGTGTGCGTGAGCGTGTGCCGTATGTTCCGGGGTATGAGTCATAATGACGCGAACTCGATGCGTTAAATGCCGGGGATGATGTAGATGAGCGGGAAGAGCAGAATCCACACCAGGTCGACGAAGTGCCAATACAGGCCGCTGTTTTCGACGAAGTCGGTCCAGGAGTCGTCCAGTTTGCTGCCCGCCATGAGGACGCAGGTGAACAGGATGATGCCGACGATAACGTGAACCGCGTGGAAACCTGTCATCAGGAAATAGGTCGAGGCGAAGATGTTGCCGTAGAGAATCTTATGCGGCACATGAATGTGTCCCACGAGCGGCACGTACGCTTCGTTCTGCTGCAGGGAATGCACTGATTCCGAAAGCTTTCTATCGTTGGGGACGAATGCGTCCCCCGTGTGATGCGCGTCCGCCGCGGCATGACCTTCTTCGGTAGCGTGATCCGCGAAGAGATCGGTGTTACCAAGAACGAGTTGATTGGCCGAGAAGAGATCCCGCAGGCGATTGAACTCGCGGTTGACCGCGACCCAGGCCTCGACCCTTACCTTGTTTTCAACAAGTGCCTCATAGACTGCTTCGTCGTCGGCCAGCTGCGCCCGGCGTTCGCCATCGCCCGAATCGGTGCCGGCCAGCGCATCTTGCGTCTGTTTGAGCCGGGCTTCGGCATCGGCCACTCCTTCAGCCAGCGTTCGCTTCTCGTGAAGCGGTCGGTCGCCGGGGATGTACTCTTCAAGATGCTCGTCCAATGAGCTTTCCAACATGTTAAGGCCCGCCTGCATCGCCTGGTTGTCGTCCTCGGGGATAAGGCCGGGCAGAATGCGATGGCTGATCTTTCCATAATACTCGTAACCTTTGATGCCCATGAAGACCATCGCCAGCAGCAACGTGGAGATCAAGTACAGCCTGGCCTTCCCGAAGTTCCTTTGAGCCATGGCCTCGTGCGCCACGACGACACAATAGCTCGACGTCAACAACACGAACGTATTCACCGCCCCGGCCCAGAGCACGATGTGCGTATCGTGAGAATCCGTCGGCCAGCCGGGCGATCCAAAATACAGCACGATGTATGTGCCGATGAAGGCCGTGAAGAACATGATCTCCGTGCCGAGGAACAGCCACATCCCCAACTTCGAGTTGGGAATGGGAAGCCCCATCTTCACGACCGGCGGGTGCT
>JANNSB010000680.1:0-7906 GCA_031402175.1 Planctomycetaceae bacterium
CGATGTGGCCCTGGCGGGACTGGGTGGTCGAGGCCTTCAACGACAACATGCCCTATGACCAGTTCACCGTCTGGCAACTGGCGGGCGATCTGTTGCCGGAACCGACGGTCGAGCAGCGACTGGCGACTGGTTTCAACCGCAATCACATGATCAACGGCGAGGGAGGCCGGATCGCGGAGGAGAACCGGATCGAATACGTCTTCGATCAGGTGGAGACGATGGGCACGGTCTGGATGGGGCTGACACTGCAATGCTGCCGCTGCCACGATCACAAGTACGATCCGCTGTCGCGAAGCGAGTACTACCAGCTCTTCGCGTTCTTCAATCAGACGCCCGTGGACGGCGGAGGGGGCGATCCGCAACAGCCTCCCAATATCATCATCGGCTCACAAGAACAAGAAACGGAACGCGACCGATTGCAGCGCGAGACTGAGGAGGCCCGTCAACTGGTCGAACAGACTGAAACGACGCTGCTGGAGCAATTGAGCAACTTGACGGGTGAAGCCGAAGAGGAACTCGCCAGCATTCGCGGCATCCTCGCCACGCCGGTCTTCGAGCGCAATGATGAGCAATTCGACGCACTTGAAGCGTTTGGCAATGAGCACACGGCTGAGTACGGCCAACTCCTTCGCGACTTCCGCGCGAAGCGGACGGAACGCGACAACCAGTTGAACAGCCTGCCACGAGTGATGGTGATGCAGGACATGGAGCAGCTTCGACAGACGTTTATGCTGACCCGGGGCCTCTACAATCAACCGGGTGAGGAAGTCGCCGCCGACACGCCTGCGATCTTTCCGCCGCTGCCCGCCGCTGCCACGATCAATCGACTGGCGCTGGCAAACTGGCTCGTCGATCCTTCCCATCCGCTCACGGCCCGCGTCACGGTCAATCGCTACTGGCAGTTGTTCGTCGGAACCGGACTCGTGAAGACCACCGAGAACTTCGGCTCGCAAGGTGAACGCCCTTCGCATCCGGAACTGCTTGACTGGCTGGCAGCCGAGTTTGTGCGAAGCGGCTGGGATGTGAAGCAACTTGTGAGGACGATCGTCACCAGCGCGACTTATCGTCAGACTGCGGCCGCCACGCACGAGTCGATTGCTAGCGATCCCGAGAATCGACTGCTGTCGCGTGGCCCGCGCGGCCGGATGCCATCATGGATGTTGCGGGATCATGCACTGTCGACCAGCGGACTGTTCGTCAACCGGCTGGGTGGGCCAGCGGTCTATCCTTATCAGCCCGACGGGGTCTGGGCGGAAGCCACGTTCGGCGGCAAGTCGTATCCGCAAAGCACCGGCGAAGGGCTGTACCGCCGCAGCCTGTACACATTCTGGCGACGGATCGTCGGTCCCACCATGTTCTTCGACGAATCGCGACGGCAGACCTGTACCGTCCGCACGAGCCGCACCAACACGCCGCTCCATGCGCTGACCACGCTCAATGATGTGACCTATATGGAAGCCGCACGAGTGCTCGCACAGAGGGTGATGTTGGCATCAGACGAGGATGCCCAACGAGTGGAAATGGCATTTCGACTTGCGACATCCCGCAGACCCAATCAAAACGAAAGCGAGATTCTGCTGTCCCGGCTGGACGCTTTGAGGACGCAATATGCCGCCGACCCCGATCAGGCCACTCAATTGCTGGAGGTCGGCGATTCCGAGCGAGATTCCGAACTCGATGCCATCGAGCATGCCGCTTTCACCGGAGTGTGTTCGTTGATTCTGAATTTGGATGAGGCGTTGTCGAAGTGACAGAAGTCATGAATACGGATCCCAACACTCACCAGCGCGCCCTGCAGACCCGCCGGCAGTTCTTCGGCCGCAGCGCCGTCGGCGTCGGAGCGGCCGCTTATGCATCACTCCTGCAGCGAGAGTCGGCCGCGGATCAAGCCAGCACCGCCTCACCGCTCGCCCGCGGCACGCTCGGGCTACCGCATCATGCGCCGAGGGCCAAGCGCGTCATTTACATGTTCATGAACGGCGGGCCGACGCATACCGACTTGTTCGACTACAAGCCGTTGCAACAGGAGATGCACGGCCAGCCGATGCCGACGTCGTACTTCGAGGGCAAACGCTTCAGCACGATGACGGGCGACCCGACCGGCAAGGTGGTACTCGCGCCGGTCGAACCGTATCACCAGTACGGCCAGAGCGGAGCCTGGGTGAGCGACTTCATGCCGCACACCGCGCAGATCGTCGATGATGTCTGCTTCATCAAGAGCATGCACACCGAGCAGGTGAATCACGCACCTGCCGTCACGTTCTTTCTCACCGGCGGCGAGATGGCGGGCCGGCCGTCGATGGGGGCCTGGCTGAGCTACGGCCTCGGCAGCGATGCTGATGACCTGCCGGCGTTCACGGTGATGACATCAGTCAGCAAAGGGACCAGCTGCGGGCAGATCTTCTACGACTACTATTGGGGGAGCGGATTCCTGCCGTCGCAGTTTCAAGGCGTGAAGTTCCGGGCGGGCGGCGATCCCGTCTTGTATCTGTCGAATCCCGCCGGCGTGACGCGCGAGATGCGTCGCGGCATCCTCGACGACCTGGCGACGCTTAACGAACTGCAATATCAGGAATTCGGCGACCCGGAGATCCGCACCCGCATCGCTCAGTATGAGATGGCCTACAGGATGCAGACCAGCGTGCCAGAACTCACAGACTTGTCGGATGAGCCGCAACACATACTCGATATGTACGGGCCATCCGTGACAGAGCGCGGCACGTTTGCCCACAACTGTCTGATGGCCCGCCGCCTCGCCGAGCGCGGAGTGCAGTTTATTCAGCTCATGCATGCCGGCTGGGATCAGCACGGCAGCGTGACGACCGAACTCTACAACCAGACTCGCGACACCGACCAGCCCTCTGCCGCCCTGCTGACCGACCTCAAGCAGCGCGGTATGCTCGAGGACACGCTGCTCATCTGGGGAGGTGAATTCGGCCGCACGCCGTTCCTGCAAGGTGACATCAACGACCGGCCGAAGTGGGGGCGTGATCATCATCCGTATGCGTTCACAGTCTGGATGGCCGGCGGCGGCATCAAGCCGGGTATCACCTATGGGGCCTCCGACGACCTGGGCATGAACGTGGCCGTCGACCCGGTGCATGTGCACGACTTCCAGGCCACGATCCTGCACTTGCTGGGCATCGACCACGAACGCTTCACGTTCATGCACCAGGGACGCCGATTCCGATTGACGGATGTGCATGGGCATGTCGTGCACGACATTGTCGGATAGTGCACAGCCCGAAGTGATGTAGTGTGAGACAAAGCTGCGGAGGATGGACCGCGGATGACGCGGATTTGACTGATTCGCGCGGATCTGAGATCGATCGCGCGATTCCACACTTGCTTCAGATCCGCGTCATCCACCAAATCCGCGGTCCATTCTTCACCGCCTCCGCCGTACGCCTGAGTATCAATGTGTGGCCTGTTCGATTTTACTCCCCGATCGCGTACAGCGCGTCATACGTTCTGAGGTAGAGTATGCCGTTCGAGAATACCGGCGAGGCCGTCATCGCTTCGGGGATCGAGTTCTCGGCCACCACTTCGAACTCACGTCCCGCCTTGACCACGGTGACGAACCCATCACGAGCCGGCAGATAGATGTGGCCGTCGGCATAGACCGGCGTGGCTCGGTGCTCGGAACCATGCGTCCGCTCGTAATAAAGTTCCTCGCCCGTCTCGAGATCGAGGCAGAAGAACTTGCCGTCTTTCATCAGTCCGTATACGAGGCCGTCGACTACGAGCGGGCAACTGACGTCGGGAGTGACTTCGTGCGCCCAGCGGACGGCATCGCTCTCGCCGAGTTCGCCCATGCAATCGCCGTCGACGCTGACGGCGACCATTGGACCTTCCTTGGCCGTGGGAATCAGGATTGCCCCTGGCACGCACGTCGGCGAGGCCACGAACCGCAGCGTCGGATCGAAACTCTTCTCATTCAGATTCGACGGACCATTCAACCCCGACACCCGCCACACCTCGTCTCCGGTTTCGAGGTCATGAGCCGTGGTGCAGTCGGCCCCGTGAGCGATCAGCAGGCGCTGCTCGCCGTCGTCATAGATGAAGGGTGATGCGTAAGAGTGCTTGTTTTCGATGACGGCTTCGGTCGGCCGTTCGACGGCCCACACTACTTCACCCGTGAGTTTGTCGAGCTTAATCACGAGACCGACGATGTAGTCGTCCCGCATCTCGCCGTGAATGAGCTGCAAGTAGAGATGATCGCCGTCGAGCACCGGCGTCGAAGTCATACCAAACTGAATCGCAAACCGCCCGTACCGATCCTGCGCGTTGCAGGCCCAGACTTCGTTCCCTGCGAAGTCGTAACACGCGAGATGCCCCGTGCCGAAGAAGCACCACACATGCTCGCCATCGGTGCATG
Organism: Planctomycetaceae bacterium; assembly: GCA_031402175.1. Taxonomy (GTDB): domain Bacteria; phylum Planctomycetota; class Planctomycetia; order Planctomycetales; family Planctomycetaceae; genus JANNSB01. Next base: position 4,379 of record JANNSB010000680.1, read on the forward strand.
GCGAGGGAGAAGCCGAATTCCCTTCACCCGACCGGGCATCTCGATTGCCGGTGCCGATCGTCCGCGACCAGAGGATTTCACCGTCAGTCGAGGCGCACACGAGGACGAGATCGTCACCCTCGATGGCGGTCAGAAAGATGCGGTCTTCCCAGACCACCGGAGTAGCACCGGCTGACCCGGCGAGCGGCAAGCGCCACTTCACGTTCTCGGTCTGACTCCACTGCGTCGGCAGGCCAATCTCGCGGCAAATGCTGTCCCCGTTCGCTCCGCGCCACTGCGGCCAGTTGTCGGCATGTACAAACTGCGAAAACGCGCAACTGCCAAGAATCATGCAGTAAACGGGAAGCAATCCTCGCATCGAAACAATCTCCAACGATTGATGTGGCTGAGTTCACATGTTGAGTCACCAGTGTTGAGATTCGATGCGAAGGTGTCCAGTGCGGTGTCGCGGGGAGTCCAGGCTTTAGCCTGTCCGGCAGCCTAAAGGCTGGACTCTTCACTATCCTATGAAGCCGTCACACCCGCAGTTCCTCGTTCTCGCCCTTGAGCGCCATCGTGTACCGCTCGCGAATCGGCTGCACGACTTGCTTCACGAACGCGTCCACTTGTTCCGGCGCGCGGCCGACGTAGCGCGAGGCATCGAGCGTTTCGGGAAGCGAAAGGCCGGCGAAGGCTGTGTCGCCGCAGAGGCGTTCGATCAGGTCGTTGTCCAAGCCGTGTTCTTTCACCTGCTGGGCGGCCGCTTGCGAATGGACTCGAATGCGTTCGTGCAGTTCCTGGCGGTCGCCGCCGGCCTGGACGGCGGCCATCAGGATTTCCTCGGTCGCCATGAACGGCAACTCTTCCCGCAGATGCCGGGCGATGACGTGTGGGTAGACGACCAGCCCTTGTGCGATGTTCTGATACAGAATCAGCGAGGCATCGATCGTCAGAAACGACTGCGGAACGGAAAGCCTGCGGTTGGCACTGTCATCGAGCGTGCGCTCCATCCACTGGACTGCGGCCGTCTGGTCGGCATTCGCGGTAAGAGACATCGCGAAGCGGGCCAGCGAGCACATCCGCTCAGCCCGCATCGGATTCCGCTTGTACGCCATCGCCGATGAGCCGATCTGTTTTTCTTCGAAGGGTTCTTCAATCTCCTTACGATGCTGCAGAATGCGGAGGTCAGTTCCCGCCTTGTGACACGACTGGCCGATGCCGCCGAGTGTCGCCAGCACATGAGCATCGACTTTGCGCGAATAGGTTTGTCCGGTGACGGGATAGGACTCGCTGAATCCCATCTTCTCGGCCACCATGCGGTCGAGAGCTTCGACCTTGGCGTGGTCGCCATCGAAGAGCTGCAGGAAGGACGCCTGAGTTCCGGTGGTGCCTTTGACGCCGCGAAACTTCAGCGACGCCAGCCGATGTTCGACCTCTTCCAGATCGAGCACGAGATCATAGCACCAGAGCGTCGCCCGTTTGCCAACGGTTGTCGGTTGCGCGGGCTGCAAGTGCGTGAACCCCAGGCACGGCAGATCGCGATACTTGGCGGCGAATGACGCCAGCGAATCGATCACCCGCGCCAAACGGTTGGCGATGATCCGCAGACTGTCTCGCATCTGCAGCAGTTCGGTGTTGTCGGTGACGTAACACGACGTCGCACCCAGATGAATGATCCCACCGGCCAGCGGGCATTGATCGCGGTAGGCGTGAACGTGCGCCATCACATCATGCCGCAATGCCTTCTCATGCTTCGCGGCCGCCTCAAAATCGATGGCATCGACTTGGCGGGCAAGCTCGTCAATCTGCGCCTGCGAAATGTCGAGACCCAACTCGCGTTCGCATTCGGCCAGCGCCACCCAGAGCCTGCGCCAGGTGGAATGCTTGCGCTGAGCGGACCAGATGCCGCTCATCTCGCGCGACGCATAGCGGGTATTCAGCGGGTTTTCGTAGAGGTCGTGGGACATGTCTGGATGATAATTTATCGTGAGAGGGAACGCACATCGTCTGTCCCCAGACGCCGGGAGCAAGGGGGACGACGCGCCTCCTGTTGTGATTCGACGACCAGATGAAGTTTACTCGCGTCGCAGTCACGAAGAGAATTACGTACTTCTCTTTTGCGACTCGCCAATCAAATGACGCGTTCTCGCGTCGCCCGGCGTCTGGGGACAGACGCCGCTACGGTTTCACGCCCGACAGCGTCCAATGCCGGTCGCTCGTCATTTGGCATTTGGCTCCCGTCATGCCGCATGTCGCCACCAGGGAGCGCATTTCGTCCACGGTCAATGTGGCATGAAACGACTGGCGAAACAACTGCTGCTGTCGCGATGATTCGTCCCCGGCATATTGCCGCACGAGCGACTCGACCACCTCCGACGATTCCGGTCGATAGAGATCCCGCACGAACAGCAGGCCTTTGGGTTTCAGTACGCGCCACATCTCCCTCAGACATTCGATCGGCTCGGGAATGTGATGCACGATGCTGTTCGACATGACGACATCGAACAAGCCGTCGTCGAACGGCAGGGCCTTGGAATCGACTTGAACGAGTTCGATCCGATCGGCCAGTCCTTCGCGATCGATGTTCTTGCGAGCGAGCTTCAGCATTTCGGCGGCGAGGTCGATGGCAATGATCCGCCAGGGTCGAGTGATTGGCAGCCCTCGCTCACGCGGGTCAAGATGACTAAGTTGCCTGCTGAGTTCGATGGGAATGAGTGCCGTTCCAGTGCCAATGTCGACTGCACGAACCACGTCATTGCCGGAGAAAAGCAAACCGCAGGCCTCCAGCAGGTCGGCGACGAAGATGCGGTTGACCTGCGAGTGGTCCATCGCATCGTAGTCCTCCGCGTCGTCGGAGGTGTCCATCACTTCGGGTTCGAGCGTGCGCGGGAGCATGGCGGTCGGCATCATTGTGGACTCGTATGTTCCTGGCTCGCATACCTCGCTGCGCCCAGCAACGCGCACGAGGCGTTCGTGATCGCGTACACGGGAATCTTCTCGACGACGTGGCTCAGCTTTCCCTTGTGCGTGAAGCCGTCCAGAAAGTGCGGCGTCGAGGTGAGCCAATCGATGACTTTCGGCACGATGCCCCCGCCGAGCCAGATGCCGCCGGTGGCCATCAGTTTGAGCGCGAGGTTGCCCGATTCCTGACCGAAGATTTCGAGAAACATCCGCAGCGCGTCGGCACACAACGGCGATCGTCCCTCGATCGCCGCCCGCGAGATGCAGGCGGCGGGATCCTCATGCTGCATTTCTTCAGTCCGCCACTTGGCTTCGCTGCCGCGAGCTGTATCACGGAGGAACGAGTAGAGATTGACGAGCCCCGGACCCGACAGGACGTTTTCGTAACTCACACGACCGAATTTGCGTTCCAGGTATTGCGCCAGTTCGAATTCCAGCGCGCCTCTGGGACCGAACTCGGCGTGACCCCCTTCGGAGGCGAAGGGCAGGTGTTTATCGCCAGTCCAGATCATGCCCGCCTCACCGAGACCGGTGCCTGGCGCGATCACGGCGCGATTTCCCGCGGGATCGGGCCTGCCGGAGTGGATG